>JAQBOP010000312.1 GCA_028287975.1 Mucilaginibacter sp. | reverse complement strand
CCCCGTGGAAGACAAACACTTATTATACATGGCATTGGTATGCGCGATACCAAAAGGCAGGTGATTTTGTACAGTGACGGCCGGTTAAATATCGAAATGCAAGAGCAGATCACCTCCTTAAAAGAGGTAAAAATATCAGAGGATAAAGTAGCAAACGTACGTAGTACAGAAATGGGTGTAAACAAACTGGACATACGGAGCATTAAACAAGTGCCTGCAGTTTTTGGCGAGGCCGATATCCTTCGTGTCGTTTTGACCCTACCGGGAGTACAATCGGTAGGCGAAGCGACAACAGGCTTTAATGTGCGGGGTGGTTCGGCTGATCAAAATCTAATATTACTAAATGACGCTACCATTTATAACCCGTCACACTTCTTCGGCTTCTTTTCTGCTTTTGACCCTGACATTGTAAAGGAGGTTGAACTTTATAAAAGCAGCATACCTGTAAAATATGGTGGCCGTTTAGCTTCTGTTTTGGATGTTACCGACCGGGAAGGAAATAAGAAAAAGTTTACAGGCACAGCCGGCATTGGTTTATTAACAAGCAGGCTAAATGTTGAGGGGCCAATAAACAAAGATAAAACGTCATTTATTTTGGGTGCACGTACCTCATATTCAAACTGGCTGTTAAGCCTTTTACCGGAAGAGTATAAACATAGCGGCGCATCATTCTATGATATTAATTTTAATATTAGCCATCAAATAGATGAAAAAAACAACCTTTATCTAACTACTTATCTTAGCCACGATTCATTTAGATTAAATAGCGACACCACTTATAGTTACGGAAATAAAAATGCCAACATAAAATGGAAGCATAATTTCAATGATAAACTTTTTAGCGTATTAATAGCCGGATATGACAGATATCAATACCAAATTTCAAGTGATGCTATTCCGGTTAATGGTTATAATCTTAACTATAATATCAACCAATCAAATTTTAAGGCTGATTTTACTTATTACCTTAACAGAAAAAACACGGTTAATTTTGGCTTAAGTTCAACGTATTACAAGTTGCATTCAGGTAATTTTGAGCCGTATAACGATCAATCGTTAATAGCGCCTGATGTTGTGCCGGCCGAGCAGGCTTTAGAGAGCGCACTGTATATTGGCGATAAATACGACTTGACACCAGATCTTACTTTTGATTTTGGGGTAAGATACTCTATTTACAATTACCTGGGGCCGCAAACCGTTGACCAATACGCACCAAATTTACCCAGGGAAAGCACCAACATTATAGATAGTATTACCTATGCAAAGAATCATATCATTAAAACTTATCAAAGCCCGGAGATAAGAGCATCGCTGCGATATAATTTAACCGGCGATTTCTCTTTAAAAGCCAGTTATAATACCATACACCAATACCTCCATCTACTTTCAAATACAACAGCCATATCTCCTACTGATGTTTATAAATTAAGCGATCCCAATATAAAGCCGCAATCCGGAGACCAGGTATCATTTGGGATCTATAAAAATGCCAAATCCAATACTATTGAAACATCTTTAGAGGTATACTATAAGCGCATTAAAGATTACCTGGATTATAAAAGCGGAGCGGTATTATTATTAAATGATCATATTGCAGAAGATGTACTTAATACTCGTGGTAAAGCATACGGTATTGAATTTCTCATTAAAAAAACTGAGGGACAATTAAACGGCTGGATGAGTTATACTTATTCGCGTACCTTTTTAAAACAAGATGATCCAAACGCCGGCGAACTGATTAACGGCGGTAACTATTATCCCGCAAACTATGACAAGCCGCATAGCTTTAACCTTACCGGAAACTATCGTTTCACACATCGTTACAGTATCTCATTAAATGTAGTTTACAGTACAGGCCGCCCTATAACTTTACCTATAGGTAAATACTATTATGGCGGAGCAGAGAGGGTGTATTATGGCGACAGGAATGCCGACCGCATCCCTGATTATTTCCGTTCGGATTTCTCGTTCAACATCGAGGGCAATCATAAAGTACACCAGCTTACACATAATTCATGGAGCATTGGTGTCTATAATTTAACCGGAAGGGCAAATGCCTACTCAACTTATTTTACCGAACAGGGCGGCGCTATTAATGGGTATAAGCTTTCCATATTTGCCAAGCCAATACCGTTTGTGAATTATAATATTCGTTTTTAAAAATGATGGTTATGAAGACAAGGATAGATAAAATGATATTTGTGATTACAGTAATAATCTTTATTGCAGGCTGTAAGAAACCGTATGCGCCATCGTTAGCAAAATATAAAACTAACGAGTTAGTCGTCGAAGGTTTTATCAACCCGGGAAACGATTCGACAAGATTTAAACTAAGCCGCATCGTACGGCTGGATACTGCTGTAACTGCCCCGGTTAATAACGCGCAGGTGACTGTTGAAGGAACAGACAAGTCAAGTTACAAATTATCGGCCAATGCAAAGGGAACATACACAGCCGCGTTAAACTTAAACAACAGCCAAAAATACCGGCTCCATATTATCACTGCCGATAGCAAAGATTACGTTTCAGATTATGTCGAAGTTAAGCTAACACCCGCAATTGATGCCCTCGGTTACAGTATAAAAAGTAATGGTTTGCAAATTAATCTTAATACGCATGATGCCGCTAACAATACCAGGTATTATCGTTGGGATTATGTTGAAACATGGGAGTTTCATTCCAAATACGAATCAACCTATTATGTAATAAACAACGACATACAACCAAGGCCGCCTGATAAACAAGTTTATTATTGCTATTCAAGCGCTAATTCAGCTAATGTCTTACTTGGCTCATCAGCCAAGCTGACGCAGGATGTTATTGCACAGGCCCCTGTCGCATTTATACCTTCTACGTCAGAAAAGATCGAAATTGAGTACAGCGTATTGGTATATCAGTACGCACTTACCAGTGATGCTTTTAATTTCTGGCAAAATCTAAAAAAGAACACAGAACAGTTGGGGAGCATATTTGACGCGCAACCGTCAGAAATAACAGGTAATATACATTGCACTACAGATCCTACAGAAAATGTAGTAGGTTATATAAGCGCCTCTACCGTTCAATCAAAAAGAATATTTGTTAAAAACGAAGTGCTTCCCCAAAGCTGGAAAGCTACGTATCCTTACGATTGTGAAGCCGACAGCATCTTCCAGGACATAGTAATAGGCACGAAGCATGTCAACCAGGTAGACCAGATGATTAAGGGCAGCGGTGTTTTTTTACCGATAACTAAGATCAATTCACCTTCGCATGGGCAGGGTTATTTAGCCAGTTCGCCCATTTGTGTGGATTGCACTTTAAGAGGAAGTATAACAAAACCAAGTTTTTGGCAATGAGAAAAATAACTAAAACTATTTGCCTTGTCTTTTTTATCACCGTTATGTCAATGGTAAAACTATTTGCGCAGGCTTTACCCGACATACAAAAAAGTTTTGCCCAATACAACTCAAACTTATTACAGGAGAAACTTTTTGTGCATACCGATAAAAACACCTACACAGCGGGTGAAATAATGTGGTTTAAGATTTACAATGTTGACGGTATAACTCATATGCCACTTGACTTTAGCAAGGTATCTTATATTGAGATTTTAGACCATGATCACAGGCCGGTATTGCAGGAAAAGATCTTGATGAAAAATGGAACTGGTAGTGGTTCACTCTATCTGCCTATTACGCTGTCTTCAGGGAATTTTTTATTACGGGCTTATACATCCTGGATGAAAAATTTCAGTGTCGATTATTATTATAATAAACAGCTTACGATTATAAATCCTTTAAAATCTCCCGAAAAACCGACTACTACATCTATACCCGAATATGATGTTCAGTTTTTTCCTGAAGGCGGTAACCTGGTCAATGGTATCACCAGCGTTGTTGCGTTTAAGGCCGCAGATCGCTGGGGTAAGGGCTTGACATTTGACGGAGCTATAATTGACCAGCAAAATGATACGATTGTGAAATTTAAACCATTAAAATTTGGAATAGGGCATTTCTCATTCAAAGCTGATAAAGGCAAAAACTATAGAGCAGTTATTAAAATAGCCGGCAAAACCCTTCAAAAAAGTTTGCCTGAAATTAATGATAATGGTTATGTAATGGCTGTTAAAGACAATGGTAGTGATCTTTTATCTGTTACGGTAAACACCAATCAACCAGCCGAAAATATATATTTATTTGCCCATACTCATAATGCGGTAAAGTTGGTTGAGACTACTATGACCGACAATGGAGTAGCCCATTTTAATATAGCTAAGGAAAAGCTTGGGGACGGCATTTCACACCTTACTATTTTCAATAATGCTCATAGGCCCGTCGCAGAGCGTTTATATTTTAAACGGCCATTTAATAACTTAACTATCAACACTGCTGCCAGCCAACAACAATATGAGGCTCGAAAAAAAGTAGCTGTAGCCATAAATATCACCGGGAAAAATGGCAATCCGGTTGTAGCTGATCTCTCCTTATCAGTATATCGTTTAGATTCATTACAGCATCCATTTCTGGATGATATCAATAGTTCAATATGGTTAGGTACTGATCTTAAAGGTTACATCGAATCGCCTGCATATTATTTTCAGAACACCAATGCTGAAACTAATGAAGCAGTGGACAACCTGATGCTTACGCAGGGCTGGCGAAGGTTCGACTGGAATGATATATTGACAGGCAAACCTCCCGTATTTAGCTTTCTGCCTGAACATAACGGGCCGATTATAACGGCTCAAATAACTAACAATATAACAGGAAGAGCTATGCAAAATGTAGTCGGCTATTTGGCAATACCCGGCAAACGGGTACAGATGTACACTTCTGCGAGTGATTCGCTGGGCCGGTTGATCTTTAATATGAAAGATTTTTATGGGCCGGGCGAAGTTGTGATTCAAACCAATACCACAATTGATACAAATTACCATATCGATATTAAAAGCCCTTTTTCTGAACAATTTGCTAAGTTAGACTTACCGTCGTTTACCGTAACACCTGCTATGGAACCGGCATTTAAAAGCCTAAGTCGTGAAATGCAGGTACAAAATATTTATAACGCCACAAAAGCACGACAATTTTACGAACCGGATATAGATACCACTGCTTTTTATGGGCCTCCTTATAAATCTTACCTGTTTGATAACTATACCCGTTTTGCAACAATTGATGAAGTATTGCGCGAATATGTTAGTGAGGTAAATGTTAGGAATACAAAAAACGACACCCATATTATGATCCATATGGGCACCGAATATTTAAGCCCCGATAACCCAATGGTACTGTTAGATGGTGTTCCATTTTTTAACATGAAAAAAGTTTTCTCTTTTGACCCATTGAAAATATACAAGATGGAAAACATCCCCTACACCTATTATTATGGTGCATCTGGCGAAGAAGGGATATTAAGTTTCACCACTTACAAAGGCGATCTGGGAGGAACTGAAATAGACCCACATGCTGTTGTGATGGATTATGACGGGCTTGAATTGCAACGTCAGTTTTATTTGCCCCAATATGACACTGAAAAGGCTTATCAAAGTCTGATGCCTGATTTTAGGAATGTATTATACTGGTCACCAAATGTCAAAACGGATTTACAAGGCAAGGATAACGTCGAGTTTTACACGTCTGATCAACCAGGAAAATACATTGGCATTATTCAGGGTTTAACAGCCAAAGGAGAAGCCGGAAGTCAGTATTTTACTTTTGATGTTACAAAATAATGAAAATTAATTACTCTATTTACCATACCCGGTTTTCTTTGTGATACTCCCGCTCAATACCTTCAATCACGATATCGTGCGTAACATGCGGCGCTTTTCGCGACAGCATTTGCAGGCAGGCAAACTGTACTACGTTTAATATCCCCGATCCGCTTAGCTCATATTTACGGGCGATCTGCTCAAGGTTAAGGTCGCCATTAATTTTGGCCTTGGGCGGGAACGATTTTTTCCAGATAATGTGCCGCTCTTCAGCATTTGGCAACGGGAAATGCACTACCGACTGAAAGCGGCGCATAAAAGCATCGTCGATATTATTTTTAAAGTTTGTGGCCAGTATTACCAGCCCGTCATGCTGCTCAACGCGTTGCAACAGATACGATGCCTCCTGGTTGGCGTACTTATCATGCGCGTCTTTTACATTGGTACGTTTGCCAAAAAGAGCGTCGGCTTCATCAAAAAACAAGATCCAGTTTTTGTTCTCGGCTTTCTCAAACAGGTGCGAAAGATTTTTCTCTGTATCGCCAATAAATTTAGACACGATCATGGAAAGATCTATCCTGAAAACAGGCTTGTTGGTGTACTTACCCAGCAACGAAGCGGTGAGCGTTTTCCCTGTCCCCGGCGGGCCGTAAAACAACGCACGGTAACCGGGTTTAAGCTGGCGCTGCATCCCCCACTCGCCCATTAATTCGTCGTGATGGTTTACCCAGCTTTCCAGTTCGGCTATTTGTTTTTTGGTTGAACTGTTCAACACCAGGTCGTCCCAGTTAAAGGCGGTTTCTAAATACTGGGCCGGGAAATTCATACTCAGCTTTGGTGTCGACTGCTTGCCGGTTGTTAAAAGCTCAATGTATTCGCCCTCTAAAATTATGCGACCGCATAGTGCGGGTTCGCCCTCGGGGACATCTTCAAGATGCAGAATATGATTTGCGCCAAATTTATGGTGATGATGAAAAAGCACGGCTACCTCAAGGCCT
>JAQBOP010000282.1 GCA_028287975.1 Mucilaginibacter sp. | reverse complement strand
ATGTTCTGGTAAGAAATAAACATTTACGAAAAAGGCGATGGGTATTAAATCCATCGCCTTTTTTGTTTCAAAAATTTACAAAAATACAAGCACCTTATATACAGCTATTTATAAACTTTTTAGCTATAAATTTACTGACTTATCCTTTGTTTCATTTTGTTTCACCGGTTTTTAGCAAATAGCTTATTGTCAATATATTAACTCAAAATCTTGTTTCACTTGTTTCATTTGTTTCACACTTTCGTGAAACAAAACGTCAAATAATGTTTATTTGTAAGGTATAAACCATCGTAGTATATTAGTTGATCATGATACCTGATTTAGAACAAACCTTTCGCTGGTACGGCCCTAATGACGCGGCCACACTGGCTGCTATAAGCCACACAGGCGCTACCGGGATAGTAAACGCGCTGCACCATATCCCAACCGGAGAAGTATGGCCCCTTGATGAGATCAAAAAGCGTAGGGATATTATTGAGGCAGGCGGTTTCAGATGGTCGGTTGTTGAAAGCGTGAATGTGCACAACAGCATCAAAACTGCCGACGCAGACCGCGATCATTACATCAAAAACTATATTGAGACACTAAAGAACCTGTCTGCCGCAGGCGTAAATATAGTATGCTATAATTTTATGCCGGTGTTGGATTGGACCCGTACCGATATTGATTACCGCTTACCCAACGGAGCCTCAGCCCTGCGATTTCACGCGCCTGCTTATGCAGCGTTTGATCTTTATATTTTAGAACGCCCCGGCGCTTTCGACGAGTTTACCCCAGAGCAACAGCAAACTGCCAAACTATACCTGGATGGTTTAAGTCTGGCGCAAAGACAGTTGCTGATCACTAACGTGATGGCGGGTTTGCCGGGTACTAAGGATGTGCTTACTATCACCCAGTTTAAAGAGTTCCTGAAGCGTTATGAAGATACTGATGCCGTTAAGCTTAAAGCCAATATGGCCTACTTTCTGCAGGCTATTATCCCCGATGCAGAGAAGCTGGGCATAAAAATGTGTGTACACCCTGATGATCCGCCGTTCCCTATATTTGGATTACCCCGCATCATATCAACAGAAAAAGATCTGAATGATGTAGTAAACGCTGCACCTTCAACCAGCAACGGTATTACGTTCTGCACCGGGTCGTTAGGTGCCCGCGGCGATAATGATCTGCCGGGGATTGCAGAACGGTTGGGGCAGCATTTCCATTTCCTGCACTTGCGTAATGTAAAGCGCGAAGCGGATGGTAGTTTTTATGAGGACAATCATTTAGAAGGCAGTACAGATATGTATGCCGTAATGAAAAACCTGGTACTCGAGCAAAAGAAAAGACAGGAAGCAGGACGTACAGACATTGCCATACCCATGCGCCCCGATCACGGGCATAAGCTGTTGGATGATTTTAAGTATGACACCTTTCCGGGATATTCGGTTATTGGCAGGTTAAAGGGTTTGGCTGAATTACGAGGATTAGAGTTGGGCGTAAAAAGGAGTATTCTATAGCCTCACCTAAATCCTCTCAAAGGAGAGGACTTTAATCAAAGGCAAAAGCCCCTCTCCTTTGGAGGGGTTGGGGTGAGGCTTTTGTTTATCCTTGTAAAACAAATAGCCCTTTTCCTGATTACTATAGGGCAACTGAATGCAAAAGAACTACGTATCTACAATATGCCCCATATATCATCTACATCCACCATAGACCTACCTTATAAAGCAACACAACAAGCCGTTAAACAACAAGCGCACGACCTGTTTTCGGCAAATTTCCCGCAAACGGACAGGCTGATCTTTGCTTTTGACAATACAGAGATCGTTACCCGTAATTTTTGCAAGCCCCTGTCCTACTATTCCGAACCAAACACCTTCGAGGAACGGAATAACGACTATCTCGAAAATGCCTTAAATTATTCTGTTGAGGCTATTGAGGATTGTATTGTTAAATCCGGGATCAAAAAGGAAGATATTACAGATATCATCTTTGTATCGACCACCGGTTTGGCCACACCAAGTATGGACGCGCTGATCATTAATAAAATGCGCCTTAACCCGCATATTAACCGTAGTCCGCTTTGGGGTTTAGGTTGCGGCGGCGGCGTGTCAGGCATGGCGAAAGCTAATATGGCAGCTATTGCCAATCCGGACGCCGTTGTATTATTAGTGGCTGTGGAGCTATGTTCGCTTACTTTAATCAAAAGCGATTACAGCAAGAGCAATTTCATTGGCTCAAGCCTGTTTTCAGACGGTATAGCGGCTTGTATCATTAAAGGTGATAATCATACCCGCGGCAAACAGAAAATCGATTACGTCGCCTCAAGCAGTAAATTGTATTATGACTCGCTTGAAGTAATGGGCTGGGATTTTCAGGACACCGGGTTTAAAGTACTTTTCTCTAAAGACATCCCCGCGTTTATCCATGAAAATGTGAAGCATGATATCACCGAATTTTTAAATAAACATGAATTGCAGTTAAGCGATATTAAAAACTTTATCTTCCATCCCGGCGGTAAAAAGGTTTTAGATGCATATACCGACGCTTTAGGTGTTGAAGGCGACTTTTTAAATAAAACCCGCGCAGTGATGAACGACAACGGCAATATGAGCAGCGTTACCGTTTTATACGTGCTGGAACGCTTTATGACCGAGGGCTTTGAGGATGGCTACGGTTTAATGATGGCTATGGGGCCCGGCTTTTCGAGTGAGATGGTTCTACTGAAGCTGACCAAAGACTGATATGTATTTTATCGTATTCATCTCTTTTTTGATCCTGCAACGCCTGTCAGAGCTATACATATCCAGCCGGAACGAAAAGTGGCTTTTGCAAAACGGGGCCATCCAATACGGGCAAAGCCACTATCCTTATATGGTGGCCATGCATACGCTGTTTATTGTCTCTATTATTGCCGAATATTATTTAAGAGGTGGCACAGCCATCAACTGGATCTTACTGGCTGCTTTTCTATTAGTGCTATCTTTTAAATTCTGGGCGCTATCATCATTAGGCAAATATTGGAACACTAAGATCTACCGGATACCCGGCGTATATCCTGTAAAGAAGGGCCCTTACAAGATCTTTAAACACCCTAATTATATGGAAGTGGTTTGCGAGATTGCTATTATCCCGCTGGTATTTCACCTGTATTATACAGCCATAATTTTTTCGCTGCTTAACGCGGCAATGTTAACTGTACGCATCAGGGTTGAAAACAAAGTGTGGGCCAAATAGCCCACACTTTACTCTTTATACTTTCTTAAATACCGACGCTGCCAATGGCGGCAACACGATATTGATAGAATTGTCTTTTCCGTGCCAGTTAACCTTCTCGCTTTTCAGCGCTTTTGAATTGGTTGTACCGCTTCCCCAAAACTCCTGCAGATCAGAGTTGAAGATCTCTTGCCAGTTACCTGCTGCCGGTACACCTACCCTAAAATCATGACGGGATACCGGGGTCATGTTCAATACGATCAATAGGTCATTTTTAGGATCTTGCCCTTTACGCACAAATGCTACTACCGAATCGTTAGCATTACCGCCGTCAATCCATTCAAAACCCTCCGAAGAGAAAGCTTTTTCATATAAAGCAGGCTCGGTTTTATACAAGCTATTAAGCGCCCTGACGGTTTCGCTTATGCCTTTATGGTTTGGATAATCTAACACATGCCATTGCAATGCGTTTTGATAGTTCCACTCTACGCCCTGGCCAAACTCGGCGCCCATAAACAGCAATTTAGTACCAGGGTGAGTAAACATATAGCTATAAACTAAACGCAGGTTAGCAAATTGCTGCCACTCATCACCCGGCATTTTACGCAACATAGAGCCTTTGCCATATACTACTTCATCGTGCGAAAAAGGCAACATAAAGTTCTCGGTAAAGGCATAGATCAAACTAAATGTCAGTTGGTTATGGTGATATTTTCTGTTGATCGGGTCCTCGGCAAAATATTTAATGATATCATGCATCCAACCCATCATCCATTTCATACCAAAGCCTAAGCCTCCCAAAAATACCGGGCGGCTTACGCCTGTAAACGAAGTTGATTCTTCGGCTATAGTTTGTATATCAGGGAAGTGGCTATAACAGGCCTCATTAAATTCTTTTAAAAACGAAATGGCTTCTAAGTTTTCATTCCCGCCATAAATGTTGGTTTCCCATTCACCATGTTTACGCGAGTAATCTAAATAAAGCATTGAGGCTACCGCATCAACACGCAAGCCATCCACATGGTACCTATCCAGCCAAAATAATGCGTTACTGATCAGGAACGCCCTCACCTCGTTACGGCCATAATTAAATATGTACGATTTCCAGTCGGGATGAAAGCCTTTGCGTTCATCGGCATGTTCATACAGGTGCGTACCATCAAAATTGTACAACGCCATAGCATCGCCGGGGAAATGTGACGGCACCCAATCAAGTATCACACCTATTCCTTCCTGGTGAAATTTTTCGATCAACAACATCAATTGCTGCGGCGTGCCGTAACGCGATGAAGCAGCAAAATAACCGCTAACCTGGTAGCCCCAGCTTGGGTAATACGGGTGCTCCATTATCGGCATAAACTCTACGTGAGTAAAGCCCATGTGTTTTACATATGGCACCAGCATATCTGCAAGTTCCTCGTAATTGTAAAATACATCCGGGTTATCGTAGCTGCGCGCCCACGAGCCCAAATGCACTTCGTAAACCGAATAAGGTTTATCCAATGCATTATGCTGATAACGGTTAGCCATCCAGTTGGTATCTTTCCACTCGTAAAAAGTATCCGCTACTATCGAGCCGGTAAGCGGTGGAACTTCCCAACGTAACGCGAATGGATCACTTTTCTCCAGGTGTTCACCTGTTGATGAATGGATAAAATATTTATAAACCTCGCCATTACCCACATCCGGGATAAACCCTTCCCAGATCCCTGAACCATCCCAACGAATAAACAAAGGATGCGAACCACGGTCCCAACCGTTAAAATTTGCTATTACCGATACATATTGTGCGTTTGGTGCCCAAACAGAAAAATAAGTTCCCACTACCCCATTATGCTCAACCACATGCGAACCCAATTTTTCATATAGCTTATAATGCTTACCTGATTTGAATAACGCGATATCAAAATCAGTAAAACGGCTATAAGGTAAGACGGAGTTGTGAGACACAATTAATGTTTCTATAGTTTTTGGCTCGATTACTTTTTTAGCCGTTTCTTTCTTAACTGCAACCTTTTTAACAGTTTCCTTTGCTTTGGCCGGGGCTTTTTCTTTTACAGCTTTAGCTTTGGTAGT
>JAQBOP010000396.1 GCA_028287975.1 Mucilaginibacter sp. | reverse complement strand
GTAACCACCAGATGCAGCGTAATCGCCCATCGACACGATGATAGGTTTTGCTTTCTGGGTAAGCATTACTTCGCGCCAGATCACATCACTGGCTAATGAGCTGCCGCCCGGCGAGTTTACACGCAGCACCACCGCTTTCACTTTTTTGTCCAACCTAACTTTACGTAATGCTTTTGAGATCGTTTCAGAACCAATGCTGTTATCGTCGCCATCACCCGATGCGATATCACCGGAAGCATAAACTACTGCGATCCTGTTAGAAGAAACTTCTTTATCATTGTCATCCTCGCTTTTAGCGTAGTCGCTTATCTCGACGCTATTAATATCATCCTTAGGTTTAACATTTAACCTGTGTTTAAGCTCATCTATCAACTCGTCCTTATATTTCAAACCATCAACCAGTTTATATTTTAAAGCATCCCCAGGCTGCTGTATACGCATTTCATTGGCATAGTTAAACAACGAGTCTTTGTTTATTCCACGGCTTTTGCCAATGCCAGTTAAAAAATGATCATATAATGAACCCAGGTAAGATGTTACCTGCAACCGGTTGGCATCGCTCATTTTGGTAAGTACCAACGGCTCTACAGCGCTTTTAAAAGTACCAACTTTAATAACCTGGGCCTCAATACCCAATTTATCCATAGCGCCCTTTAAAAAGGTTATTTCCGAATTGAAACCGTCAAATTCAAAAATACCTTTTGGATTAATGTATACTTTGTCGGCAACCGATGCCAGGTAATAAAACCCTTTGGTATATACTTCGGCATACGCGACAACAAATTTACCTGACTTTTTAAAGTCTATTAGCGCGTTCCGGATCTCTTCGGTAGTGGCCTGCCCCGATAGCATATAGCTTTCGTCTAAAAATATCCCTTTGATGTTATCGTCTGTTTTTGCCTTTTTTATGTTGGCCAGGATATCTTTAAGCCCGATAGATTTATCGCCGTCAAGGCCCAAAAAGCTTAAATTTGATAAAGGATTGTTAGCCGTACGCTCGGCAATAGGGTATTTTATATTGATATGTAAAATTGAATTTGCATCAACCTGAACACTTTTATCGCTGCCTGCTGCAGCTATAATTCCCACAATTACTAATATTATAATTATGGTAGATAAAATTATGCCGACAAAGACTGCCAACACAAATTTGAAAAATTGCTTCATTTACTATTATAAATATTTATATCTATGCAAACTTAATAAAACCATATGGGATAATATTAAGAGCAGTATCCATAATATTTGTTACAACAATGAATAACGTTTTTTTATTATTAGGCAGCAACCTTGGCGACAGAAAGCTTTTTTTGCAACAAGCTATCATGCATGTTGCCTATGATATAGCTCCAACCATCAAAATATCATCAGTTTATGAGACAGAGTCATGGGGAAAAACCGATGAACCCGACTACCTGAATATGATTGTTGAGTTACAAACCGAGCTATCAGCCGCAGAGGTGCTTAGGAAAATATTAAATATTGAAAACGTGATGGGAAGAACGCGGGACCAGAAATGGGGATCGCGTATTATTGATATTGATATTTTATATTATAATTCGGATATTATTAATGAGCCCGGTTTACAGATCCCTCATCCTGAATTACATAAGCGCCGTTTTACTTTAGAACCATTGGAAGAGATAGCGCCTGATTTTGTTCACCCTGTTTTAAACAAAACCAGCCGGCAGCTTAAAAAAGAATTGAAAGATAGCTTAATCGTAAAAAAGTTATAAATTTGAATCAAACACCACAATTGAGCATGCAAATTGATTTATCAAACCTGGACCTTGACCTCACTCTACTAAATGAGATTGCTGATGGCAGCGATGAATTTATTGTTGAATCAATAGATATGTTTCTACAACAAGCACCAACCTCATTGCAGGATATAGCCAACGGTTTTGAAAAATCAGACTGGCAAACAGCGGGCGCCGCGGCACATAAATTAAAAGCCACTTTAGGTTTTTTTGGCATGTTAAACAGCCAGGCATTACTTAATCAAATTGAATTAAGCTGCAAAACCGGATCACCCGATGCTGAAGAGGTTACAGCAAAACTTACGCAAGCTAACGCCTTAATTACAGCAAGCAGTGCCGCTTTGTTAAAAGTAAAAGAAGAAACAGCGGCTAATCTTTAGATCTGTTCTATTTTAAAGGTATAACTTTCCATAATTAAATTGGCTAATAAGCTTTTACAGGCTTGCTCAACTTTTTCGTGGGCGGTTTCTGCACTATCAGCTTCAATTTGCAATGAGATGTGTTTGCCAATGCGTATGTTTTGGATCTCGGCAAGGCCTAAATTTTTCATACTTCCGGTTACGGCTTTTCCTTGCGGGTCAAGGATCTCTTTTTTTGGCATTACGTCTATTTCTGCTTGAAACATTTTCATGGAGTAGTTTGTGGTTTTAAGAGTTATTATAAAACAGTTAAATATTCTTTTTTTGACTGCCTATAATATTATCATTAGCTATTTTAAATTGGACAATGGACAAGGCGATATAGATAAATATAACCACCGGTACAGCCACAAATTTAAAAAATAGTATCAATATTGCTGAGAACAACAGCAGTAAATAGCGATAAATATTTTGATTAAAATCTTTGCTTTTAAATTTTAATGACATCAGCGGCAATTCGGCCACAAGTAACGCGCACATTACCAGTACAAATACGGTTAATCCGTAAGGATTTAATATATACCTGGCCAGGTTACTGTATTGCTGGATAATTAACGGGAACGAAGCGATAAGGATAGCATTTGCCGGCGTAGGCAAGCCGATAAATATTTCTGACTGACGAGTATCTGAATTAAACTTAGCCAGCCTTAATGCCGAAAACACCGGGATTAAAAACGCGCTGAAATTTAAATAAGGGCTGATATTGGGTATCGGCGGCGCCATTAAAAACAGCTGATATAATATTACCGAAGGCAATACACCAAAGCTTACCATATCGGCCAATGAATCCAGGTCCTTCCCTATGCCTGAAAAAGATTGTAATACGCGCGACGCAAACCCGTCAAAAAAATCAAATATAGCTGCAAGGAAAAGCGCATAGGCTGCAATTATCAAGTTACCCTGGAAAGCAAAGACTATACCCACGCAACCGCTAAACAGGTTTGCACAAGTTATGGCATTAGGAAGGTGTTTTTTAACCCGCTTCTTCATTTTGGCCTGAAGGTATCAAACTTATATTAAGTATTTATTATTTGCAGTTAACTATAACTGCAAATAATAAACCAAAATTATTAAGAATTCATGGATATTAAGAATTCTTCGTTAGTTTTTGTACCTCTTATTTGACTTTGCAAGAACTCCATCGCTTCAATCGAGTTCATATCGGCAAGGTGATTACGCAGGATCCAGATCCGTTGCAGTGTTTCCCTGTCCAATAACAAGTCTTCCCTTCGGGTACTTGAAGCAGTAATATCAATAGCCGGGAATACGCGTTTGTTTGATAGCTTACGATCCAGTTGTAACTCCATGTTACCTGTGCCTTTAAACTCCTCAAATATAACCTCGTCCATTTTTGAACCGGTTTCTGTTAAAGCTGTGGCTATAATGGTTAATGAACCGCCATCCTCAATGTTACGGGCCGCGCCAAAAAAGCGCTTAGGTTTGTGCAATGCGTTAGCGTCAACACCACCTGATAATATTTTACCTGATGCAGGTGCAACGGTATTATAAGCACGGGCCAAACGGGTGATAGAATCTAAAAGGATAACAACATCATGGCCGCACTCAACCATACGTTTAGCCTTCTCTAAAACAATATTGGCAATTTTTACATGGCGGTCTGCAGGCTCATCAAATGTTGATGAAACAACTTCGGCGCGTA
>JAQBOP010000272.1 GCA_028287975.1 Mucilaginibacter sp. | reverse complement strand
ATCATATATAAGCCCCCAGCAGGCCGAACTCACTTTACAAACTGAATTAGGTAAATATCGCTCATTTGACGATACCCACAAGGCGGCAGATAAGGTATGGAATCAATTACTGGGCCGTATGCTTGTTGAAGGCGGTACTGAAGAAGAAAAAGCCACATTTTACTCATGTCTTTACCACGCCAACTTGTTCTCGCACCAGTTTTTTGAATATGGCAAGGATGGCAAGCCTTATTATTACAGCCCGTATGACGGGAAAATACATGATGGGTACATGTATACCGACAATGGCTTTTGGGATACCTTCAGGGCGCAGTTTCCGTTGAATACCATTATGCAACCTGCGATGGAGGGCCGGTATGTGCAAGCATTGCTTGATGCACAACAGCAATGCGGCTGGTTGCCGGCCTGGTCATTCCCTGCCGAAACAGGGGGGATGCTGGGTAATCATGCTATTTCATTATTAACAGATGCCTGGGTAAAGGGCATACATACTTTTGATCCTCAAAGGGCTTTAGAGGCATATTATCACGAGGCAACTAATAAAGGGCCCTGGGGCAGCGCGAACGGACGACCGGGATGGAAGGAGTATTTTACCAATGGCTATGTGCCATACACCGAGCAAACTCAGGGATCAACCGCCTGGACACTTGAATTTGCCTATGACGACTTTTGCGGTTATCAGTTAGCTAAACAAACGGGCAATAAATTTTATGAACAAGTTTTTGCCCGTCAGATGTTTAATTATAAAAATCTGTTTGATCCTAAAACCCATTTTATGAGGGCGAAAGATGCCAATGGCAAATGGATAGAACCATTTGACCCTATGGATTGGGGCGGCCCTTATACAGAAGGAAATGCCTGGCACTGGACATGGTCTGTTTTTCATGATGTGCAGGGACTAATCAATTTAATGGGTGGCGATAAAAACTTTGCAGAAAAGATCGATTCTGTATTTACAGAGCCCGGAACGATAAAGGTGGGTGGATATGGGACGGTTATTCATGAGATGACCGAAATGGCCGCCTTTAAAATGGGGCAGTATGCTCAGGGTAATGAGCCAATACAGCATATGATCTATTTATATAACTATGCCGGTCAGCCATGGAAAGCACAACAGCATGTGCGCCAGGTTATCGATAAAATGTATAATGCGACAGAAAATGGTTATCCCGGTGATGAAGACGAAGGGCAAATGTCGTCATGGTATGTTTTAAGCGCGGCCGGTATTTACAGTGTATGTCCCGGTACCGATCAGTATGTAATTGGCAGCCCAAAGTTTAAAAAAATGACCATCACTCTTGAAAACGGAAAGAAATTTACCATAGAAGCTAAAAATAACAGTAAGCAAAATGTTTACATCCAATCGGCAACTTTAAACGGGAAGGTGTATACGCATAACTGGATAAGCCATGCCGATATAATGAACGGTGGGTTGCTTAGTTTTGAAATGGGCGATAAGCCGGCACTTAACAGAGGCTTGGCTGAAGCAGATAAACCTTTTTCATTATCCCCGGCTTTACACCCCTAAATAATCTCAATAGCAGTAGAATCTAAAACAACTTAACGCCAATGCAAAAAAGCCACCTTTTAAAAAGAATTATTTTGTTTAAAATGTTGCGATCGAAAAAATTAAGCGGTTTAGGAATCACCCTTCAATTGCCATATGGTGCGGTGATAATGAGGGTGAACCTTTGCCGTCAATAAATGGTTGGTTGTGCGAAGTAAGGGGTGGATCAAAGGATATACAAATAGAATTTGATGCTTCGGTATTGGGGAATGATAAGCCAAGGCTGCTCGTTAAGCCTTATAATGATGCGGTAAAAAATGAAACGGAATAATACAGATTAAATGCTTTTTAATTAACTTGACAGCCCAATTAGACCTGAGACAATTTTTTATGGACTCCAAAATTAACTTTACTGAGCGTAAATATGTAATCATATTATTATTTGTAATCACTCTTTTTATGCTTTGGGGAATTGCCATTACCCTGGGTGATGTATTGAACAGACATTTTCAAAATGTATTGCACATATCAAAGTCCCGCTCGGGCTTAGTGCAATTATCCATATTTGGCGCATATGCAGTAATGGGAATACCTGCGGGTTTATTCATGAGGAGATTTGGGTATAAAAAAGGAGTTTTGTTAGGTTTATTCCTTTATTCAGCGGGTGCTTTTTTGTTTGTGCCTGCGGCCAATGCCGAGTCCTTTAATTTTTTCAGATTAGCATTATTTATACTGGCCTGCGGACTTGCAACGCTCGAAACTGTGGCCCACCCGTTGGTTGCTTCTTTAGGCGATCAGCGTACCAGCGATCAGCGTATTAATTTTTCACAAGCGTTTAACGGTTTGGGAGGCGTAATTGGCCCTGCAATAGGTAGTTACTTTATTTTAAAGGCCGGACAAGAGCATTCGAATGATCTTATATCGGTTAAGCATTTGTATATTGCAATCGGCTCGGTAATAGCACTTATTGGAATAGTATTTTCATTCGTTAAAGTACCCGCATTAACTGATCCGCATGTTGTAGCTACCGACTCTTATGCTGTTGCCTTAGAAAATCATATTGAAAGGAAACTATTTCATCATAAACATTTTATTTTTGCGGCTATAGCACAGTTGTTTAATGTGGCGGCGCAGGGTGGCACGTGGGCATATTTTATTAATTATGGGCACGATATAATGCATCTTACAGATGAAAAGGCTGGTTATTTTTTTTCATTAAGTATGATAATGATGATGGCAGGCCGGTTTGCGGGTACATTTTTAATGCGATATATAGCACCCAATAAATTGCTTTGGATTTTTGCATTAGCAAATATTGCTATGTGCATAATAGTGGCTCAGGGATTTGGATGGGCGTCGTTCATCGCTTTATTATTCATCAATTTCTTTTTTAGTATTATGTTTCCCACTATATTTAGTTTGGGATTAAAAGACCTTGGTAAACAAACACAGCAGGCCTCGTCATTTATTGTGATGGGTGTGGTGGGAGGGGGGATTTTTCCACCAATTATGGGACTTATAGCTAACCATAATGTGGCAACTGCTTATTACCTTCCAATAGTTTGTTATGCAGTTGTATTTTTATTTGGGTTTACATATTCCCATTTAAACCGGGAAGCTACATCATAAACAATTTTTTATGAATTCTTCATTGCTTAACCGATTTATTTTCTAAATAAATCAGAAAATGAAAATATAATAACCGGACATAAGTTATTATAATATTATATTTGATAATAAAATATTCCTGTGAAAAAAAAATTATCCATAGTTGATATCGCAAATAGTTTAAATATATCTAAAACTACTGTATCTTTTATTCTTAACGGGAGGGCGCAGGAAAAAAGAATAAGTGAGGAGCTTGTGCAACGTGTTTTAAAATTTGTTGATGAAGTTGGCTACAAAGCTAATTCCCTTGCCAAAAGCTTGCGAACAGGAAAATCAAACATTATCGGCCTGATGGTTGAGGATATATCAAACCCGTTTTTTGCAAGTATAGCCAGATTAATAGAAGATAGAGCGTATAAAAATGGTTATAAAATAATTTATTGCAGCACCGACAATGATACCAAAAAAACACAGGAGCTGATTGAGATGTTCAGAGACAGGCATGTGGATGGGTATATAATGGCTCCCCCCGAAGGAATTGAAGAAGATATAACTTCATTGATAAAAGATGGAATGCCGGTGGTATTATTCGACAGGCATTTGCCTAAGGTTAATACTGATTACATAGAGATCGATAACCTTTTTAGCACTTATAATGCAACACGCCATCTGGTTGAACAAGGATATAAAAATATAGCTTTTGTTACTTTTTCTTCGCAGCAATCACAAATGAAAGCACGTTTAGAGGGTTATAAGAAGGCTTTAAAAGAAAACAGTCTGAAACCGGTGGTGAAGGAGATATTATTTAATCAGAACGAGGAATTTATTATCGGGCCTATCACTTCGTTTCTTAAAAAGCACAAAGATCTGGATGCCGTATTTTTTGGTACGAACCACGTAGGTACATGCGGTTTAAAAGTTATCAATAGCTTGAGTATCAAAGTGCCGTCAGATTTGGCTGTGATATCATTCGACGATTATGATGTGTTTAAGTTATTTTCACCGCCTGTTACAGCTATTGCACAACCCGTTGAAGAGATTGCTGATAATGTGATCACGGTTTTATTAAATAAACTGAATTCACCTCTTCAGCACCAAAAACTGCAATCGATTATCTTAAAGACAGAACTAACAATAAGAGGATCTTCACGAATGCAGGCTGCTGCTCAGTTATAAATTGGATTCCGGTAATCCAGCACTCCAAGGCAAAATCATGGGCACCTATGCCTATACCTCCCTGTTGAAAACTGGCAAGCTAAACCGCGGCTTATCGTTCGGGATGAGTGATAGTATATTGATAATACCGGCATAGTTGCTGACCAGGACAGGGCGCCGGTTATTTTGTTTTCCTCTACTTTCGGATCTCTACGTTATATTAGGGATATGAGATAAAAACATAGGCACAGCAGAGGATATAGAGGGGAATTTAGTTTTAGCATTTTAACAGCTGATAAAGATGAACAACTTATTGTGTCATCAATCGGATATATTTATATAAAGGTTTCAATTGCAGCTTTCTTGTAGACTCCGCAAATGATAAAGCTTA
>JAQBOP010000259.1 GCA_028287975.1 Mucilaginibacter sp. | reverse complement strand
CTGTATTATATCTATTACTATTCCATAACCGAGTTAATACAATATAACCTCCATGTGCAGGTTTTCTTTATGGTTTTTTTGACGAATTAATATTCGTCTTCGTTAAAAAAGAAGTCATCTTTTGTAGGGTAATCAGGCCATATCTCTTCAATATTCTCATACGGCTCGCCATCATCCTCTAACGCTTGCAGGTTCTCTATCACCTCAACAGGTGCTCCCGAACGGATAGCGTAATCAATTAATTCGTCTTTAGTTGCCGGCCAGGGTGCATCCTCCAGGTGAGATGCTAATTCAAGTGTCCAATACATATTTTTATCTTATATTTTAGTTAACTTATTAGATTTTCAATTTCCGCAAAAGTATAATATTTTTATATTGATTATCAATATATTTTTTTAATTTTTTTTAAGTCTTGGTATCCACTGATTTTCAGGGATTTTATGATCATTTGCAATTTTGCGCCCCAACGTAAACAGGTAATCGCTTAACCGGTTAAGATAAATAATTACCTTGTCGTCAACAACGCTTTCTTCGGCCAGGTGTACGGTAAGGCGTTCGGCCCTGCGGCATACGCAACGGGCTATATGGCAGTAAGATATGGTGCTGCTACCCCCCGGTAAAATAAAATGCTTTAGCTCCGGTAATGTCTCATTCATCGTATCCATTTCCATTTCCAGCAGTTCAATGTCAGAAATATGCAGGTCAGGGATCACCATTTTAGATTTTTCAGGATCAGCCGCTAATGACGAGCCGATGGTAAACAGCCTGTCCTGGATCTCTTTTAAAAGATCTTTATCATGGGCGGCAAGATCCTGGTCGCGTATTAAACCTATGTAGCTGTTCAATTCATCTACCGTTCCGTAGCTTTCAATACGCAGGTGGTGTTTGGGCACGCGCGTACCGCCAATTAAAGAAGTAAAACCTTTATCGCCTGTTTTGGTATATATCTTCATAAGGTGTAAGGCAATTTTATAAATATTGATTTAAACATAGTTAATATTACTTAATATTGGGTGCAAATCAAATTGTAGCTTTTAAATAAGCCCCACCCAACCCTCCCGGATAGGGAGGGCTTCAAAAAGTCTCCCCTGCCGGGGGAGATTAGAGGGGGCTTATGTATGGCATTAAACTTGCATTTATATTTACGGTCCATCAATAAATCATTCTATACATACGCTGTGAAACAGATCATATTGTCAACCAAATTAATTTTTCTGCTAACTTCAACATTGTTATTGTTAAGTTTTAAATGCGGCAGTAAAGCCATTCCTGCAGAAAACAAGACGGCACCACCCGTAGCCTTTAATTTAATAACCGAGAAACAGTTTAATGATCTTTTTCCGCAACGCGATCCATTTTATACCTATCCCGCATTTATTAAGGCGATAAAAGAGCTGGGTATGATAAAGGTAAAGATAACCCGTCGCGCGGTATCGGTTTACCAGTTTATCCGCACCGATAAAAGTACCGGCAAGGCTACTTTAATAAGGCAGGATGTAGACTGGAACGAAGCCTGGGCCAAAGTAAAACCCGATAGCACGTATAATATTGACTACGGGGCCTTTTGCACCGAAAGCGACCCATTAACTAATAAAAAGGAACTGGCTGCATTCTTTGCCAACGCGGCACACGAAACCCGCCACGGCCTGAACGGAAGCTATACCGACGGCCTGATGCTTAAACACGAGGACAATACAACCTTAGATTATTTTGGCGACAGCGACGAATACCCGCCGGTAAAAGGCAAAAAATATTACGGCCGCGGGCCCATGCAGTTAAGCTATAATGGCAACTACGGTTACGCGTCTGATTGTATTTTTGGCGATCATAAGATCTTGCTGAATAATCCCGACCTGATCACCACCGACCCGGTTGTCGCGTTTAAGGCCGCCATCTATTTCTGGATGACCCCGCAAACCCATAAGCCATCGGCCCACGACGTAATGATAGGGAAGTGGAAGCCAAACGCCGTTGATAAAGCTGCGGGCCGTGCTCCGGGCTTTGGTATGGTGATAAACATTGTTAACGGCGCGCTTGAATGTAACCTCGGCGAAAACAACGTTGGCATGGTTGACAGGATTGGTTTTTACCGGCACTTTTTAACCAAACTGGGTATTAGCGATGCCAATTGCGTTTGCTCTTGCGGTAAGATGAAGCATTATTAATGTCTGAACTAAGATTTATGGGATTAGAGGATGGTGGGATGAGTGAGTTAATAGAATTAGCGGAGAAAATATCTTAAAATCTTTTAATCCTATAAATCTTAGTCCTACCTTTAACAAACACCGAACCCATTCATGGAAAACTACCTTTTTGATACTACCGGCCTTAACGCGGATACCATAGACAGGTTTAACAAAACCTACCAGGCTTTAAGAGAAGAATTTAAAATAGAACCTACGGGACATATTGATTTTGACCTGCACCAGTTTAAAGCTTTTAGAAATTGCCTTGATGTTAATGTAAGAGGGTCTTTTGTTATAAAAAAAGACTGCGGCGATTCTTATATCCTGTTTGTCGAGGTTCATTTTAAAATCGGCGAAAAGCATATTACCCATCACCAGGAGTTCCAGGTTTGGGGGTTAACTTACCTGAAAAACAATTTTGGCGGCGTAGTGATCCGCCGTGAAACGCTGACGGATAAGATCCTGGAGCTGATCCACCCGCATGAGCTGGATTTTGACGAAGACAAACCGTTCAGCAATACTTTTTATGTAGTGGTGAACGACCATACCAAAGCCAGCTCCTGCATGAACCGCGATTTCCGCAACGCGGTAATGGATATCCGCGATAATGATTTTCTGATCGAAATTGTCGACCATACACTCATCATCGGCAATTATGACCCGATAGTGTCTGAAAAATCAATTCATATTGCGGAGTTTGTGGAACGGTTGGCGGGGGCGTGTTAACACTTGATTTATGAAAAAACTATTTGTACTTCTAATTATATTAATAATAAGCCGAGATTTTGCATCGGCTCAAAAAGAGGCTAACGATTTTAAGTATATGACCTTAAAAAATACTGCCCTTTCAGTAAAAGAGTTAAAGGAAATGTTCGCATCAATGGACTTTTCTAAACTCTTTACCAAAACAAATAATTCTTATACCTATGGTTTTATCGGGGATAATTATCAACGTATAAGGATTAAATTTATATCTATCAAGAAAGATTCCGTATCGCCAAATACATACAATATTTATGGCAAATCAATGGTTAAGAACAATATTGAAGAATTTAGAGGTACTATTAAAATAACTAATATTCGGAAATATAAGGGGACCTCTATGGGGTTAGACAACGAATGGAAAAATAAAGGCTTAAAAGGACAATTTGTGATTTTAGGCGATTATGATTTTTTTGAAGATAGTACTAAAGCTCATTCTGGTATTTTTAAAGGAACTTTTGAATCTGATTTTTATCTTGATAAAACCAACAAGTACCATTACGATGATATAGAAATGTATGCTGATGGATATGTTAATAATGAATTTGTCGGTAAATGGGTACAGTATAAAACAATAGTGACTAAACGGTGCAACTGGGGTGATTATAGAATTCCTAACTCCGGAGATTTAGATATTGGCGCAGGCGAATTTTCTCCTGCTGATAAATACCTGAAATATGGCTGGCAAACCTTACGAGATGTGAGTTTTCAAAAAACTGAGAGCAAAAAAGCTATAGCAGCTGAAAAGGCCAAGTGGTGGAATAATTAATTGGTATTGGTGGACGTTTACAATACCTTATAGAATGCAAGCGGATTTCCGTCCCCGCAGGGTCTCTCGATAGAGGACCCTGCGATGCACAATGCCAACATCAGCAAAAATAGTAGATTTGCTTTCATGGCCATCCGCACAAACCATCAAATTACAGACAACACCTGGTTTGTTACTTTTACCTGTTACAACTGGATCCCGCTATTTGAAATAACCCAATCGTACGACAAAGTTTACAACTGGTTAAAATTGATAAATGACAAACATCAAATAAAAATATTAGCCTTTGTAATAATGCCTAACCATATCCACCTGATTTTATATTTAACAGATACCACTGTTGATTTAAACAGAATAATAGGTAATGCCAAAAGATTTTTGGCTTATGATTTTACTAAACGATTGCGCGATAGCGAACAACATGCGTTACTAAATACGCTCGCCCTGGCTTGTACGGAAAAAGAGAAAGCCAAAGGCCAGCTTCATAAAGGTTTTGAACCGTCGTTTGATGCCAAGCCGATTTATACGGATGAGTTTTTATATCAAAAATTAGACTATATACATCATAACCCCGTCAGCGGAAAATGGAATTTATCATATGAATTTACCGACTACGCGCATAGTAGTGCAGCTTATTATCATTTAGATAAACGGCACGTGTTTGTGAATATAACAGACTATCGTGAGTATTGGAGCTGACTGCATCGCAGGGTCTTCTATTGAGAGACCCTGCGGGGACGAAAGTGAATCGTACAATGCCTGTTATCCTGATCGGCGCATATTACTGCAACAAATTGCTTTTTATTGTAATTTATTGACGGAAATTGACGGAAATTGCAATGTTTTTTGTTGGTCGGGATTTATGATCACGTCCCGATAACAAGCGGATTTGCAATCCGCGGGTAACAGAAAGGGGATTGCAAATCCCCTGCGTGATCGAGTCCGGGATTAAAAATCCGGACTAACCGCTAAATAAAAAACTAAATATTTAAGAATTATGGTGGCGCTATTCCCGATAGCGTAAACTTAATTCAGGACTTAATTAAAAAGTGTAAACCAAAAAGCGGACAAGACCTAGTGTAAACTTTTTTAGGACGGGTCAGCATGAAAAGTGTGCCAAACTGTATCATGAAACCAAATTTTTAAATTAATTGTCTTATTATCAGTTTTTTATAAAAACAGGTGTATCAAAATGTATTACTAGGAGACACTCAAAGTGGTACACTACGCGGCTTTACACAATCCCGCTTCTGTCTACTATCTGCACATTGGTATTGATATAATCGCGCTCTATCAGGCCGTCGCGCATGCGTACTATGCGGTGGGCATGCATAGCTATATCCTCTTCGTGGGTTACTAATATAATGGTATTGCCTTTGGCGTGGATATCTTCCACCAGGCTCATAATTTCGATAGATGTCTTGGTATCCAGGTTACCAGTAGGCTCATCGGCCAGGATAATTGACGGGTCATTGATCAGCGCCCTTGCCACTGCCACGCGCTGGCGTTGCCCGCCTGATAACTCATTGGGCCGGTGATCGATACGGTTGCCCAGGCCAACGTTTTTCAACGCCTGTTCGGCACGGGCCAGCCTGTCGGCCTTATTAACACCCGAATAGATCAGCGGCAATGCCACATTATCCAAAGCGGTATTGCGGGGCAACAAGTTAAACGTCTGGAAAACAAAGCCAATTTCAGAGTTACGTACTTCGGCAAGCTGGTTGTCAGACATATGGCTAACGTTAATGCCGTTCAGGATGTATTCACCTTTTGTGGGGGTATCCAAACACCCCAGGATGTTCATCAAGGTTGATTTACCCGAGCCCGATGGGCCCATCAGCGCCACAAACTCACCCTTATTAATAGTTAGCGATACATCTTTAAGTGCGTGAATTACTTCAGTACCTATAACATACTTGCGTCCTATATTTTTAATGGTGATTAATGGCTCCATGCAGTTTTTGGGTGTTTGACGATGGGAGAGGTATTTTGTTACAAGATTTTAGTCTTTGTTGGCTTACGACTAATGACTACAGACTTAAGACTGACTATCACCCAATCACTTTAGCTACCAAAAAGTATTTATCGTCATGCTTAGGCGAGTTTTTCAAACCTTCTTCAACAGTGATCTCCTGCTTAACCACATCATCCCTGAAAACATTTACTTCGCTTGACAGATAGATCAGTGGCTCGATGCCTGAAGTATCTATCTCGTTCAGCTTGGCCATAAAACCCAGGATCTTGTTCATGTCGCCAATCATTTCCTGCTTTTCGGTTTCGGCAAGTTCAAGGCGGGCAAGGTGGGCTATCTTATCTACGGTTTCGCTGTCAATATTCATGGTTATACTAATTTCTGTTTAATGATGTCGTGTACACGATCACGCAGTGCATCAGCATCGTCAACGGTTAAATTTGCTGTTTCAACGGGTTTGTGTACAAATATATTACAAATACCCGGTTTGCTGCCATGGTCAAGGCCGGTATCCCATAAAACTTTCCACGTATTGATTGATGAAACCGGTATGATAGGTATTTTTAAATCGATAGCCAGGCGGAAGGGTCCGTTTTTAAAATCATGCAGCCCAGGTGGGTATTGGTGGGGTATGCGACCCTCGGGGAATATAATTACCGACGTACCGCTTTCCAAAACTTCTGATGCCTTTTTAAAGGCCCGGTAAGAAGACATTTTACTTTCGCGGTTAACAGGGATATCTACCGTTTTAAAAAACAGGCGGGTCACAAAGTTATTTAGCAGATCATCCTTGCCCATAAAACAATGGTTGTTGTTTTTAACCAGGATGGTCATGGCGGTAATGTCAAGGTTTGAGGTATGGTTTGGGCAGATGATGTAAGTTTTGCTCCAGTCTATGGGTTGCTCATAATCAAAGCTATATACGATACCCACAAGCAGCGAGCTCACAAACCCCCACGTGCGCCTTATGGCGTTCATGTGTTTATAATTACGCTTATTGCGAGATAGCAGGTATAGAAACGGGAAAGCTAATGCATAAGTCAAGGCAACAGAAGCTATATAAAAATAGCAGTGCACTTTCCTTAAAAGTATTTTCATCGTCTCCAAAAATATAAAAAATACTTACTTTCGCCGCTATGGAAACTGTTGTTAGTGGTATTAGATCAACCGGGAACCTGCATTTAGGTAATTATTACGGCGCGATACAGAATTTTGTGAAAATGCAGCACGAGTATAACTGCTTTTTTTTTATTGCCGATCTGCATTCGTTAACTACACACCCCACACCAGCCAATTTGCATAATAATGTTAAAACTGTGCTGGTAGAATACCTGGCGACAGGCATCGACCCTGAGCAAGCTACTATATATATGCAATCTGACGTCCCGGAGACTTCAGAGCTATACCTGTACCTGAACATGAACGCCTATTTAGGCGAACTGGAGCGCAGCACATCTTTTAAAGATAAAGTACGCGCACAACCCGAAAATGTAAATGCAGGCTTACTAACTTACCCGGTTTTAATGACTGCCGATATACTGTTGCACCGTGCCACAAAAGTACCAGTGGGTAAAGACCAGGAACAACACCTGGAGATGGCCCGTACCTTTGGTAACCGGTTTAACCGCTTATATAATCACGACTATTTCCCCGAGCCTTATGCATTTAGCTTTAGCAAAAACCTGGTTAAAATACCCGGGTTGGATGGTAAGGGTAAAATGGGTAAGTCGGAAGGGGAGGGCAATGCTATTTTCCTGTCAGATTCGCCCGAGGCTATCCGCAAAAAAGTAATGCGCGCCGTTACTGACAGCGGCCCTGCGACAGAAAATCAAACTAAACCCGAAGAGATCCAAAACCTGTTCGACCTGATGAAAGTGGTGTCAACACCTGATACCATTATGCATTTTGACGAACTGTATAACAAAATGCAGATCCGTTACGGCGATTTGAAAAAGCAACTGGCCGAGGACGTGATCATTGCTACCACACCAATCCGCGAGCGCATAAACGATATTGCCAACAATGCCGAATACCTGCGTAAAGTAGCACAACAAGGTGCCGAAAAAGCCCGTGAAAGCGCCTCAAAAACCATCAAAGAAGTCAGGGAAATAATTGGGTTCAGGAGTTTTTGAGCCCCACCCAACCCTCCCCGGAAGGGAGGGCTTTTAAATGCTAATAAAAAGTCTCCCCTACCGGGGGAGATTTAGAGGGGGCAAATTTTGACTTTTAACTTTCTAATTATATCTTTAGCCAATGCACATAGCTATTGTAGGAAATATAGGAGCCGGTAAAACTACGCTCACCGAATTGCTGGCCAAGAATTACGGCTGGGAACCATTATATGAAGCTGTTGATAATAATCCGTACCTGGAAGATTTTTACAGCGATATGAAACGCTGGAGCTTTAACCTGCAGATCTATTTTCTGAACAGCCGTTACCGCCAGATCATCGATATCCAAAAAAGCGGACGCGATATTATACAGGATCGTACTATTTATGAGGATGCCTACATTTTTGCGGAGAACCTGCATGATATGGGCCTGATGACCAGCCGCGACTACGAAAATTATGAATCCATCTTCAACAACATTACCGAGTACATTAAACCACCCGATCTGTTGGTGTATTTAAAGGCATCGGTACCTACACTGGTAAACAATATCCAGCGCAGGGGCAGGGAGTATGAAATAGGTATCCGGATAGACTACCTGTCAAAACTGAACGAGAAATACGACAAGTGGATCAATAACTACAAATTGGGTAAGCTGCTGATATTAGATAAGGATAACCTTGATTTTGCTAATAATACCGAAGATCTGTCGTCTATTATCCAAATGGTTGAACGAGAGATCAACGGATTGTTTTAAAGCCTCACCCAACCCTCTCCAAAGGAGAGGGCTTTAAAATAGTTAGTTATTAAGTATTTGTAAACCTTTCCCCTTTGGGGAGATTAGAGAGTGGTAAATGAAGATACTCGGTATCATTCCCGCGCGCTATGCGTCATCACGTTTTCCGGGTAAGCCATTGGTTGATATCGGTGGCAAGAGTATGATCCAGCGGGTTTATGAACAAGCCAAAAAGTGCGATCATTTAACTGAGGTGATCGTCGCTACCGATGACCGCCGGATCTATGACCATGTAATCGCTTTCGGCGGTGTCGCGGTAATGACCGCAGCCGACCATCAAAGCGGTACCGACCGTTGCGCAGAAGTCGCCTTGGCGCATCCGCAATACCAGGTTATTATCAATATCCAAGGGGATGAGCCTTATATCGATCCCGAACAGATCACCAAACTGGCGGTCTGCTTTAACTCGGCCGAGGTGCAAATAGCCACCCTGATAAAGCGCGTCAAAACTGAGCAGGAATTGCATAACCCAAACTCACCAAAGGTTATCGTTAATAAATTAGATGAGGCGATATATTTCTCGCGTTCGGCAGTTCCGCATATCCGGGGCGAGGAGCCGCAAAACTGGCTGGAGTTTTATACTTATTTTAAACATATCGGCATCTACGGCTATCGCGCCGATATATTGCAACAGATCACCAAACTACCTATATCCGCATTAGAGAAAGCCGAAAGCCTCGAACAGCTACGTTGGATAGAAAACGGTTATCGAATAAAGGTTGCCGAAACGGAACTGGAGACGCATGCGATTGATACGCCGGAAGATTTGGAAAATCTTATATTTTAACTTTATCGTGTAGTGCATTCCCCCGCCTGCTCCATTTCTATTGATCCCTACTAATGGATTTTACGATGCGCTTGTTTCACGAAAGTGTGAAACAAATGAAACAAGTGAAACAAGATTTTAACTTAACATATTGTAAATGAATATTTTGACAAAAATCAGTGAAACAAAATGAAACAAAGGATAAGTCAGTAAGATTAGCTGTAAAACTAATTTATATCATTGATTTTCAAACGATTGTGAATTTGCTTTCTGTACCACAAAATATCAGATAAAAATTGCTGAAATAAAATCACATTTTGACTGTACACACTCAAGTGTGCTCTCATTCAAAAATTTTCACAAACCATAAATCGCACATGCTGTTGTTGAACGTATAAGATCTATACATCATGGCAATTAAAGTAGCGACATTTTCGGGCAGTTTAAGAAAGGATTCGTTTACCACCAAACTGGTAAAAGCGTTTGTACAATTGGCGCCAAATGAAGTTGATGTCAATATCATAGACATCAGCCAATTACCCCTAATTAACCAGGACCTCGAAACAAATTTACCCCAATCCGTTAAGCAATTACACAGCAGTATTGAACAGGCCGATGCCGTTTTATTGGCTACGCCAGAATATAACCGTTCCTATTCGCCTGTATTAAAAAACGCGCTCGACTGGGGCTCACGCCCCGAAGGACAAAACAAATGGAAAGGAAAGCCCGTCGCTGTTGCAGGTTGTACACCTTATCAGTTAGGTGCGTTTGGTGCTGTGCATCATTTGCGGCAGGTGCTAACTTACCTGGATATGCCAGCTATGCAACAACCTGAGTTTTATTTAGGAAAAGCCGGTGATAAATTTAACGACAAGGGTGAACTAACCGACCAGGAAACTAAAGACCTCATCCTTCAATTTTGGGATGCATTTATCATATGGATCAATAAAACAAGCTAAGATGATGGTACAAAAACTAAGCGCAGATACCAATGCCCTTACCTGGTTTGAGATACCGGTTGAGGATATGCAAAGAGCCAGAAAGTTTTACGAAACCATTTTAGACATCAAAATGGAAACTATGAGTAAAGATACGCCCGAAGAACAAACTGTTTTCTTCCAGCGAAAGGCAGATACTATAATGGCTTTGTCAGGTATTTTATCAGGCGCGCTGGTGAAATCCGCTCAAATAAAACCCGGTCAGGATGGGCCGCTTATTTATTTAAACGCCAGTCCCGTCTATCCAAACAGTGATAGATAGGATAGAACCCGCAGGAGGAAAGGTAATCTCGTCTAAAACTAAAATCCCCGCAGGGCTTATAGCCGTATTTTTGGATACGGAGGGGAACAAATTAGCGCTGCACGCGGCAGAGTAAAATCCGAGAAAATACTTAATAGATAATTGTCACGTTGCCACTAAGTATTTGCCTGGATTGATGCGCGTTAATTACATAATAGTAAACGCCTCCGGGAAGCTTTTTGCCATTGATTGTACCATTCCATGGGTTGGAATAACCTTTACTTTGAAATACCATTTCACCGTATCGGTTATAAATTTTTACCGTTGTAGACTCGTCTCCCTCTAAGCCGGCAATAGTCCATGTGTCATTAATGCCGTCGCCATTTGGAGTGAATGTATTGGGTAAATGGATATCATCGCAATGGCTGGTTATGTTAATAGTTTGTGATGCGGTACAGCCATTATTATCAGTAACTACTAAATTTACTTTCCCTAATTGCCCTGTCGAAAAACTTGAAGTACCCTGCTTTCCATTCCATTCATATTTTGTGAAGCCGGCCGGAGCTGTTAAAGTAATTGTTTGATTAGTAAATTGACAAAGGGTTGCGTCGGGAACACTTAAAACCGGATTCGGGAAAAATTGAACATTTATATCTTTAAAAACCTCGCAGCCGGCTGTAGTCTTCACTGTTGCAGTATAATAGGCTGATTGGTTTACAGTGATTTTATCTGTAGTTTCACCAGTCGACCAGGTAATAGTGCCACCGGAGTAGGTAGCTTTAAGATCTACGCTTTGTCCATCGCATAACGTGGTGGTAATAACACGTTCTAAGCTTATTTGGGGAGGGGCTTCAAAATTTAAAATATAAGGTGTAGAGCTTTGAGAGCAGGGCGCTAAATTGCTGCTTATAGTTAAAGTATAAGCACCCGGATTGTTTGTGATGATACTGTTTTTATTTTGATTACCGGGCATTATTACACCATCGAGTGACCAATTTATCGTATAGTTGCCATCATTTACTAAACTTGTTGACAATGTCGCCTGATCACCTGCACAATAGACTGTTTTATCAGTAGTAATGGTCGGTAAAGGAACTTTAATAAAATCAACCTGCACTTCTTTTGTAGGTACCCAACTGCCTGAGCAGGTGCTTACTTCTAATTTGTATTTTCCAGCCTGTGTAATATCAATTGACGATGTTGTATTGCCGTTTAGTACTCCGTCTTTATACCAGCGATATGTGTAAATTGCATTATTATCAGTTTTAAGCGTAGCAACAGAGCCGTCGCAATAACCTAATTTATCCGGGTAATTAAATGTAAAGATGGGTGAGGCTATTTCTGTAACTTTTAAGTGGTTAGTTTCAAAATGTACACCCGAACAAGGGCTATATAATATAGCATTATAATCACCTGCTTCTGTAATAGTTATCGATTTGTTGCTTTGATTAGAAAGCTCCAAGCCATCTTTATACCATTGAACAACATTGCCGCTGTAAGTTGCTGTATTTACTGATGCAGTTACAGAAGTACCACTACATATTTCAAGTTGTGTGGCAGAGTAGTTATCTCCGTCAAAACTTATTGCTTGTATTTTTTGTGTCGGGCTAACATAAGGTGCATAATCGGGCGTTATCAGATATAAGCCATCATCGGCAGCTACCCATATGCCATCCTCGCAAACATTGCCGTTGTTGGTACTTAGGAATGAGTATTTGAAATTTAAATCGTACGAATTTGCGTTAACACAAATATCATTAACTCGTTTGTTGCCTAAACCATCAAAATGAAAAAAAGTGGGCTGCTTTGAAATTACTGAGTTACTGTAATATAATCCCTGGGATGACCCTATCAAAAGGTTTTCTTTCGCCAGACCAGGGTTGTCGGCATTGCCAAAATCAAGCAAACCATAAATTGATGATATTTTAGTAACATCTGTTCCCTTTAAATAATGGTACACCGGGTTAAATCCGCTCCAATAGGAATGATCCCATTTGGTTTGAAATACTCCGTTTTCTGTAGCCCAAAAATGATAGCCTAACGTCGTGAAATTCTGATTTGGATTATATGGGTTACCAGATATAAAGAATACCGACCTCATGTCACTACCAAAACTATTACCACCCAAATATATTTCAGTGGCAAATATGGTATAATTCATAAATTCTGTTACTACGTAATGGTCCACAGTGTCAGGAGTACAAAAATAACAGTTGTCATTACCATGAAATATTTCGGTGCGATAACTGCTTTCAAAAACCTTACTTTCACTCACTATAGGAACAGGTAACATCGTTTCTGTTTTGTAGTTGTATCGGCATAGACCTTTGTTAGTAGCTATAAATGCCATAGTCAGATAATCTATAGTAGGGCCACTATGGTACGCGCCATTTACACCTATTGAATTAACAGTGCCGGCAATTCCATCAGGAGTACTTAATATCTTGATTGCCCCTTTTTTATACTCAATAACACTGGTTGAATTTGATGCAATGAAAACAGTATCTGCGCTTACACCTGCTATATCAATAAATGGTAAGGCGCTGTAGGAGCTAAATTGGCTGGTAAAATCGTCGATATCGTAGGTAAGGCTATTTATTCTATAAACCTCATTATTTTTTGCAAGTACCCATAAATATGGGTCATGAAAATCGCGCTTTACCTTTAGGATATTTTTACCTTTTAAGTAGGTATCTGTTAAATGCAGATCCATATCCTGCTGGCTATATACAGAGGAAAAGAAAAATAGAAAAATAAGCAGGATAAGGTACTTGAGCCGCATTATAAATTAATACGCTAAAAATAACGTAAAAATTTGGCTTGGCAAGCAGTGTTCTACTTTATCTTACTATACAAAGCCGCCACTTTACCCCGGCACTCATTTAACAATACTACTGCCTGGGTTAAGTTATCAACTACTTTATGCTTAAACGCTTTGCTGCGGCGGTTTTGTGGGATCTGCCTTAACAGCTCATCGTTTTCATAGATCCGAAAGTTAAGGTTGTCATATATTTCTGCAGCTTTAAAACCAGTGATCTTTAAGTTATCTACCAGCGGGCGGTTATCCAGTAAGATCTTTTTAAGATCTGTTACATTGGTTTGCATAATACGAAACGAGTTGGGGAAATGATGATCCTTAAAGCCACCCCTGTTAATTAAATTGATCAGGTTGTTTTGGTTGATAATTAATATGCCCACTTTTTTATTGAAACTAACAGCCAGGTTTTTAAAGCTGACACGGTCCGGCCGGTGGGTTATCAGGTCGGCATTATCGGTAAGTTTTGAAAATAATTTTGATACCATGTTTAACGAGTACAGGTAACTTTGGTATTCGTCCCGGCGTTTTTCGCGGGCAAAATTTGTTTGGGCAATTAATAGAAATATAAGTAACAAGAGTGTTTTTTTCATGTTGTAGCCATCTTAATAGTTATGTAGAAAGGAAAAAATCCTTTTTTTGTTTAAATA
>JAQBOP010000258.1 GCA_028287975.1 Mucilaginibacter sp. | reverse complement strand
AGCCTTCCTGCGCAGGAAGACTCTACTATATTTCTATTTATAATTTTACGGTAGCCGGCAGATATTTAGCTATCAAATCCTCGTAGTAGGGTTTTAATTCTGACACTACGGGTACTTTCGGGCTTTTTGAATAAAGATCATAAGGGTTAAATTTATCAACCCACTTAAACATGTCCTTATCATGAACACTTAATAGATGGCGATAGGCATTCTCCCGATGCTGTGAATAGAATGAGTGATAGCGGATCATATATAAAGCCGGTTCGGGTAGGTAGTCTTTTGTTAGATGATATAAATATTCATCATGTCCCCAGGACATGTGTACGTTATCTAAACCACATTCGTGCGAGTAAACACCGTATTTGCTATTAAACCGTTCGTCATGGATATCCGGATTTGCCGCAAAAAACTCAGGATAAACAATTTTATCAGAGAAAGCACAACCAACAGGGAATGTATCTCCCACCACATTCCATTGCGGCTCGCCAAACAGGCAAAGCACTTTACCCAGGTCATGAATAAAACCGGTCAATATAAACCAATCAGGATAGCCATCCGCACGGATAGCTTCTGCAGTTTGCAACAAGTGCTGTAACTGATCTAATGAGATATCCGGATCAGAATCATCAACCAGCGTATTCAAAAATTCCATAGCTTTCCACCAGGGCATTTCCTTTTTATCAAACTTCAGGAAGTTTGCTTTTTTGGCCAGCACATTATCATAAGTCTGGTATTTATGATTTAGCCGATAAAATTCGCGTACACCGTCAATTTCGGGACTGTCATAATTTCTAAATTCTTCTTTCTTTTTCGCAGGGCCGGTTTCGGGATATCTTTTTAAAACATCATCTTCCCAAACATCTAAACTTGACAGTGGGGATAGCTCATTTTCATTTAGATTTTCCATATCTGATTGATTTTAAATAAAGTTACCAAAAAACTGTATACAAAGCGGTCAATATTCCGCAGATTGCTACCGATGCTACAATAAATCCGGGAGTTACCTTAAACATACTGCTATCAACTTCAATCCCTTTTTTATTGTCTTTGCTTTCAGGGTCTGTAAGACTTACTATTACGGTTATCAACATCACAATTACAAACACCCATGACATCCGGTTTAAAAATGGGATGGGCTGAATAGCACCATGAGTTATCTGCGGCAAATATTTAAACAGAACCGATAACGGGATAGTGATAACCGCGGTAACCAAAGCTGCTCTTGAAGTTGTACGTTTCCAGAAAAACCCTAAAAAGAAAATGGCGAATATTCCCGGTGAAATAAAGCCAACATACTCTTGTATAAATTGATAAACCTGATCGAACGTGCGCAAGGTTGGTGCTATCAACATAGCTATAACTGAAGCAAAGACTACAGTCAGCCTGCCTACATTAACCATCTTACGCTCGGATGCTCCTTTATTAAGATATTTTTTATAAACATCCAGCGTAAAAATTGTGGCTATACTGTTGCTCTTGCCCGCCAACGATGCTACGATAGCAGCTGTAAGTGCCGCAAACGCCAAACCTTTTAAGCCTGATGGTAACAGGTTCATTAATATAGGATATGCATGGTCAGGCTTAACAACATTACCATCCATCATTTCTGCATGAAAATAACCATGCTGGTACAACACAAAAGCAGCAATGCCCGGAATAACTACTATAACCGGGATCAACAACTTAAGAAAGGCCGCGAAAATTAAACCGCTGCGACCGGTTTTCAGATCGGCACCCAAAGCACGTTGTACGATATATTGGTTGCATCCCCAGTAATTCAGATTATTGATCCATAAACCGCCGGCTAATACCGCTATACCTGGCAGGTCATCATAATATTTATCGCCTTTATGAAATATCATGTGGAAGTGGTCTGATGCCTGTTCTCTTAATAATGGTAACGCGTCAAAAACAGTTTTAGCACCCAGTTTGTCTGATACCAGGTGCAATGCCATATAGCAGGTAATGAGGCCGCCCATCACCAATACAAACACCTGTATAACATCGGTATAGCCAATAACTTTCATCCCACCGAGGGTTATAAATGCCGAGAATATGGCAAGTCCTATCACACATACATTAAAGGAGATGCCGGTAATGGTCTCAATGGCCAATGCGCCTAAAAAGAATATGGACGTAAGGTTTACAAATACGTAAATTAACAACCATAACACAGCCATTACCCCACTAACCAAGTCATTATACCGCTGCGACAAGAATTGCGGCATGGTATAAATTTTATTTTTGATATAAATAGGCAGGAAAAATACCGCCACGATAATTAATGTTGCAGCAGCCATCCATTCATAACTTGCAATAGCCAGGCCCATGGCAAAACCGGAGCCAGACATGGCGATAAAATGTTCTGAAGATATGTTTGATGCTATGATGGATGCCCCAATGGCCCACCAGGTTAATGATCCCTGTGCTAAAAAGTAGTCTTTGGTGTCGGCATTTTTAGCTTTCTTGCTGTAGTACACCCAATAACCGTAACCGGATACTACTATAAAATAAATAAAAAATACAATGTAATCGCTTACGGATAAATGGTTCATGTATAAATAGAAAATTAGGCTATTAAAATGGTACTATCGAAGTACTGCAAAATTATTGTGATAAACAAATTACCACAGCCACTAAATATACAGGATTATAAAATAAAGAAATATTTAAATTTACATTGGGTGTAGTAAATAATCAACACTAAAAATTCGATATAAAACACAGACGATAAGCCTGTTACAATAATAACCTGATATTAGTTTTCAATTTCGGATGAAGGGCCTGTAGTATTTATCCTGTTGATAAATTCAAGACTTCCAAATTCATTAATAGCATACGACGCGTTACTGGTGTCAGTATCAATTTTGTATCGACGGGTTTTTATTCTGCTTTTTTTAGATTTTAATGGCATTATAATAGTGACCAGTAATAGAACTATCTGTGACGTAATGATTAACATATTATTTCTTTTAGTTGCGCGTATAGGTTTACCAACCAAAAAGAATGCCAATTTAAATTGTATTAACCTTTAACCAACCGGTTATGCTTAATCGCTGCTTATTTGTACATAAAACCTCATGCTCAAGTTCGTTACTTTTAAAAAAGACACTTTTTCCATCTTCGGGTGCTATTTTTTGCAGGCTGTCTAAATGATGAATACATAATTCTCCCCCGTCTGTTTCGAGCCAGCCGGTGTTCAGATAAATGATCATAGAATACTTTCTGCTCTCGTTGCTTTTAAATTGATCTAAATGCTTTTTATAAAAGCTACCCTTCGGATATAAGGTATAATGAAATTCATACCCGGTAATCCCTGTGTAACAGGTATTATTTAAATGGAGTATAAAACTATCCATTACATCGAAAAAAGCATTTTCGTGGCTATTATTATGCTTGCGATCCAACCAGTAGATCATATCGCCCCTTACTGAATGATCATGCGAAACGATGTTATCATTTCCGGTTCCGGCATGTTTAAAAAGGTTTTCGGCATAACAGTCTGTAAGATTTTGTTTAAGCTGTAATGAAAGTTGTTCGCTAATGAAGTTTTGCGTTATACCTACCTTATTGTCTAAAAAAGTATCAATAAGGGTATCAAATATTTTTTCCAATAAATGGCCGGATAAGGTATTATGAACGATATTTCGTCAATGTAGTCTTAATTTATTGGTTAGTTGTGGGTTTATTAAAATCTTCTCTATCAATAAAACCTTTTTAAAAGCAAAAAGCCATGTTCCGATTGACGAAACATGGCTTTCAATATATTTAGTGAATCTTAGTTCTTAAATATCGGCTCAACAAAAGGATATTTATAAACATCAGCAACTGCTTTATAAGCTACCGAGCCATTAAAGGTGTTTAGCCCTTTTAAAAGCGCGGGGTTGTCTGAAAAGGCCTTGTTATAACCTTTGTTGGCAATTTGCAACGCATAGCCTAAAGTGGCGTTGGTAAGCGCTATGGTTGATGTATTTGGCACCGCGCCGGGCATATTACCTACCGAGTAATGTAATACATTATGTTTTACGTATACCGGATTATCGTGAGTCGTAGCATGATCTGCAGTTTCAAACATACCGCCCTGGTCAATAGCGATGTCAACGATAACAGAACCGGGCTCCATAGTAGCTATCATAGCCTCGGTAACCAATTTAGGTGATTTTGCACCGGGGATCAACACAGCGCCAATAACCAGGTCTGAATTTTTTACCGCTTTAGCAATATTGCTTGAGTTTGACGCCAAGGTCGAGATTTGGTATCCAAAAATATCGTCCAATTGGCGCAGCCTGTCTAAGTTATTATCAATGATAGTTACATCGGCACCTAAACCTATGGCAATTTTAGCAGCGTTCGTACCGGCTACACCGCCACCAATAATGGTGACCTTACCACGACGTACGCCCGGCACACCACTTAACAATACACCTTTACCACCATTTGGTTTTTCCAGGAAACTGGCACCTACCTGTACAGACATACGGCCGGCAACCTCACTCATTGGGGTAAGCAATGGTAACGCCCCATTTGGCAGCTGAATAGTTTCGTAAGCGATGGCAATAACCTTAGTTTCTAATAAAGCGGCTGTTAATTTTGGTTCGGCGGCTAAATGCAGATAAGTAAACAGGATCAGATCGCTGCGAAAATATTGAAATTCAGATTCAATAGGTTCCTTAACTTTCATAACCATTTCGTTACTCCAGGCTTCGGCAGCGGTATCAACTAACATTGCACCTGCCTTTTCATAACTGGCATTTGTGAAACCGGAACCCTCGCCGGCAGTTTTTTGGATAGATACCTTGTGGCCGGCTGCAACTAAAGCCTCTACGCCTGCGGGTGTAAGCGCCACCCTGTTTTCGTTGTTTTTAATTTCTTTCGGAACGCCAATTGTCATTTTTATGATATTACTTTATGAGATGAATAAACAACGGCAATAAACTCTTGAGAGTCATTACCGATTTAGCGATTATAATTCTGAGACAGTTATTTCAGGCCACAATAATAAGCAAATAATTTACCATTAACGAGGTGACTACCAAATAAAATTTGGTGACTATATTTGTTTAAATTGTCATGACAAAACAAACGCCAGCCATAACGGTTTACCTTAAATCACGATGCAAAAAATCCTCATTTCAATTCTCCTATTGATTAGCTTAAACTGCTCTGCACAAGACAGTTTGCAAAATTTTAATTTTAACAGAAACCGTATTAAAAACACGGGAATGCAGGTATTAGGTAGTTGGGCCGCGACAAATATTGTAATAGGCAGTATTGGCTGGGCAGGCACAAGTGGCAAAATAAAATACTTTCACCAAATGAATGCCCTGTGGAATGTAGCTAATCTTGGCGTCGCTATTTTAGGTTATGCCGGCACTATAAAAGATAAAGACAGGAACTATACGGCGCAGGAAAGTTTACAAGAACAAAACAAGATAGAAAAGATCTTCATAATAAATGGCGGGCTTGACCTGGTTTATATTGGGGCAGGGCTATATCTAAATCACCGTGGTAACGTTAATCATTCAGATCAATCGCGAGGGTATGGTTCTGCTATAATTTTACAGGGAGCCTTTTTATTGTTATTTGACGCGACAATGTATACATCTGAAAGGCACGCCGGCAATAAATTACGAAGTTTTCTTATCAAAAATCCCATCACATTTGATGGGAAAAAGTGGGAATGGCAATTAATTTTTAATTTTAACAGGCTGACATTCAATAAATTTCTATTAAACAGATAAACAAAACGCTTAATATTCAAATTTTGTTAACATAAAGATAATATTAAATACATATTCAAGTAACTTACCTTTGCAGAATAGAATAGAAAGTTACAACCTTATTAAACTACCATATATTTCAACATGAAAAAAAATAAATCAGAGTCTACGGCAAAAAAAGCTAAAAAGGCTTTAAAGAAAGATCTGGGCGACAAAATCGCAGTGCAAATTAAAGCATTAGTTGGCGAAGTTGGCCCGGGATTAAAAAAAGCTGAAAAGTCAATCGAGAAAGCAGCAAAAAATTTAGCAAAGAAATTAGCTAAACTAAAAGAAGATAAACCTGCTAAACCTGCTCCGGTAAAAAAAGTTGCACCAGTAAAAGTTGAAAAAACTGCGCCCGTGAAAACTGAAAAAATAGCAGCTGTGAAAGTTGAAAAAACCGCAGCACCAGTTGCTGTTAAGACCGAGCCTATAAAAGTTCAACCTGCAAAAACTGCAGCAGTAAAAGCACCCGCTGTAAAGGCTCCTGCGAAACCCGCAGCAGCAAAAACAACAATTAAGAAATAGTTTATAATTTTATAACAGAAACGGCGCTAAATTTAGCGCCGTTTCTGTTATAAAATTATCCTAACCTAAATTCAGGTTATTTTTTTCTACCGATAACGTTAATCACGATGGCGCTATTGTGAGGAATGCCTAATGTGGAACCCGGAATAATTTGGAAATAAGCTTTTAAATAGCCGTCAATAATAGCTTTTATAGTATGATTGGTTGATTTCTCAAATTCGGGAAATACATAGGTCATCGACTTTTGGTAATGGATCTCGCCCTGTGTATCCACCGTCGCCCAAAAAGAATAGGAGAAACTTTCGTAAGCTTTCTTGATATGGATGGTATACTCCGGGAACATATATTCGTCCGATTTATCCCATTTATTCATCACATCCGCCTCTACTGCTTGTTTAATTACAGTGGCCAAAGCATTTTTACTTATAAATTGTACCGGTTTGCGACCCGCAAAAAAGCTATCGCGGCTTGCATCTATATGAGCTATCCGGTTAATGACGTATAAACTATCTTTTCTTAAAGGCTTTTTAAGTTCTTCGTCCGTAGTATTTAATACATTTTTGATGTAGTTATCAGCATATAAAGTCATATACACGTTCGACTTTACGTAGTAAACTGTCTTTCCCTCAACCTTTAATACCTGGAATCTCAAACTATCCTTAGTGATTTGCATGGCTTTAAACCATGCACCCGAGATATTAAAAATGGAATCATGATCCAACGTAACAGCGAATTTTAAAAATTTATCCTTGTCAGGATTATAAACGCTGACCCATTTATCCGAGTAAAACATGAGCCGCCATACCGGTTCTAACTGGTAACCGTCTTTGTTAAAAATAAGACCGGTATCAAAACTGCGCCTAACTTCTGTATAGTTAATGCCGCTTACACTTTTAAAAGAGATCTGGTTATCAACCGGGTTTTGAAATTTACAGGCGAAACTGGTGATCGCTATTAAAAGAAATAATAAGTGTTGACGTATGGAGGCAGACAGCATACCGTAAAAATGCAGATTTAATTTTTATTTCGGAATTTGAAATGAATAAGATACGTAACGATCATGATGGGCAAAAGAGACGGCTACATCTGTTTGTCGCTCTCCATTAAATAAAATCGGGTAACCGATTGAGTGCTTTTCAAATCGTAAATTATTTAATGCAAGCAGATTCTTTAAACTATCTAATGCGAATTGCCTGACAGCGGTCGATTGATCATCATAAGCATTACTTTCTATCTTTTGCACTCCCCAATACACATCGCCAT
>JAQBOP010000409.1 GCA_028287975.1 Mucilaginibacter sp. | reverse complement strand
ATTGCTGATCTACAGAAATATAATAAATATACTTTGCCTAGGCTTGACACAAATGACATACCAAAAGATAGAGAAGCAGTTATAAATGATTGGTATTTACGAGGTTAAAATGAAATTTTATACTTATTCAAAAGGGGGCTGCCCATAACCAAGTATAGCAGGAATAAGGGTCTCACTGGTAATTGAACCATTCTGCCCCGCTCAAACTTTAATGTATTTGGACAGGAACGTAACCCAAAATCCCTACTGCTGCTATACTCGACCGTTGTGCGCAACCTGTTCCACCAACTGTATATACTCTCAAAAAATTGACTATAAAAGGCCGAGGAATACATGGGCAGAGTCTGTTGCATCAGGAGTCGACTGTAATCAAAAGAATATTAGCTGATGACTTTATTGGGGTTGACCCAGAAGGCAACCAATATAACAAACAAACAATGGTCAAAGGAACTGCTTCAGCTCCAAGATATTTTTTATCCAATCATCTAAATGACGTCAAAATTAGATTCGATGGAAATTTTTCGATAGCTCAGGGCGCTGAAACATGGGTGAAAAGAGCAGCTTCTTCTAGTGCTAGATTTGTTTGGACAGATACATGGATTTACCGTGATAACAAATGGGAAATACTCGCAGCAGAAGATCTGATTGCGCCTGTAAGAAAATAAAACCTGCCTGCAGCTAACACCACCTTGTATCGATTGGGGCGGGCGAATAATGTCTTTCATCTACAGCACAAATCTCAGCATCAGTTCCGGCTTGGCGGAATTCTAATCTGCAGCAGAATATATCATCAACTTTTGTAACTTCATTCAGCGACAGATAGCCATGGGCAACGGAAGGTCTTTCCCTCCTCACGGACAAAACATTACTAATCAATATACTAAATGAGACATTTAATTTTCTTTATGCACATTTCACTTGATGGTTTTGTAGCAGGACCTAACGGAGAAATGAATTGGATATATGTGGATGAGGCAATGTTTGATTTTGTTGCAACAATGACAGAACAGGCAGACACCGCACTCTATGGGCGGGTAACTTATGAAATGATGCAAAGCTATTGGCCAAAAGCAGGTGAACATCCAAACGCATCAAAACACGACATAGAGCATTCAGCCTGGTACAACAAAGTTTCAAAAGTTGTTTTATCAAAGACAATGAGCGAAAAAGGACTTGGCAATACAACAGTTATTAGTGGCCAACTTGCAGACAACATACATAGAATAAAAAAACAGGAAGGAAAAAATATTTTAATATTTGGAAGTCCCCGTGCTTCACAATCCTTATTAAATGAAGGCCTGATTGACGAGTTTTGGCTCTTTGTTAATCCAATTATATTAGGAAAAGGCATGCCGCTGTTTAAAGATATAACCGGGACGACCAAATTGAAACTTGTAGCGTCTAAAACTTTTGCAAGTGGCGTAATTGCACTTCACTATGGAAAATCGTAAACAAATTGTCCGTTAATAAAACGCCTGCCGATAACAAAAGGCTTGCCTTACTAAAGAATAACAACCAAACTACTGATATGAAATATTTTTTTCTTTTGAGTTGTTGCCTGGTATTAACACTTCAAATTTCAGCGCAAGGGTATATGGAGATAGACTCTGCAAGGAAACTTGCCTGGTCGGGTAAAACATCTGAAGAAAGATTCAGAGGTCTGCGTTCGCTGGATCGCTTTTACTATACAACAGGGAAGTTTGACAGTTCGGCACTTTTACAAAAAGAAATGTTTGCTATTGCTAAAGAATCGAAAAGAGATTCGATGATGGCACTCGTTTATCGTGCCATCGGTAACAGGTATGTGATAAAAACAGACTATAATTTCAGTATTATAAGCTACGCCAAAGGTCTTGATTATACAACCAGGGTTGACCAAAGAAGGGCAGGTCTCTATCTGAACATTGCTTATGTGTATATCGTAACGGGGAATACCGAAGTGGCACTTGATTATATTCAAAAAGGAAAAGCGATCGGTCAAACCGGGCAGAACCTTTACTTTGAGAATCTTTTGTACGGCCTTATTTACAATGACCTCGGGAAACCGGATTCTGCTTTGTTTTATTTCAGGCAGGCGGAGAATTTGCCGGCAAAAATGACTGACCCATTACTGATCTCGGTTGCACTGTTACAAACAGGCAGGGCATATGAATTAGAGGGAGACGCAGACCTGGCAGAAACTTACTATAAAAAAACAATGGCTTATTGTAAAGAAAAATATCTTCCTTCATCCATCATACGCACGGGCAATGTTTATTGCAATTTTTTAATGAAGAATGGAAAATATGATGAAGCCAGACAGATGGCTCTTCAAGACCTTGATGTGGCTAAAAAAGCCGGAATCAATGAGGGCATCGCTAATGTAGCGGAAGTGCTTCGAAAAATATATACACACATCGCGGAGAAAGATAGTATCATCTATTATGCCCAGTTGCAGATCAATTATAAAGACTCTGTAAGTAATCAAAAAAAACAATCTGAATTTCAGAACCTTACATTTAGCCAGCAGTTGCGTGAGATAGACGAACAAACCAAAGCAAAAGAAGCTGCAGAAGAACAG
>JAQBOP010000248.1 GCA_028287975.1 Mucilaginibacter sp. | reverse complement strand
CCTTCGCCCGACTGGTAATACTTGCCCATAGCCTCAGCCTGTTTTTGTATAGCTTCTATTTGCTTCTTACCGTCGCCGCTTTCATAATATTTACCCATCGCTTCCCCCATATCTTCGCCATATTTTGCCATAGCGTCAATTTGTTTTTTACCCTCGCCGCTTTCAAAATATCTTCCCATATCCTCTCCCGACTTTTGGATATCTTCTATCTGCTTTTTAAACTCAGGACTTTCGTAATACTTAGACATGTCTTCTATCTTCTTTTTAAATTTCGGACTATCATAATATTTCGCCATGTCCTGGCCTGATTTAGCCATTGCCTCAATATGCTTTTTAAACTTTTTGCTGTTAAACTGTTTAGCAATCGCGGCAGATTGTTCAGCTATTGCCTTTTGCTGCTTCTTCCACCCGGGGCTGTTAAATTGTTTCGCCATCAGCTCGCCTTGCTTTTTCATTTCTGCGGTTTGCTTTTTCCACTCGTCGCTTTCATAAAACTTGCGCATTTTGGCTACCTGGGCAGAGTCGGCGCCGCTCATGTCGAAATGCATATCGCCACTTTTACCTAAAAAATCCTGGCGATCTGCGGCGGGCAGGTCGTCAACCGAGTTATATTCGGTCTTAACGCCATTCTCGCTCTCAATTACAATTTTATATTTCTTGTGTTTGATGATGGTGTCGTTCAATTTAGCCTGGCGTTCGGTATCCGCCAAAAACTTGATACTTAAATGCTTTTTGTGTTTTAACGGCGGCAAGGCAGGCAACGGAGGTACAGGTGCAGGTGGCTCGGGCGCAATAATAGCCGCCGTAACCATGCGGATAGCCGGCGCGTTTTTAATGATCACTTTACCATTCTTGATCTCAGGGTTTAGCCAGGCAATACTGCTTATGGCGCAGGTAAGGGCCAGTACCGTAACCAGTACCGGGCGTATATTTACGGTGTGTGTTTTAGTTTTCATGATGCGTTCAATTCGGTTTAATAATTCATACTTTTTTCCGGTAGCGGCAAGGGCCAGTTGCCACTGGTTTTGTTTATTTTCCTCGAGTTTTAGTAGCGCTTGTGCATATATAAACGGACTGCCGGTAACGCGCACAACTATATCGTCGCAGCAGTTTTCTCTTTCTTCGTTAATTATTTTACTGATCAACCTGGCGAAGGGATTAAAAAATAAAAGGATGCCAATAACCTGCTGAATAAAGTTTAACAGGTAATCGTTACGTTTTATGTGGGCCAGTTCATGAAGCAGTATCGCTTCAGTTTCTTCGGTAGTGAGGTAGCAGGTTAGAGCCACCGGTAATAATATAATAGGTTTAATAAAGCCGGTTACGCAGGGCACATCTACCCACTCGCTAAAGGCGGCTTTAACGGTTTGTTTTATGTTGAGGGTTGACGACAACCGCTTAACCGTTTGTGCGAACCCCGCGTCGCTGATGTTTTGGCGGATGCGGTAAATATTGTTCCATGCAAACGTAAGGCGCAGGGTATTAAATACCAGCCCGACAACATACAACATAGTTAAATAGGGCATATAGCTTGATATGGTAAAATAAAGCCTGTTTGCCGGGGCGTTAACCTCTTGCATAACGGCGGGCAGGGCCAAAGGCGGCAGCTTTAAAGCAGTGGTCGACAGCCAGTCGTAATGCCCCAGCTCTTTAAACAGCGTCACCACAAACCAACCCAGCATAAATACCAGCGAGCCGTAGCCAACCCAATATTTTATTGCCGACGGCCTAGCCGCGAAGATCAGCATGAACAAACGTAATGCTATAAATACAATTAACCCCTGCCACAACGAGTGGATAATGGTTATACCTAAAACCTGGCTGATGTTGTATAATAGATTTTGCATGATTTTACTGTTTATGGCGCTAAGCCCAATTTTTAATCTTTAATTACCAATCTTCAACACTAATCTCTACTTTCAAACTGCAGCAAATACTTCCTTATTGCATCAATCTCGTCAGACGATGCGCGGTGCTGGCCCAGCGCCTGGATCACCAGGTCGGCGGTCGAGCCTTTAAAAACCGTATCGCGGATCTTGTCGAGCGCGCTGTTTTGCGCCTGCTCACGGCTGATCACCGCGGTGTACAAATGCGTTTTAGCGTTGGTATCCCGGGCTACTAAGCCTTTATCGGCCATTATCTGCATCAGTTTAAGCGTGGTGGTATAACCGGCATCTTTGTTCTTTGCCAGTTCTTCATGCACATCGCGCACGGTACATTGGCCCTTTTTCCAAATCACCTGTAATATCTCCAGCTCGCTTTCTGTCGGTTTTAATTCCATCTTTTTCCTTTACTACGAATATCTTCGTACAAATATGTACGATAGTTTTCGTATATGCAAATAGATTTAAATATTTTTTTTGTTAAAGTTTGTTAAACAGCTTGGTGCTGATATACATAAGGCGCTGAAAATGTGAAAATGTTACAGTGGGTGTTAATAACTTAGCGTTGCCAATTTTACATGACCTGCTTTAGTGCAAACTATAATCACCGTCCCGCTCAATCTCCGCGGGTAGGCTTTGTTCTTTTCCTTGAGTGGCTGTTGCGCAACTAACAGGTGTTAATAAGATAGTTTTAATAAGCTTTATGGAATGATTATTTTAGATCATGCAAGGCAAAAAGACACATCAGGAGAAGCTGTTTGTCAGTTTTCAATTATCGGATTACGTACCTGCTGATAATTTCTACAGGCGATTGAAAGAACAACTGGATCTTAGGTTTATCTATCCATTGACAGCAAAGTACTACGGAACGGAAGGCCAAAAAAGTATAGACCCGATTGTATTTATGAAACTAATGCTGGCAGGTTATTTAGAGAACCTGAACAGTGACCGCCGGATCATCAGCACCTCGCGCCTGCGGATGGATATTCTTTATTTTATAGGATATGATTTAGGTGAAGAATTGCCATGGCATAGTACCTTAAGCAGAACCAGGCA
>JAQBOP010000223.1 GCA_028287975.1 Mucilaginibacter sp. | reverse complement strand
AAAAAAACGAAATATGCCATCAAGGCATTAGTGATTCTTGGGAAGAATATGGACAAACCTCCCATGCAAATTTCAAAGATTGCAGAGATGGAGCGCATACCAAAGAAATTTCTTGAACAGATTTTGCTTGACATGCGTAATGCGGGGTTCTTATACAGTAAAAAAGGTGCCGGCGGCGGTTATGCTTTAAATAAAGATCCAAAAGATATTTATCTGGTGAGTATCATGCGGATCACCGATGGGCCGGTGGCTATGCTGCCTTGTGCAAGCTTAAACTTTTATCATAAATGTGATGAGTGCCACCAGGAAACAACCTGTGGCATCCGCGATGTTTTTATAGATGTGCGCGATGCCACGCTTAGGATCTTATCAGAAACCAGCATTGCCGATATCATCAAGCGCGAAAACAAGCTTATAAACATTTAAAATTGTTTATTCATTTTATTGTTAAAAAACGCCTTTTTTAAACAATATTCTACCATTTCCATATACTATCTATATCTTTGGAAAACAATAGCCACTTTATAGTTAACTAAGGCTGTTAAAAAAATTAATTTAAGTTATGCAAAGCTTCAGAACAGAGCTTGAAAACCCGATCGTCGAACAAGATATTATCACACTTGAAAAAAAGATCAGGGCTTTTCGTGAAGGAAAAATAGATGACGAGAAATTCAGGAGCCTGCGTTTAGCCAGGGGTGTTTACGGACAAAGGCAACCCGGCGTACAAATGGTACGCATTAAGTTACCGTTTGGTAAAGTGACCTTCAAGCAATTGCTGCGCATAGCAGATGTGTCTGACGAATATGCAAGCCGCAACCTGCACTTGACCACCCGCCAGGACATCCAGATCCATTATGTAAGTTTAGACAGGACGCCGCAGTTATGGGCCGATCTTGAAAAAGATGATGTTACCCTGCGTGAAGCCTGCGGTAATACTGTACGTAACGTAACCGCCTCTCCTACTGCAGGTATCGATCCACAGGAACCATTTGATGTTTCTCCATACGCACAAGGCACTTTTGAATATTTTTTGCGTAACCCTGTAAACCAGGATATGCCGCGTAAATTTAAAATAGCATTCTCATCAAGCGATGAAGATACCGCTTACTCCTATGCGCATGACCTTGGTTTTATCCCCAAAGTAAACGGCAACGGCGACCGTGGTTTTAAAGTGATGCTGGGCGGCGGTTTAGGCGCGCAACCTATCTTGGCCAACATAGTTGAAGAATTTTTAGCCGAGGATCAACTGATCCCTTATATCGAAACCGTTATACGGGTGTTTGACCGTTATGGCGAACGCAATAACCGTAATAAAGCCAGGTTTAAATACGTGATCCAAAAATTTGGTTTGGAAGAAGTATTACGCCTGATACAAGTAGAAAGAATAGCAAATAAGGTAAAATCTTACAAAATAGATATCGACAACGTACCGGTACCTGCTTTGCCACCTCAAACAGAATTTGGCGATGTTACCATCACCAATCCGTTGGGCTATGAGCAATGGCTGGCTACCAATATATTTGAGCAAAAGCAAAAAGGATTTTACGGAGTATATATTAAAGTACAAACCGGCGATATCCCTACTGATAAAGCACGTAAACTGGTTGCTTTACTACAACCTTTGGCCGGCGACGAGATCCGTATCACGCAAAATCAGGGCTTACTATTAAAGTATGTGCGCAAAGAAGCGTTCGCTACTTTATACAATGGCTTGGCCGAGTTGGGTATGGCTGCCCCGGGTTTTGACAGCGTAGCTGATGTTACTACCTGCCCGGGTACTGATACTTGTAATTTAGGTATCTCAAACAGCATGACGTTTGCACGTGTATTGGAAGATCTGATCTACAACGAATACGAAGACCTGATCTATAACCGCGATATTAAAGTGAAAATAAGCGGTTGCATGAACTCATGCGGACAGCATAGTATGGCTCACATTGGGTTCCACGGCAGTTCATTAAAAGCCGGTGCTAAAGTATTGCCGTCAATGCAAGTAATGCTGGGTGGCGGCACCGTTGGAGATGGCGTTGGCCGCGCGGGCGACAGGGTGATCAAGATCCCAGCGAAACGCGCTACCAATGTGCTGAGGATGGTATTGGATGATTATAAAATCAACTCAATAGAAAACGAGGTCTTTCATAATTATTACGACAGGCAGGGTAAAGATTATTTTTACCAGATGTTAAAGCCTTTGGCTGATCTGACCACCTTAACCGACGAAGATTTTGTTGACTGGGGCCATGTGGAAAGCTATGAAAAAGCGATCGGCGTTGGCGAGTGTGCCGGTGTTGTGATCGACCTTGTAGCTACACTATTATTTGAATCGGACGAGAAACTGGAATGGGCAAATGAATCGTTTGCTGCAGGTGCCTGGGCCGATGCGATATATCACTCTTACAATGTTTTTATTAACTCTGCAAAAGCATTATTGTTAGATAAAGGCGTTAATAGCAGTACACAAGTCGGTATCATCAAAGAGTTTGATGCACAATATGTCGCCACAGGCGAAATAGAATTAGGCACAAGTTTTAACGACCTGATCTTACAGATCAACCAAAACGAACCGTCCGAAGAGTTTGCTACTGCATACAAAGCTGCCGCGACCAGCTTTTTAGAAACTGTGAAAGCTAAGAGAGAGGCAGTATTACAGTCATGAGCAAAGAGCCCAAAATAACTTTAGTTGGTGCCGGCCCCGGTGATGCAGACCTGATCACTTTAAAGGGTCTAAAAGCATTGCAAACAGCCGATGTGGTTTTGTACGATGCTTTGGTTAACGAAGAGTTATTGCAATATGCCGCTAATGCCGAAAAAATATATGTAGGTAAACGTTCCGGCGATCACTCCTACTCGCAGGACGCGGTAAACAAGTTATTAGTTGATTATGCTATTAATTATGGACACGTAGTAAGGCTGAAAGGCGGTGATCCATTTGTATTTGGCAGAGGCTATGAAGAAATAGATTATGCCGCCGCAAATGGCATAGCTGCACAGGTTATCCCCGGCATTTCAAGTTCTATATCTGTGCCGGGATTACAACATATCCCCGTTACGCACCGTGGCTTAAGCGAAAGCTTTTGGGTAATTACGGGCACAACTTCAAGCGGCAATATATCCGCTGATGTTTACGAAGCTGCAAAAAGCAGGGCGACCGTTGTTGTGTTGATGGGCCTTAATAAATTGGTTGAGATAGTAGCAATATTTAAAAAAGAAGATAAGCATAACCTGCCGGTAGCGGTGATCCAAAATGGATCAACGCCGCAGGAAAAATTGGTTATCGGTGTAGTAGATAATATAGTTGAAATTGTTAAGGATAACGGGATCAAAGCGCCGGCTATCATTATTTTAGGCGAGGTTGTGTCATTACATCCTTCTTTTCAAACCTGCAAAAACTTATATGACGCTGTTGCCTGCAAATAATGAACTAACAACTGTTCAGGACGAAAAGAACGGCGGCAACCAATTGTTTCCGGTCTTTTTAAAACTGAATGAGTTGCATACTGTGCTTATCGGCGCGGGTAATGTCGGTTTAGAAAAGCTGGCGGCTATTTTGCATAACAGTACCGAAGCAAGAATAACCGTTATTGCAAAAACGGTTATTAAAGAGATCCGTGATCTGGCAACAGCCAATCCCAATATAAAAATTTTAGAAAAACCTTTTGCTGATTATGATCTGGACAACGCCGACCTGGTAATTGCCGCTACTGACGATTCAACGTTAAACGCCTACATCAGGGAGTCTGCACATCAGCGCAAGCTATTGATCAACGTGGCGGATAAGCCCGAGCTTTGCGATTTTTATTTGGGGTCGATAGTTCAAAAAGGCGATCTTAAGATCGGGATCTCTACTAACGGTAAATCACCAACCATTGCCAAACGATTAAAAGAGGTTTTAAGTGAAAGCTTACCCGATGAGCTGGATATAACACTACAGCAGATGAACGATCTGCGCAACTCGTTAACCGGCGATTTCACCCATAAAGTTAAAAAACTAAACGAAGTAACGTCTGTATTGGTTGAGCAAAAAGTCGAGCCCAAAAACTTTAAATGGCTGATATGGCTTTCCATCGTTTTTTCAATCGCCATAGCTGT
>JAQBOP010000417.1 GCA_028287975.1 Mucilaginibacter sp. | reverse complement strand
CCCGCCGGCTCAAGACCCTGAAGGGCCTCACCCCCTTCGAGTTCGTCTGCAAAATCTGGACAAAAGAGCCGCACCGATTCAGCATCGATCCAACCCATCAATTCCCGGGACTAAACACCTAGTCACCCCTTTGCAAGGATGCGCCTATTTGCTGAGGGCGCGCTCCAAATGCTCGGGCCAACCGCTCGGCCGCGATATGTCGATAGGAATTTCCGTCCAGCGATAGCGGAAATCCTGGGGGAGCCGCGGGCCGCCCGTCCACACCAGCATATGCAGGTTGGCTTCGGTCAGTTCGCCCTCAACCCACTGTCCAGTCGATTTGAAGATCCCTTCACGGCCGTCGGCAGTGGTCACGCGCACCAGGCCGTCCCCGATTTCTTCAAAAGTCTGCTTGCAAGCGACGTGGTAATATTTCCGCTTGTCGGAATTGGCGGGATGATCGCTGCTCATCTGAAATTCGTTCCTTCGACTCCGGGGCCATACATTGTCGTATAGGTCGTGAAGATGGCGGACATGGGATCACCGCACACTGAACCGCTCGGTGTAGAAGCGGAACTGCGCGCGCAACGCCTCCAGATCGATGCCGAATTCGGCGATGTCGTAGGTGTGGGACCCGTGTTTTTCGCGCGGACTATTCTCGCGCCAGGCTTGCATCCGGCTCCGCGCCTCCGGGGTGAATTCCTCGCCAAGGAAGCCGTAGAGCCGCTCGATGACCGGGAACGGATCCTTCTGTAATTCCGCGAAATGAACGTCGAAGAAGCGGCTATTCCGGTCCGCCCGATCCCGAAACGCAATCAGCCGGCGCATCCCCAGCGTCGTCCAGTCGGTGTTCATTCGCGCGATGCAAGGCTTGTCCAGTTGGTCGGAATAGGGGTGAGAGTGCTCATAATAGAGATCCGCGACGGACGGGATGACGGCGGCGACGTCGCGGTGGGACATCCAGAACCTTGCGTCCGGGAACACCTCGATCAGGGCGTCGATGAACAGCATGTGCCCCGGGTTCTTGAGGCGCCAGCGCGTCGGCGGGCAGCGCCACTGCAGCAGCTTCATCACTCGCTTCACATAGCGATAGGTCGTCGTCAGGTCGGCTTCATGGTTCAGCCAGTTCACATAGGTCGGGATGTGGGCCACGGCCTGGAACCGCTGGGACTTGAAATCGTAGCCCATGAAGCTCTGGCACTCCGAGGGGCTGTCCGGACCCGAGGGCAGCATCATCTTCATGCGCGGCGACATGGCGTCCGTCCTTGCGATCAGCGTCGCAGTCAAGGCGATCCGCGGGTCGGTGTATTGTGTGGCGGCTTCCGGCGGCGGGCAGGGCTTGATCGTTTCCCAGGCGCGGATGACACGGACGGCCGGGTCCTCGGCGAGCAGGCAGGAAAAGGCTGTCGATCCGGTGCGCGGCAATCCCAGTCCGATCAGCGGCGCGACGATTTCCTGCTCGTCGATCTCAGGGTGTCGCCGGTAGCAGTCTTCGATCTGCAAGCGATGGGACACAAGAGATCGATGATCTGCGTGTCCAGCGATGCGCGCCCGAGTTCGTTGAGGCGCGCCTCCGAGTCGAGCGAGGCGACCAGAACTTCGAGGCCTTCACGAAAGGTCTGCTCGCCGAACTCGGAAAGTCCAGTTGCGTCCGTCGCGCGCGCCACGAGTTCCGAGGACCGGTCCTGGCGGCCGGTCGAAGTCCTCACCTGGCTACCTCCACCTCTTTCTTGGGCCCAATTAAGCGCTGTCTGGTCGGGCCTGCAACAGGCGAAGTGCGTTGACGACGCCGTCGTCTCATCGGCCTCACGGGCGTGAGACAGGAACGCTCAAAATCCGCGGCTCAAACCATGTCTTCGCGCTCCTGAAACCGTCCCTTCCACCTTCCAATCAGGCGGAGTTCGGCCTACTCTTTGCGGCAATTGGCGGTGGATCCCACCGCTACCCGCCGACATGTCGTTTAGGAGAAATCGTATGGTTCAAACCGTGATGGAGCGGGTCAAGGAAACCCGCGATCTCGGTTACCGCGTCTATGACGCGGACGGTCACTACTACGAGCCCATGGACGCGTTCCGCCGTCACCTGCCAAAGAAATACCACAAGGACTTCCAGTACGTTCAGATCGACGGGCGCACCAAACTCGCGATCAATGGACACCTCAGCGATTACCTCCCCAACCCGACATTCGAGGTCGTCGCCGCGCCGGGCTCGCACGAGACCTGGTTCCGTAGCGAAAACTGGGAAGGCAAGACGCTGCGCGAGTTGACCGGCGAGCCGCTGACCTTCCAGCCCGAATTCGCCGAACCCGTGACGCGCCTGAAGCTGCTCGACGAGCAGCGCGTTCATGCCCAGTTGGTCTTCCCGACGCTTGCGTCGGTGATCGAGGGGCACATGGGTAACAATGTCGAACTGATGGCGGCCTGTGTGCACTCGCTCAACGCCTGGGTCGCGGACGAGTGGACGTTCCATTATCAGGATCGCCTCTTCCCATGCGCCTATGTCTCGCTGGCCGATGCAGACCTCGCCTGCGCGGAACTGGACTGGGCGTTGGAGCGGGGCGCGCGGCACATCCTGATCCGTCCGGCGCCGGTTCCTGGCCTGTTCGGCTCGCGTTCACCAGGGCTGCCAGAATTCGACAAGTTCTGGGCTAAGGTGAACGAATCCAACATCTTCGTGGTGCTCCACGTATCGGACTCTGGCTATGATCGGGTCTATCGCTGGTGGAGCGGCGGCGCGAAGGAGATGATCGCGTTCGACCGTTCCGACCCGCTCAAGTCCTGCATAGATTCTCAAGGCCGCGCGGTCTCCGACATGATTTCGGCGCTGATCGCCCACGGTGTGATGACCCGCTTCCCAAACATCCGCTGGGTTTCGGCCGAGAACGGTTCGATCTGGGTGCCGCACCTGATGAAGATGCTGCGCCGCGCCTATGGTCAGCTCCCCAAGAGCTTCACCAAGGATCCGGTCGAAACCTTCCAAGAAAGCGTCTTCGTCGCGCCCTATTACGAGGAAGATTTCAACGAGTTGAAGCTGTACGTCCCGGCCGAGCGCATACTATTTGGAAGCGACTGGCCGCACGCGGAATGTCTTGCCCGCCCGCTGGACTACTTCAATGAAGTCAAGGATTTCACTCCGGCCGAGCAGAAGATGTTCATGAGTTCCAATCTCAGAGGCCTGCTGGAAGGCAAGCGCTGAGCTTTTCGTCAGAACTGCCGGAGGCAGCCACCTCGGCTCATCGGACATACGGTCCTACGCTTCAATCGCGAAACCATGGGAAGAAGGGCGGCATCGCCGAAGCCTTGCCCGAGAAGCGCGGCGCGCGCTTGTCGAGGAAGGCTTGGACGCCCTCCTTTCCGTCGGCGCGGCTGGTGTAGAACATCGCGAGCGATTCCACTTGATGAGCCTCTATCGGATGTGCCTGAGCGCCATTTCGGTTCATCATCTGGCGGATGAGCGCGATCGAAATGGGGGAACGATCCTTCACCAATGATCGGGCGAACTCACGCGCCTCGTCTATGAGATGCTCGGGGGGGTAGATGGCGCGAATGAGCCCCTTTGCAAGTGCTTCCTGGGCATCGAAAATTTCGGCGCGATAAGTCCATTCGAGCGCTTGCTCGATCCCGACGATACGGGGGAGGAACCACGTGGAGCACGCCTCCGGCGTGATGCCCAGCTTGCTGAAGACGAAACCGAATCGCGCTTTCTCGGAGGCAAATCGGAAATCCATGGGGAGCAGCATGGTCGATCCGATGCCGACGGCCGCACCGTTCACCGCCCCGATGATCGGTTTCAGGCAATCGTACATCGCAAGGGTGACCCGGCCGCCAGTGTCCCGTACACCGTTCAGGATGGCCGGGTCCGCGGCGCGTTCACGCATATCCTCCATGGTCGGCGACAAGGATTCGTTCAGACCAAAGACATTGCCGCCGACTGAAAGATCCATGCCGGCGCAGAAGGCGCGCCCTTCCCCAGTCACCACGATCGCGCGTACTGAATCATCCTTGCTGGCCCGCGTATAGGCGTGGACAAGCTCATCACACATCTCGACTGTGAACGCGTTGAGCTTTTCGGGACGGGAAAGGGTCAGGAGCAGGATGCCATCCGACCCCACCTCGTAGCGGAGGGTGGCGTATTCAACGTCCGCATTTTCGATCATGCCGTTCGCGCCGTGGCGACGGACAGGCAAGAGCGGCATTCGGCGACGATACGCTCGATCAACTCGGCGCAGGTCGGTATGTCATCCATAAGCCCGATCGCCTGGCCTGCCCAGATCAATCCTCCGTCGATGTCGCCACTCTCGAGCGCCGCGCGCCCGCGCGCGCCCGCGGTCAGTAGCCGGACGTCCTCGAAAGTCATGCCCGGCCGCTTTTGGATCTCGACCACCTCGTTGGAGACGGCGTTGCGGAAGACACGTGCGGTATTCTTGAACGGCTTGAAGATCACGTTCGTGTCACGCTCGCTGCCCGCTACAATCGCCTGCTTGATCGCGTCATGGACCGGAGATTCCCGTGTCAGCATGAAGCGGGTGCCCATATTCACGCCCTCCGCGCCCAGTGCGAACGCGGCGGCCATGCCCCGCCCGTCGGCGAATCCGCCTGAGGCGAGGACCGGAATTTTGAGCGCCTTCACGGCCGCCGGGATCAACACCAGGCCCGGCACATCGTCCTCGCCCGGATGCCCGGCGGCCTCGAACCCATCGATGCTGACGGCGTCGACCCCGTTGCGTTCGGCCGAAAGGGCGTGTCGCACTGCGGTGCATTTATGGAGGATCCGGATCCCTGAATCCTTGAAACGGGCGATGAACTCCTTGGGACTTTGTCCCGCCGTTTCGACCACC
>JAQBOP010000194.1 GCA_028287975.1 Mucilaginibacter sp. | reverse complement strand
ATGGCGTACCCCCGCCAAAATAAATGGTTTGGATAGTTTGGTTTTGCAGGTAGTTTTTTTGCAGGTGCAGCTCTTTTATCAGCGCCTGCAAAAGGTCATCCTTATACTTTAACGAGGTGCTGAAATGAAAATCGCAATAATGGCAAGCTTGTTTGCAAAAAGGGATATGAAGGTAGATGCCGGCCATGTTTTAATTGCTACTTAAATAAGGGTAAATAGATATAGACTAAAATAGATATTGTACTCATTATTAGATATTTAATTATTTGGGTTTTACTTAAATTTTTTGCATTTCTCCTTGTTTTATCTTAGTTTTGTTACTGTAATGTTACTTTTCAGCTTTGATGAGTAACAAAAGTAACAAATAAATATATGGTAACGGTTAGATATAAAGAACTAAGCAGTGGCAAATTTAGTGCCTATCTCGACATTTATTCCAATACTGGCGAGGGCAAAGGTAAGCGCAATTATGAGTTCCTTAAGATTTATGTCGATAAGGACTATTCTAATTCGGGAACCCGGATTAGTGAGGCGGATAAAGATAAACTTAAAATAATAAAGGCGCTTCGTAATAAACGAGAGGATGAATTAAATTTCTCAGAGCATGGTTATAAGCAACGTGCAAAAATTAATTATAATCTCCAAGATTATTTTGATCAATGTTTGGCCAAGAAATTTAACTATAAATTGGAATGCCTAATTATTCACTTTAAAAAATATTTCACGAAGCGGGATGTTTTAATTCAAGATGTGGATGAAGATTTGTTAGGTAATTTTCAAAGCTATCTTCTTAACCAGGTCAGCAGAAATACCACCAACGCCTATATGTCGGTTTTTAGGCAGCATTTTAATAAACTTGTTGTAAAGGGTGTTATCCAAGTTTCACCGTTCAGCAGCTTTAAGATTATTGAAGAGGAAGATTCAGAGCGGACTACCCTAACTATTGAAGAAGTAAGGACATTGGCCAGTTTTATTCCCAAAAAAGGTAATAGTCAAATTCGGCAAGCATTCTTATTCTCATGCTTTACAGGGCTGCGGTTTTCTGACATTAAAAAATTAGTTTATAGTGAAATTCAAAACGATCAAATTACTTTCAGGCCTGCCAAAACCACTAAAAAAATCGTAATGGTGCCGGTAATAGAAGATGCTAAATTAATCATAGAAAAACTCCCCAAGCATCCTAATGATAAAAAGGTATTTTGGGATCTACCATCAAGTCAGGTTGTTAATGTTTATTTGAAATTCTGGGCGTTAGAAGCAGGTCTAAAGAAAAATCTACATTTTCATGCCGCCAGACATACTTTTGCCACTATTGGCCTAACGTTTGGGATGGATATTTACACTATGAAAGAACTACTCGGCCATAGTAAAATCGAAATGACACAAGTATATGCAAAAATTGTTGATCAAAAGAAAAAGTCAGAAATGGCCAAATTTCCTTCTTTAGCAAATGAAAAAGATATTCGGTGAAATTTTAATGCTAATTATTTTCTGCCTGGTATATTTTCTGATACCTGAGTTTCGGATTGCATTATTGGTTTGTGTCGGAGTGCTGTCGGTTTGGATTATCCCCGCCCAGGTCGCTTTGTCTATCGATTTTAGGGATTGGATTAATGAACTAAGTGATCGTTTTGGAAAACTTAGTTTTGAGGAACGTTTGACTCAGCTCCAGGGAAAATTCACCGGCTTAACCGAGGCCGAAGCCAAAAAGCTGCGTTGGTTTTATATCCTTACTAACCTGTTTCATTACCTGCTATTTTTAGCATACATCGTAACGGTGGCTATGGTTGTATTCTTTTTGCTTTTTTATAGCGGTAGTAAACGGGAGCCTTTATTTGTCGCGAAGTCCTTTATTGCTGCTTCAATTATCTTTATCATCGCATACTTTACCGGCAGAAATATATTCTCAGTTAAACAAAAAAAAGTCCGTGATGAAATATTTAACCTGTTAATCAGTAAGGATTGGAAAAAAAAGCTTAATAATAATTCAATTACCAAAGAAACTTCTGATATAAACAACATACAACCAGCGTCATTTTATAATTTCTGGCTGCAAGGAAAAGGACTGGAGGAAAAGGAGGCCGCCTTTAAAAAATTCCTTTCTGATTTGAACCAAAACAGTAAAGATGGCACGCTGTTTAATATCGATTCTTCCGGCCGGGTAGAAATAATTCCCATTGTATATGCTTCCGGCATAAGCAAATCTTTGGCTGGATTTCTCAAATATTGCATTGAAGATCGTAAAGTCCTTTCTGCCACTATCCTTCACCACAGTCACCGGCAACTTATCCGCGATGTTTTTATCATCGACAAATTGAAAAACCTTGTGTTTTTGGAGGGGCAGCGGTATAAAGACACGCCAGTTGAATACATTAATATATATAGATCAATAACCCTTGACTAAGACTTCTCATAATTCCTTATAGTTGCTGACAGCATAGCATAAAGTACGGTCATTCGTTAGCAATCAACCGTTCGTATAGGTTTGTTTTGTTCTATTCTTTTGCTACCGAAATTAAATCGGAAGACAAATGAGTATCAACGAAAACATGCGCCTAATAGATCTGAAAGTTTCGGATTTATTAATTATTCTAAAAGAATCTGTACCCTCTGCTGCTATTATTCCACCATCAACGGATGATGATGAAATTGGAGGGTACGAGATCGCTGAAAAAGTTACCGGGTATGCCCGTCAAACCCTTTATCAATTAAAATCCGCTGGCGAGATCCCTTATATCGCTCTACCCAATGGTGGTTTCCGGTTCTCTAAAAAGGCGATTTTCAACTGGCTAATGTCACACAAAAAACTAACCCCTGACGAAATAACAGCAAAAGCGGAGGATTTTGTTTTTAAACGTCGCGCGCGCAGGAGATGAAGCGGTGGGCATTGCAAACGGCATGTTGGCGGGAAAAAATCCCGTTTTCCTAAAGTGGCAAGCGGCCTGTCCGCAGGGAATGTTCGCCTTCCCTGTCCCCGTCCTATTGCCGATGAAAAAAAGTTATTAAACAAATTTCGAAAAAAAACAACAAACCAATTTTTAATCTAATGAAGAAACTGAATTGTGATGAAGCCAGACAAATTTCAATAGTTGATTACCTGGCGCAATGTGGAATAAACCCACAGTATATTAAGGGTATAAACCATTGGTACCTGTCGCCTATCCGGGAGGAACACACCGCTTCCTTTAAGGTCAATGCCAAACTTAATTCATGGTTTGATCATGGCATAGGTGAGGGTGGTAATTTTATTGACCTGGGTATCCGCTTGCACCAATGCACGGTAGAGGAATTATTAGCGAGATTAAGTGTAGCCGACCGTTCCTTTTCTTTTCACCAGCGTGAAAAAGCTGCCGTACCAATTAAAGCCGAACCTGAAAATAAGATCACTATCCTTGATGCTAGGGAACTGCACAACCTTTCCCTTGTCAGCTATCTGCATGAACGTGAGATAGATTATTATCATGCCAAAAGTTATTGCAAGGAAGTCCTGTTTTCTGTGAATGGGCAGCGTCATTTGGCCATCGGTTTTGAGAACCGCTCCGGCGGTTATGAACTGCGCAATCCGGTGATCAAATTATCGTCTTCACCCAAAGACCTGACTTTTATTGATAGGGGCTTTAACACGGTACATGTCACCGAAGGGTTTACCGATTTTCTCTCTTTGCTGACGATCAATAAGCGTGATACGCCTGGCAATTTTTTAGTGCTGAACTCGCTAAGTTTTGTTTCGGCCAGTATGGATATTTTACAGCAACACAAGGCGGTCGAACTCTATTTGGATCATGACAAGGCTGCGATGAAAGCGATAGCTACTGTTAAAGAAAGGGTTCCACACGCACATGATGCCAGCCGGTTTTATAGCCATCATAAAGACCTCAATGCCTATTTAACACAAAAACATCAGCAGCGGCAAACCAAAGGTTTGCATTTATAAAGCAGTTCCGCGCGGCGAAGCCGGCGGGGCAGCATCGGCCTGTCCGCTTTTAGTGGAGCCAGCTATGTTTTGGTGTTACCAAAACTCGCTGGCCCCCGCTCATGCTCCGCATTCGGGGGGGATGTTTTTTTAGAGTTGGTTAGGACAGAACAGGTATGAAGTTACCAAATAGTAAGAAATAGTATAACATCAGAGAAGCAGTTGTAACAGATGGAAACGCTAAAGAAAAAAGACAACAAGAACAAAGGTGGCAGGCCAAAGAAGTTGACCAAAAGGCTAAAAACACTGTCGGTTAAGAGTACGTTTTTTGAGGCCAAACAGATTGAGATCAAGGCGAAAAGCGTAGGCCTTACCCTATCGGGATATTTGCGGGAACTGGGTTTGAACGCTATCATCAAAGTGCGGGTAAAGACCCTGCCAAAAGACGTATTGCTGATCTGCGCCACGCTTAATCATATTGCGGCCAACCTGAACCAGCTTGCACGGAAACGGAACAGCTTTGATGAATTAAGTGTACTGGACAGGACAAGGTTGCAACAGCTTTGTGCCGACTTGCAGCAATTGGTGAAGGACATAAAAATTTATTTGCAATGATCGGAAAAGTCAGTAGCGGAAAAAGCTTTCGGGGATGTATCAACTATGTCTTCGAGGGTAAATTGCAAAAAAACACAATGCGGCAACTGCAGGAAGCCGCCAACAAGCAAGCACAGGTAATTTGTTATAACCAATGCTTTGGGGACAAAAGAGAATTGATCCAACAATTTAACGAAGTCAGGTATTTGAATACCAAACAAAACAGGCCTGTATTACATGCCTCTTTAAGCTTCGCTCACGGCGATAAATTGAGCAATCGGGATAAAGTAGATATCGCCCAAAAGTTGGCTAAAGACCTGGGATTTGCTGCTAGCCAGTATGTAGTCATAGAACACCATGATAAAAAACACCAGCATTTACATGTGGTGGCTAATCGTGTAGGTTTTGAGGGCAAGACAGTGTCTGATAGCAACAATTACCAAAGGATGGCAAATTTCTGCCGGAAAATGGAAAATGAGTACAAGCTGGAAAAAGTCCTAAGCCCGAGAAAATTTCAAACGCCTGCACAGCGGCAATTGCCAAGACAGGACATCCGCAAGGAAGACTTAAAGCAGGTGGTAAAAAATGCGCTAAAGCATTCCACCAGCATGAAAGTCTTCCGGGGCCTGGTTGAGCAAAAAGGCTATGCTGTTGAACTTGGCAGGGGTATCGCCTTTACCGATGCGCAGCAGGTACGCTTTAAGGGCAGCGAGGTAGGTTATCCGATGCAACAGATCGAGCAACAAATTCAGCAAAACCTACGGTTAAAGATGCAACAGCAAGCACAGCAAAAGGAACAACAACAAGCCCTGCTCCTAAAACAGCAACGGGAGCTTGAACGAGAGTTAGATCAAAAAAATGAACACAAACATTCACAAGGAATGCACTTATGACAAACGAAGAACACTACAATTCGGTGATGGAAGGTTTCACCGCCGAACTACAAGGGCTTAAAAATGCCATTAAATCCCTCCCTAATAAGATCGAAGAACTAACAAATCGGGTAAACAGCTTTGAAAATAAAGTAAAGGGGATACAGGTGTTGGCTCCAAAGCCGGATATGGCACCGGTATTGACCACCTTTTCCGAGGGTTACACCGCCATTAAAAAGAGTATCCGCGAACAGCTTTTGGAGGCCGTCTTCAAAAAACGGGTAATCATTTTGCCGGAAGACGGGGGCAGATTACTCATTAAAATATGGGGAAATCGGTTTTTGATCTTAGCAGGATTAATCACTATCACCTGTTTTTTTTGCTGGCTAAGTTTCCATTACCACAGACTGGAAAAACAAAATGACCTTTACCGGCTGGCCTGGTATTGGCGAATGGTTAATCAACCGGAAAAAGGCAGGCAGCAGATGATGGAAGAATTGAACGGTTTTAATAGCCCGGATACAGCTATCATACGTAAGGACAGTATAGACATATATGAGCAAAAGCAAGAAATGCAACAGCGCATCATAGATTTGGAAAGGGAAGCAGAAAGGCTGAAACAACAGCGGTAATTGTTTTAAGTGCAGCTGCGGCAGGCGACTCCATTACACCACGCGCCATTGCGCCGGGTTCCATTACGCGGCCAGCCTCGCTGCCCTTGCAGGAATAATCCTCGTACCTCGGTCATACCTGCGACGACGTTATAAATCGTATCTCACCGAATAACAACGATTGCTAAATGACGATATTCCTCTTTTGGTTTCTGTTGGTAATACAATCAAATAACAGGTAAACGTATCCATATACACCCGACCACTGTAAATTAAAACATTCCTTAAGGAAAACTTGGAGCCAAGGATAAAATAAAGTATATAAAGAGTTCTCGCCTGTAAATTATTTATTTTAGTGCCGGCGAACAGTAGTTAACACCCCGATTACTAAAATCAGCCTAAGTTAAATCCTTATCGATATTAGATAAATAGACGAAGATTTTGTTTTATATTTATTTGTCTACAAAAAATTACTTTCATAGCTAACAAATTAATATGGAAATAGCATACCTGATAATAGCGCATAAAAACATTGAACAAATAGCGACTTTTATTAATTTGGTTACCCGAAAAAATGATCGTAGCTTCTGCTTTTTGCATTTAGACGACAATTTGGGGAATGGTGAATACACCGATTCAATAAAAAAATTAATAGACACTCCAAACTATCAAATTCTTGAAAATCGTGTCGCAATATCTTGGGGAGGATTTAATATGGTGGAAGCTTCGCTACGGTTGATTAAGGCGGCTGTTTCTTTCTCTAAAAAAGAATTTGATTACCTGGCGCTTGTTAGCGGAGCAGATTTACCTTTGAAGTCCAATGAATTTATAAACGACTTTTTGTCTCAAAATTCAGGAAATGAATATTTACAACATTTCGAAGTTACACCTTACAGTCACTGGAGTGGAAATGGAGGTTTGGACAGAACAAATTTTTATTGGTTCATGGATGACATTGGCTTTTTAGAGTCACAAAAATTATATTATGCCCAAAAAACGACAGGTAACCTATATAGGCCATTGCCTCAACCATTGGAAAAACTATATGGCGGTTCGCAATGGTGGACATTAACCAGAGCGTGCGCAGCGTATATTTTACAATTTATTACTCAAAACCCTGCGGTCAAGGACTACTTCAGATTTTCTTTTATTCCCGACGAAAGTTTTTTTCAGACTATAGTTCTTAACTCAGTATTTCAGAAAAAAGTCGTTAATAACAATTTCCGACTGATAGATTGGAATACCGGACCGCAATATCCTAAAGTTTTTACAGTTGCGGATGAGCAATTATTAATGGAATCTGAGGCATTGATCGCGAGAAAATTTGACATCGAGATTGATAAGGAAATCATCGAAATAATTTTGAAAAAACATAATTACCGCTCTTAGCCAAATACGAAGATATCTTTTGCAATAATGATTGATTGATCAATGATTATTCAGATAAATCGTACAAACATGTACAAGAGGTTAGGTGAGCGAAATATAACAGGCGATTTTTGTCGATTATTGAAATATTATCCGGTCTTTTATATCAGACTAAATGCATGATAAATAGAATTTAATCTTTGTACGCATTTCTTATGAGCCTCCCGACAAGCGTGTGGGGTGGATAGCATAAAAAATGTAGCGGAGTTATCATCGAGTTCGTTTTCATAGTACGAATAATAAATAGAGGCAGGAGGTCATAACTTGTCCTTATTGCGCGTTTTAAAATTATGCCTTCTTCTAAACCATAAACAAATTGAAATTTATTTGCTAAGATATAACGACACTCTTTAAAAAACCAGTAATGCATTATTGTGAAATCTGCCGATGCTTTTCTTAAATTAAAATACTGAATAAAATAACTAAAGGAAATTTGTTCGATCACATGCGACCAGTCGGCAGGCCAGTCCTTTGACCCAGCAATTTGAGAAATGAGATTTACAACTTTTTCCAAAATATAAGAGTACTCCGGGTGAAATCCAATCACTCCGGCATTGAGCATATAAAAATTACAGTTTATAGAAAAAGTCTGTCCCTCCAAATTTGTGAAAGTTTTGCCGGAAAAGAAATTTACTAAATCTATACAAGAGGAAATCGGAAATTCATCACCATGTGTTATAAAGGCTCCGTTAGAAATTTTTTCAAATAAAACCGAGGGGTTTTTAATAAAAAAAGTATCGGTGTCTAATAACATGCATGGTGCATTAAATTTTTTCTGAAATTCAAGCAACACCATGGGTTTAATAACATAAAAATGTTTGTTTGCAGCATTTATCCAGTTTATGATAACCTCTTTTTCTATTATGGAAAAAGAAATATTTAGTGGATTTAATTGATCGGGTAAAATAAAAGATTTATCAGTATATATGATGATTTTAACATTTGATAAAGTGTCTTTATTTGAAACTTTTTTTAAAGACATTAAAGAATAGATCAATTCGCTTTTATACTTTGTATCCTCTCCAAATAAACAATAAATTAAATATATCAATGACATAGGTTAAGGTTAAAGGCGTACAATCAAATATAGAGTTTTTGTCTTTGTTTTTTGTCTATATAATTGATTAAAGCCTTTTTTGCCAATCCCCTTGTTTTTTTACTGCTCGCTTGATTAACACATTTTTTCTGAAAAAAAAATTGCAAAATTAATAAATTTGTTGAAAATTGTGACCAACTTCTCTGTTTTGCCAAATTTTGAAAGATGTCGTAAGTATTGTTAGCCAATAAGTAATAAATGTGTTAAAAATGATTTAATTAGCGTTTTAATACCAGTATCGAATAGTTATTTGCTTATAATAATTTTATGCCACATTTCTTAAATAAATTTGTTCGTATTCTTGGTATTTTGTGCATTTCTTTATCAAGCGTGACAGTAATAGCGCAAGAGAATATTACTTTGCAGAAAGCGATAGAACGTACTTTAGCAAATAACCTCACTATTAAACAAGCGCAGGTTACCGAATCAATTGGTGATGTTGATTTGGAACAGGCAAAAAATAACTTAATATTACCCAGTTTAAACGTCAACACCCAGGGCGGATATAGCTTTGGTCGTAGCCAGGTAGCAGGGGCATTTACATACACTTCATCAACCTCATTAAATATCAATGGGAATATCCAATTGCAATTTACGCTTTACCAGGGTGGCCAACTGCGGAACCAAATCATTCAGAACAAATTATTGCTTGAAGTTGATAAAAGCACTACGAGTAAGATTAAAAACGAGCTGATCTTAAATGTAGTAACCGATTACTTACAGATATTAACAAATCAGGATCTGGTGACAGCAGCCAAACAGCAGATTGACTTAGCTAACCAAATGCTCGAAAAATCAAACATTAGCTTTAAGGTGGGTAGCCAGACTTTGGCAGATCTCTCGCAGGCTAAGGCGCAATTGTCTACCACTAATTTAAACCTGACTACCGCGCAAAACCAACTAGATCTTTCCATATTGATATTAAAACAATTTATGGAAATGAACCCGTACACAGAGATAGTTATTGAGCGGCCAGATATAAGTAAGGTAACTAACATAAAAATAGCTTATGATGTTAATGAGGTTATCAAAACTGCGTTAACAATTAACCCAGATATCCAGTTGGTGGAGGCGCAACAGAAAACTTTCGTTCAAGCTATTAAACTCGCCAAGGGTTATTATTATCCAACAATAACTTTATTCGGTGGATTTGCATCAAGCTATTCAAATCAATTAAATCAAAAACTTATTGGAGAAACCGCCATTTCACAGGAAATAGGTATTGTTCAAGCTACTAATCAAAATGTACTAGGGATTTATCAACAGCCTATATACGGTTCGTATCCAGCGTTTGACCAGATTAAGGATAACTTCAATCAGGACATTGGGCTGAGTGTTCAGATTCCTATTTTTAATAAGTTTAATAATAAAACGACTGTTAAAAAAGCGCAGTTGAATCTACAAAGCGCGGAACTAAATACACAGATCACCAAAAACAATTTAAGCAAGGCCATTATACAGGCTTTACTTGATTTACAATCGGCAGAGAAGCAAGATCAGTCGGCTCTGCAAACTTACCTGGCGAATAGAGACGCGTTAAACGTTACCAGAGAACGATATAATGCAGGACTTGTAAATCAACTTGATTATAATACTGCTATTACTAATTTTAATAAGTCACAAAATGAAATGATCGAGGCCAAATATAATGTTGTGTTCAGAAGCAAAATAATTGATTTTTATTTAGGCAACCCGATTGCACTTTAACTTTTCCATCATATTGAATATAAAATAGACAATTTATTTTGTGTATATTTTAACCGAATAAAGCAAATTAGATATGCCTAATAGCACATTATTAAGTTTTACTTACTTTCTAACTGCATATTTCAAATTATCAAATAAACGCTGTATTAATCGCCTGTCTTTTGTTATAATTTCCGCGGTCCCTTTTGCATCAGCTTTAAAATTTAATCTTGTTTTATAATTAGTTGTTAGTTGATTAGGAAAATCCACTACAATCAGATAAGTATCTATTATACTTGTTTCTGTTTTTGCTGTGCTTGTCGTTAATGCAATAGATTTTATCCTGCCGGTAATTGATCCGTATTCCATGTATGGATAATTATCTAATTTAACTATTACTTCTTGTCCAATTTTAATTTTTCCGCTACCTTGGGCTGGTAAAGTGACCTGTCCATAAACTTTTTCTTCTTTAGGGACAATGGAAAAAACTTCTTCATTCGCTTGAATAAATTGATTTTCATTATAAAATTTTAAAAATTGCACCTTACCCGTAAATGGAGCAATAAATGCATATTTCTGCTCCCAGCTTTTGATGTTATCTAATAAATCATTATAGGCCGAGATTAGAGAAATTCTTAATTCTTTTCCTTTTTCCGGATTTTGAAGACTCAACTGCTCTATTTGACCTTCAGTCTGCTCTATTTGCTGTCTAGTAGATAATGAATTGTTCAAATTATTTTGTAGCGCGTCCTTACTGGACAAATAGTTCATTTGAGTTTTGTCCAGTTCAGATTCGCTAATGATCTTTTTCGTGAAAAGCAACGAATCTCTCTTGAATGATTTTTGAACAAAGTATAATGACTTCGTTGCCATATCTATTCTTGTGGTGATATTAGCCAATGCTTCTTTCTGCTCAATTAACACTGTGTTCAAATTTTCACTTTGTTTATCAATTAATTTGTCTTGCTTATAATTAGCATATTCTTGTAGACTGTTTGCAAAACCATAATATTTGGAATTTAATTCGCCTAGCGAAAAATTTGGCGGAAGTTTTTGACGTAATTTTAAAATTGTGTCAGGTAAAGGAACATACGATCGCAGCAAACTATCGATAAAAAATACACTTTTATAGTTGGTTGGATTTTCTACATATGCAATTAATTGTCCTTGTTTTACTAAATCCATTGAATTGATGTGATTCAGTTTTATTTTACCGTTACTGTTGGCTATTAATTTTAAAGGTGCATTATTCCCACTAATGACAATTTGGCCCGTAACGATGTCGGGATATCTAACTATCCACCCGAAAACAAATAGAAAGGCAAATAAAAATAAAATAAGCAGGCCAACAAAAAAACCAAACCGGGTTGGCATACGTTCAATTATATGTTGTACTTCTTCTGTTCGGTCATCGACGTTATAAAATGTTTCATCATTCATACTTTTTTTGCTATAGATTTTATACCCAAACTTTTCAGTTCGAAAAGTTTAAGTGCACATTTAAAATTAAAGAGCCTCTGTGTTATTGACAGTGTGAAGTCCTAATTGCGACTGCACCAGTTGACAATACCTGCCCCCTTTTGCCATCAAACCATTGTGATTTCCAACTTCTACAATTCCTCCATCCTGCATGACTATGATTTGGTCTGCCTTTTGTATCGTGCTTAGGCGGTGGGCTACAACTATAACCGTCTTGTCCTTAAATACCTCATCTAGGCCGGCAACAATTTTTTGCTCGTTTATTGTGTCCAAGCTGTTGGTAGCTTCATCAAAAAATAAATAGTCAGGATTCTTATATAACGCGCGCGCGATTAAAATTCGTTGTTTTTGCCCTCCACTCAATCCTCTTCCCTGCTCACCCATCATAGTTTGGTACCCTAACGGCAATTTTTCTATTTCGTGAGCGATATTGGCAGTGTGCAATGCTTTTTTTAATTTTCCATAATCTATTTTTTCATCATCTAAAACTATATTATTCATTATCGTATCATTAAATATTTTGCCGTCCTGCATTACAGCACCACACTTATTTCGCCATTGTTTTAAGCTTATATTATTTATGTTCATATTGCCTATAATAATACTACCGTAAGTGGGTTTATATAATCGAAGTAAGAGCTTTAATAAAGTCGACTTTCCACTGCCGCTATCACCAACGATAGCGGTTATTTTTCCTTCTGGAATAAATAAATTAATGTTTTGCACAACAAGATTCCCGTTAGGATTATATTGAAACGAAACATTATTGATAAATAAGCTTTTATTTTCCGGCAATTCAATATTGTTTGTCCCTACATCCTCGTGTTCGTCCTTCAACTGATGAATTTCATTTAACCTTAAAAAACTAATCTTGGCAAACTGGTACGAAATAATAAATTGTATAAACTGGACAACTGGCGCATTTAACATCCCAAGTATAAATTGTATCGAAATCATCACGCCAAAAGTAATTTCTCCGCCGATTACAGCCTTAGCACAATAAAATGTGATAAATAGATTTTTCAAACTGTCGATAAACTGAGCTCCTGTATTTTGCATATTGGTTATGTTTAATACCCGCAGATTTACTTTATAAATTCTTGCCTGGATGTCCTCCCATTTCCAACGCTTTTGTTTTTCGTAATTGTTGATTTTTATGTCTTGTATGCTTGATATAGTTTCCACCCAATAGCTTTGATTTTTACTTACCAGATCAAAATATTCCCAATCAAGCTTTTTTCGGATGGAGATAAAGGCCATTACCCAAGCTACATACAGCGTGCTTCCTAAAAAAAAAATATAAAAGATTATCGGATTGTAGATGAACATTATCACTCCGAATACAAAAAACGTCAGGGTGGAAAAGATCATGCTTAAAGAGTTATTCATGATAAAACTTCTTATGCGTTCGTTGTCTTGTGCACGTTGCAAAATATCTCCAGTCAATTTGTTTTCAAAAAAGGTTATGGGTAAGCGCATGATTTTTATCAAATAATCGGAAATCAATGCAATGTTTACCCTACTTGTTATATGAAGTAAAATCCAATCACGTACAAGGTTGCTAAGCATTATACTCGCAACTATGACTACATTAGCAATTAACACAATATTTATAAAATCTATATCGTGCGTTTGAATGCCAATATCTATAACCGCTTTACTTATAAAAGGCAACAGTCCCTGAAGAATTGTAACTAATAACATAACTAGAAAAAGATTTATAAAACTTTTCCTGTATGGTTTAAAATACGCTATGAAATTCTCGTATGTTTTTTTCTTTAATATTTTTTCATCAGTGCGGTTCTCGTAGAAATCAGCTTGTGGTTCTATCGCCATTATTACAAGCTTTCCCGCTCTGCGTTCAGGGTCTGTATCATCAGTACGAGCAAACTTAGCGTTGACAGTCTTCGCAAGAAATTCTTTTGTCGAATACTTAACGTACCCTTTGGCTGGATCGGAAACAAATATAGTTCCCTGTATGATGCCGGATGGAATCGAATTAGATTTATGCTTTCTTACTTTTACATTATAAACAACGACAAAATGGCTGTTGTCCCAATGAACTATCACTGGTAACGGTATTTTGAGGCACAGGTCTTCCAAGGTGCATTTTAAGGACAACGTTCTTAATCCGATGTCTTCGGCTGCGTGACTTAAATCAAGGAAGGAAACACCTTCTTTGGTAATTCCACATTTATCGCGCAAGTATTGTAAACTATAGAATTTTCCATAAAATTTGGCGATCATTTTCAGACACGCCGGACCGCAGTCCATTAAATCCATTTGCCGCTCATGTGGAAATTTATTCAGTAACATAGGTTTAGGTTATTTTTAATATCGGGCTTTTTGTCAAATTTTCTTGACTATAAAACTTTCTAAATTATATATTTTATAGTATAATTGCTTATGAATTAAAATAAAGTTGGAAATATATTTTTTTATTTAAAAATATATTTCCAACTTTATAACACCTAACCAATCACGTACCTAAGCAGAAAAATCCTATATTTTTAAAAAAATCAATAACCTAAACATTTTTAAAATGAAAAAACAGACTTTTTATCAATTGGAACATTCGCAAGAGATATTGACAGCTGATGAAGCAAAAGAGATCTTAGGCGGTAACGGCGTAATAACTTCAGGTTCCGGGACTTCAACTGACCCATATGTTATATCGGTCGATTTCTTTTATTATGATGACCGCTCGAAAGAAGCATTGTCGGGGCTTACGAATTATTTACCAACATTGGGAGACGGTGGAGTAATCAATGACGGTCCGGTTGGAGGTGGTGAATCAACACCTACTTACTATAAATTTAACGTTACAGGCACAGATGTACGAACTTTGCCCGGTGCGCCCTTTGCTACTGATACCGCAGCTTTGAAAAGTTTTGCTATAGGTAAAGCTGGAAGTGATTACGTAGGAAGCGCAGGTATGCAAGTAACTAAGGGTCAAGTCTTGCAGGGTGGCGACAATGGGAGCACTTCAGCTGGTCCTGTATGGGGATACAGTTCTATTCTTACTACTACCATTAATTATAATGCTATTGACAATGCGTATGCTCAACCAGGTTTCAGCCAAGGTGGGGCCTCTATCCCCGTTTCTGGCTCTGGTAATGTTACCACATATAGTAAAAGCGACTTCATTCTTAACACATTTATGCATGAATTTGTGCATAGAGTCGGGGGACGCCATGCTAGTGGCGGTGTTGAAACTGAGGGGCATTTTGTAAACGATATCAATAGCAATCACATAGGTTTAGTAGGTCCGCCGAACATGACTGTAACCGATATTAGTAATGCATTAGCTAATAAGCAGGGCGTAACGTCCAGCTCAGATAGCAATGGCGACGGCGATGTTACTTATTATTTCAACTAATTGGAATTAAGTTTAATTAAATTCTAATATAGTGGCCTGCTAAATATATTCAGCAGGCTGCTATTTTTTTTTCTTAAAACATGAGAAAAACCTTTCTGTTTCTTTTACTATATTGGGCATTTCCTTCTAATGCTCAAAAACTACAGCAATTAAAGTGGAAAGGAGATTCATTGGCTGATAGCAATCATCCTAAAGAGGCTGCTGTAATATACGATCAATGTATCGATATCGTACTTAGCGACAAACAAGCGATAAATGATAATGATTGGTTTGCAATCTTGTTAGCAGCGATAAATGCAAACAAACCGAATGCTGGGAAATATTCTAGTCTGGCATATGGAACCCGTGCGGAAAAAATGACTGATGAAATTGCTCTCCTGAAAAATATGGGTGTAAAATACATATTATCATTTAGTAGCTGGGGATATAGTACGCCGACCATCGGAGGGTCTCCTTATACATGCCCTATCGATGAAACAAAAACTTTTTTGGTTTGGGGCATCAATGATGACGTTTTTATGCAAGCATTTAATACTTGCAATACCTATAAGCCTTTCAAATTAAATGATAAACAATTATACGCAATTTTGAAAGATCATACTAAAGAGATGGTTAATGAGACGGTAACACCTGCTCTGATGAAGTATGGTCAGTTACTATCTAAATACAATTTTGTATTTTACACTGCAACTGAATCGTTTACAAAAGGTCCTGTCGATATAGCGGCTTTTAGAGATGTGAAAGGCAATATCTCATCCGATGAATTGAAATATATTTCCCAAGAAAAGATCGACAGAGCCAACAAAATATATCTTTCAAATATCCAAACATACTTCTCTAAATTTTTCCTTTTAATATGTGCAGATGAAATTAAATACATTAATTTCATAAATTCAGGAGCCGAAAGAGCGAAAGTCGGAAAATTTGAATGAGAACAGTGTTTCTCAACATTAATGTAATAAATTGATTGACTTATTAGATACCACTATCTGTATATTATTCAAGGCGGACACACGAGAACGAATTGGAAACTTGAAGTGCACTTATGCTTTTCTTACAGCAAATTTTAATGTGAATATCAATATTGCGGAAGTTGGAAAAGAACCGGAAATTCAAAACTTAATGTTTGGTAAAAATTGTAAGTATAATTTTTATTATGATGATGCCAAAGAACTTAATTTAACCAAATACAAAAATATTCAGACAGAACAATGTAGTACCAAATATATGGCACTTTGGGATAGTGACGTCATAATTGAACCTGAACAAGTATGTTTGTGTATTCAACGTTTAAGAAATGGATTGGTTAAAGTTGCGTCACCATTTAACGGAAAACTTATTGAGCTAAATCCAATCCTTCGAAAAACTTTCTTAAAAACAAAAGATATAGAGTTAATTAAAAATATTGTGCGCGACGCAGAGCCAATGTATGGCAATTTATCAGTCGGCGCTGCAATTTTGTTTGATTTGCAATTCTATAAGAAAATTGGCCTGGATAATGAGAACTTTAAAACATGGGGGCACGAGGATTGCGAAAGAGTTAAACGCGCTGAAATTTTGGGATTTGATTTATACAGGTCAGAGGGTGTCGCTTTTCACCTTTACCATCCCCGTTTAAAAAAAGAACCTCTTCAACAAAATCACGATAGAAATGCCAGTTTACTGGAATTTTTAAAAGTAAGTTCTTATTTACCGGGTAAATTGCAGTCGTACATAGGACGAGGATATAGAACTACCAATGAAGAAAATATTATTTTTTAATATATTAGGAATTGGCCATGATACCGGCGCAAATACCTATAATAAAGAAGTAAAAAACTATTTTAAAAAAAACGCTGATAAGTTTGATTTTTATTTTGTCGATCTAAATTTTGATGCGTTTACTGAATTTGAACTAAAAAAAGAAAATCTTGTAAATTATATAAACATTCCTATTCCTATCCTGACAAATAAACCCAAAGAACAGTGTATTCAAGACCCTGTTTTCGCTAGTATTGTTGCGGATTTATTGAATCAACATATTGAAGTTGACAAAAAGACGGTCGTGCACATAAATTGGATTGATCTAACTACAATTGCCAAAGCTCTCAAGAAAATTTCTACTTGCAAAATTATATTAACACGACATCTAATACCCTCAAGATCACTATTAACGAGTAACTATCCGGCTTTCTTTTCAACCTATAATTATTTTGTCGACCAATATTCTATAGAATTTCTCTTTAAAGAAAAGCAATATTATGGAGATATTGATCAATTTATTGTAGTTACCGAGTGTTCAAAACGTGAACTTCAAAATAACTTTAATATTAAAAAGTCAAAAATTAAAGTTATAAAAAATGGCGTAAGCGACACTGCACTATCGACAAACCAGATTACCAGAGCGGCTTTAAGAAATCAATACAACTTTAAATTTGATGAAAAATTAATTGTTTATATCGGTAGAAATGAAAAAAGTTTGGGATTGTTTTGGCTGATCAAAGCATTTAAATTGTTGGTCAGGGATGGTTTGGATGTTAGATTAATCATTGTTGGAAACCTGGATCTAACAAATGTATTAAGGGATAATTTTGACATAGTATCAAAAATAACCACAACTGGTTTTATAGATCAACAAAAACTATTTGATTTATTTAAACTAAGTGATATAGGCGTTGTACCGTCTGCATATGAGCAGTGTAGCTATGTTGCAATCGAAATGATGCGACATAATTTACTAGTATTGTCAAGCAACGTCGATGGCTTGGGTGAAATGATTAAAGATAAAAAAAACGGATTGACATTTAATGTTGATTTTCACAAGGATGGTGTGAAAGCTGACATTACTGAATTGTATGAGAAAATGAAATATTCCTTGGATCCTCTAAATC
>JAQBOP010000160.1 GCA_028287975.1 Mucilaginibacter sp. | reverse complement strand
CATAAAATCCGCCAAACGAGTTCATCTTAACGGCATCTTCTCTAAAAAACTCGCCCGGGAAACCAAGGTTTATTTTCGATACCTCATCCAGTTTTTTCAAATGCGCATCGCTTAGCGTAACATTAATAGTTTTTAAATTATCCGCTAACTGGCTAACCTTTGTCGCACCCACAACAGGTATCGACGAAAATCCCTGGCTCATGAGCCACTGCAACGCAACATGGCTTGCAGACACGCCTAACTCGTCGGCTATGGCCACCACAGCCTTGGTGATGTTTACGTTATGGTCATTTAAACGGTTGCTTTCCGGTTTTACACGCCCTTGTTCACCGCGCAGGTATTTACCGCTTAGTACACCGCCTCCCAATGGCGCCCAAGGAGTAACCGTCATACCATAATGTTTAGCCATCGGTATCAATTCGCGCTCGGGTGTGCGTTGTATCAGGCTGTATTCAACCTGTAAGGCAATAAACTGGCTCCAGCCCATCAGTTCGGCAAGGGTATTGCCTTTGGCTACCACCCAAGCCGGGGTATCGCTAATGGCGGCATAGTTTACTTTTCCCTGGCGGATCAGGTCGTCCATCGCACGTAAAACTTCGTCTATCGGGGTGATATCATCCCAGATATGCAGGTACAGTACATCAATAAAATCTGTCTTTAACCGCAGCAGGCTCTCCTCCACGCTGCGCATCATGTTTTTACGGTTATTGCCCGACGCGTTAGGGTTGGTTATATTATCTTTTAAAGAATATTTGGTGGCCAGTACAAAATAATCGCGGTCGTGGTTGTGTACATATTCGCCTATGATCTTTTCGCTGGTGCCCAGTTTATAAATATTGGCCGTATCCAGAAAGTTGCCGCCCGCGTTCGCGAAGGCATCCATGATCTCAAAGCTGGTTTTCTTATTGGCGCCCCAGCCGGCTTCGGTACCGAACCCCATGGTACCCAGGCATAATTCTGAAACTTTAAGGCCCGACCGGCCCAGTAATTTATAGTTCATATAGTTGATTTCTTAACAAACCTATTAAAAAATATTATGTATGGCTAATTGATAAACCTAATTAAAGTGTTAAATAAACAAGGGTTGTCATGGTGAGCTTGTCGAACCATAGCGGGCAAAGGCCTTTACGAGCATTCTTCGACGGGCTCAGAATGACACCCTCCTTATTTAAACAATAATTCTGTTCAATTGTAATTTATATATGAAAGTAATAACCCTACATACGCGCATTAATCAGGATGAATTACTGGCGCATTTAGTGCAAAAATTAAATCCATTGTTTAAAGAACAACGGCAGGAAGATATTAGTTTTAAAATTGAGAAAGTGGGTGATGCCGTGGAGATCTCACAACCCGAAATCTATGAGGGCCCGCTCTTCCGGTTAGAAATAAAAGGGCGTGAACTTTGGATAACCCGCAACGAACATTATGTGGACGATGTTAACTCGCTCACGGTTGAATCGATATTAAACAGTTTGTTTGAAGATCTGACGGATGATGAACGTGGAATTGACCTGGTTACCGAAGGGTAAATAAGTTTTTCTATTTAGATCGTAAATGTTTACGCGCTATTTTAATCACCAACCATATAATAGCAACCCAACCTGTTAAAATAATAAGGGGCCAAACAGCTAGCATGATTGATGGTGACATAGGCTTATCCTGCTATCCAGCTAAACTTATACTCAAGTGTCGGGTTTTTCATCCGCTCGGCAATGCGCAGTAACCTGTTAGGCAAGCTAACAATATAATCGCGCGCTTTCTCGCCCGATTCGCTTAGCTCAGTAACGCTTTCAATATGCCAGTCGGTGATCAGTTCTTTTAAAATATCAACGTAATCAATAGCAGTATAAATACCTAAGCGCTGTGCCGCGTCGGTAAAGTGGCCAAATGTCTGGCCTATTTTTAAACCTACCTCGCGTAAAAAGTGTGCAGGCATAACAATCTTTTTGCGCATCATATCCTCAAAAGCCAACATAGCTTCGTTAGGATCTACTTCAAAGATCTTTTCAATAAAATATTTATAAGCCTTGGCATGGCGCATTTCGTCCGACGCGATAACACCGCACATTTTCGATAATAAATTATCACCGTCTTTCTTAGCCTGCGATGCTACCCTGCGATGCGATACATTGGTTGCCAGTTCCTGAAAAGAGGTGTAAATAAAGTTGCGGTACGGGTCATGCCCGGTGCCGATATCAAAACCATCAGCAATTAAGTATTGGGTAGATACTTCCATAGCACGCATATCCACACGGCCGGATAAGTATAAGTATTTGTTTAGCAGATCGCCATGGCGGTTCTCTTCTGCGGTCCATTGACGGGTCCACTTCATCCACCCGCCTTCTTCGTTTTTTGATACACCATCAACCATGGTCAGCCATGATTCATAAGTAGGCAATGCTTCCTCGGTAATGGTGTCACCGATCAGAACAGCCATTAGATCGTACGATAAACCTTTGGCGGTTTCACGCATATCCTTAACCTCACTAAAAAAACTATCCTTTGTCGAATCAGGTAAAAAATCAGAAGGCTGCCAAATAGTGTCAATTGGCTTCAAGTATTCCTGCATCTTTTCGAGCATGAATTTCTCAATATGTGACATTACTTCTTTCCTTTTTTCTTCAAAAAATACCATAGCAATTAATTAATTCACAAATGTAACGATTTAAACATTCAATAAAACATCAATTTTTGTTGATCTATACAATTGGTTTCTTAACACAACCCGGGGCTTACCGTATTGTTTGCCAACAAGTTATATCATGGTTAGGGCAAAGCTAATTAATCATTAAAACATTTAAAGCAGTTACCCGTATTGTTAATATAATTTTAACATGGCGACAAATAAAACCCAATCCGAAGAAAAAAAAGAACTAACCTACATCGGCAAAGTTTGGCAAACCGTAGGCATAGTAGCTTTACTGGTGGTAAGCATTTTAGTAATAAGGGTAGCATTTGATATTTTGCTGATGGTATTGGCGGGTGCGCTAATTGCCGTTTATTTTCATGGCCTGGGCGATGCTTTACAACGCCGCACCAAACTGAACCGTAAAGCCGCCATGATCATTGGCATATTAAGCACCGTTATATTACTGGGTACCCTATTCTGGTTTATGGGGACTAAGATTTCTGAACAGGTAGCCGAACTAAGCAACACACTGCCCCATACCATTGCCAACGCCCGCGCAAAATTGTCGCAAACATCATTAGGTCAAAAAGTTTTGCAAAGCATATCGGGTGCCGACTCGCAAAAACTGGTTACCACCGTCCAGGGATTTTTCAGCACCACATTTGGTGTACTGGGCGATATGTATATCATCATGTTCCTGGGGATATTTTTTACTACTAATCCATCACTGTATAAAGATGGGATATTGGTATTAGTACCCCACAATAAGAAAAAATTGGGTAAACACATTATAAACAGGATAAGCCTGACTTTAAAAGGTTGGCTTAAAGGCGCATTATTCTCCATGCTGTTTGTCGCGATATTAATAGGCACCGGGCTTACTATTGCAGGTATGCCGGTAGCATTAATTTTGGCATTGATAACCGGCTTGTTAGAGATAGTGCCCAGCATAGGCTCGTTGGTCGCCATGATACCGGGTGTATTACTGGCGCTTACCATAAGCACCAACATGGCCATACTGGTAGCGGTGATCTACATTACATCACAAACCATTGTTGGCAATATTGTGACACCACTTATTCAAAAAAAAATGATCAATTTGCCACCCGCGCTCACGCTGATCAGTCAACTGATCATGGCGTCGGTGTCCGGCGTGTTGGGTATTATCCTGGCCGTGCCGTTGCTGGCTATCCTTATTATTTTGGTGGATGAGCTTTATGTCAAAAAGATCGCGCATAATGACGACGATGTTTTGGATAAAGGGGTTTTGAAGTAAAGTTGATTTTAAAGATTGGTGGGATTTGGGCGATGAATTTATTTAAGCTATTAACAATCAATACATTAAGCAAAAAACATCACACGGGGATCATCCCTGATACCCGATAAACGATGATTATTACTACGGGTGAAAGAGGTTATGCCCGATAAACGGCCTTTTTTACTACCGGTATTAAGCCGGATACCGGGAAAAGGCGTTTTTTTACTACGGGTGAAGCCGGTGATACCGGTGTGGGTTAAGTCCATAGCCGATAGACCATAGTCCATAGTCC
>JAQBOP010000137.1 GCA_028287975.1 Mucilaginibacter sp. | reverse complement strand
CGCACACCCGGGGCAGGAATAATTTCATACAGTGTTACCGTGGGCCCAATGGTGGCCTTTATCTTATCTATCTCAATATTGTAATGGTTAAGCGTTTCAACAATTTTGTTTTTGTTGGCTTCCAGTTCTTCTGAGTTCACGGCTATTTTACCTGTCCCGTAATCTTCCAGTAAATTAAGCGTAGGATATTTATACGATGCCAGATCAAGCTTATGGTCGTATGTGCCAAATTGCTCAACCAATGATCTTGCTTTTTCATCGTCAGACTTCTCGACGTTTAATACCGGGGTTGGCCTGTCTGTTTCTATACTCAAGAGGATATCGAGATCCGGATCCGGATTTACGCTTTCATCATCAGGTGTAAGCACTACCGGCTCATGAAAAATTGGCTCGGGCGTTAGCGGTGCCAATGGCTGGTTGGTAAATGCTTCGGGTTTTATGGTATTATTGCCTTTAGGCCACTCAACCGGGTGCGATATTTCTTCGTCAACAAGTGGTATAGGTTCGGGCCTGTAGGTATCACCCAAACCTGCGACTCCTGCCAGTTCCGTTTCTTTATTTTTCCGTTTCGGGATCTTGAAATCGATATTATAAGCGATGATCAGCACGGTAAGCGCCGCGAATATCAGCAAGCCGCCGGTGCCCGATTGGCCGATCTGTGCATCAAGCAGCTTATTGCTCCAATAACCAAATTCGCCCTCTAAAAAGTGTGGGTAGTCGATGATCAGCGCATGTATAAAGCCGATAAATATGGATATAAACACCAACCCAAAGAGCGAATAGCCTAATGTTTTAGCAACCGAGTATAGTCTTACCTTAAACAGCAAACGATAGCCTACAATAAAAAAAACAAATACAAAAAGGAAGGAAGCTATACCAAACCATTCAAAAATAAACTGGTTTGAAAGCAGGGCGCCAAACTTGCCCAACCAATTCTCTACAACCGGGTTTTTAACGCCGTTATCAAGTAATTCCTGCTGGGTTTTAAATAGGTTATGCCAGCCGCCATTTGCTGTTGATACATAGCTTTGATCTTGCTGCCAGGTAAACAGGTAGGAGGTAAAAGCGATCAAAAAAAACAAAGAAAGTACCAGGAAAAATAGCCCCAATATTTTAACTAAGCGACCGTCATGCAGGTCAAATACCGGCATTTTTTCAACTTTTGGCTTTGCAGTGCGCTCCCTTGAACCTTTTTCTGAAGATTGACGAGGCTGATTCTCCTCTTTAAAACTATTTGACTTAAATTGATTTCCCTTTACCGGCATCCCTTATGTAACAGAAGTATGTGCAAATATAAAGTTAATAGATTAAACAACTATGTGTGGTTATTTTTAATTTTTTAGTAATATTGAATAATGGTGTAGAATAATGAGTGTAGAACTACTGGAACGATGTATCACTGATGCTGATTTGCCCGGCCTTAATAACTTATTAACGCAAAACCCTGCATTGGCAACGCAGATGACAAGCCATAAGGTTTCGCCATTGATGCTTTCATGCTATTATAAGAAGCCCGATGTTACTGCCCTGCTATTAAAATATGTCGACACGATCAGTCTTTTCGAAGCTGCCGCTGCCGGTAAGTTTGATGTGGTTGCGCACATGGTGTTCAACCATCCCGACGCCATAAATTTATATGCTGATGATGGTTTTACACCATTGGGCCTGGCCTGCTATTTTGGGCAGTTTGAAGTTGCCCGCTACCTTGTTTTAAAGGGTGCCGATGTTAATCAGCCATCAAACAATGGCTTTAATGTTTCCCCGCTGCACTCCGCCACCGCGGGAAACTACACTAACATAGCGCGCATGCTGATAGAGAATGGCGCCAATGTTAATGTAACGCAAAAAGCAGGGCTTACTCCGCTGCATTCGGCAGCACAACACGGTAATCTTGAGTTATTGATATTGCTGCTTGAAAACGGTGCCGAATTTAATATTTGTATGGAAGGCGGCAAACTACCTGCCGACCTGGCCCGCGAAAAAGGCTTTGATGATATAGCTGATATATTAGACTAAGCTATCCCACCCAAAAAACAAAAAGGCGATAAGCATAACACTCATCGCCTTAACTGAACTTTTAAAAAAATACATGAAAATACCACCCGCCCGGTTTTTACCCGGGCGAGGTAGGGGGTTAATTGGACACAAATACCTGGTAATTGCTGGTTGCCAGGTTGGCAACTTTACCGGCGGCATTGGCTAAAGCAACAACATCGCGTTCGCCGTATTTGGCAATTAGGTTTTTAACATATAACCATTGCTGGTATTTAACCGGGATCTTGGTTTCCTTTTTCTGGGTAAAGTATGCAGGGTCTGTAGCTACCATTGTTTTTATGGCTTCATAAAATTCAGGGTCGGCAGGCGGGGTCGAACTCATGGTTGGGTAAGCTTGCCCCCAGGTAGCGTAAAAGTCTGTAAACAGTTTTTCTTTTTGCAGATTGGTATGATAGATCCACGGGCTTGAAGTATTGTATAAATAATCTACATAAACCCTAAAGCTTTGAAATTCGGGTATTTGCGTTAACGATTCTTTAATACATTCTGTGTTGTTTTCAATCAAACTCGCAATGGTTTGCGGGTCTTTTGTGGTAAGGATTTCATTGATCGGGCATTGCGCTTTTGTCGCCACATTAATACCAAAAGCCAACAAACATAACATGAGTGCTTTTTTCATAATTCGGACCTCCTTATAATGGTTAATATAAAGCTACAAACTTATTATAACAAAAATGTTACAATTGGTAAAATATTTTTTAGAGTTGTTAACTATAAAAATTTATTATGGGATAGATCGATTTGTATTTTATATTGACGGCTGTATTCCGTATTTTCAAAACTTGAACTTTACTATGAAAAAACTGATCTTTTTTATCGGCCTTATCACTGTTTTAAACGCATGTGCACAACCGGGTACGCCCGCAGGCGATGCAGCATACATCAAAGCTAACTACACCAAATACGAATATCAAATACCCATGCGCGATGGCAAAAAGCTTTTTACATCGGTGTATGTCCCAAAAGATCAGTCGAAGAAATATCCATTTATGATGGACCGTACATGCTACAGCGTGGCGCCGTATGGCACGGGGGGGTATAAATCGTCGCTTGGCCCGTCGCCAAAATTTATTTATGATGGCTATATTTTTGTTTACCAGGATGTACGCGGCCGCTGGATGAGCGAGGGGATCTACGAAGAAATGACCCCCGAACTGGAAGTGCATAAAACCAATAAGGATATTGACGAAGGAACAGACACTTATGACACTATTGATTGGCTGCTTAAAAATATCCCGAACAATAATGGCAAGGTAGGGGTATGGGGGATCTCTTATCCCGGGTTTTATACTACAACCGCTTTATTAAGCAGGCATCCCGCACTGGTAGCAGCATCGCCGCAGGCGCCGATAGCCGATCTGTGGAGAGACGACGGTTGGCATAACGGCGCTTTCTTTTTAGTGGCCAACTTTGGCTTTTACCCGGGCTTTACCAACCGGCAGGATGATAAGCCTACCCAGCGCCCCGGCAAAGGTTTTGAGGCGGGTACAACTGACGGCTATGATTTCTTTATGAAAATGGGGCCGATGAAGAATACCAACGATAAATATTATAAAGATACCATACGGCTTTGGAACGAAATGATAGATCACCCGGATTACGACCAGCATTGGAAGGACCGTAATGTACTAACCCATTTGCATGATATTAAAACGGCTGTGTTGGTTACCGGTGGATGGTATGATGCCGAGGATCTGTATGGCGCTATTAATACCTATAAAACGTTAGCCAAAAATAACCCGGCTACGCCTGTTTATTTTGCTATGGGCCCATGGGTTCACGGCGGCTGGTCGCGTGGGCCGGGTGATCATTTGGGTGATGTAGACTTTGGCGGTCCACAAGGCCCGCATTATCGGGATGATATTGAATTTAAATTTTTCAGCCATTATCTTAAAGGTACCGAGCTGAACATAGCGCCCATCAATACTTTTGAAACCGGTGTAAATCAATGGAAAACTTATGATACCTGGCCACCAAAAAACGCGGAGGAAAAGCAATTGTATTTTTTACCGGGAGGTAAGCTATCATTTGATGCGCCTGCCGGTGATAAGGATAGTTATGATCAATATGATTCTGACCCGGCTAACCCGGTTCCGTTTGTGGCCGACAGAAACCAGACCATGGATATGCAACGCGAATACATGACCGCCGACCAGCGTTTCCTGGCTGACAGGAAAGACGTACTAAGCTACCAGACAGCTGTTTTGACCAATGACATTACCATTGCCGGCACTATCTGGGCAAACCTGAAGGTAGCCACCACAGGCACCGATGCCGATTTTGTGGTAAAGGTGCTTGATGTTTACCCGGACACCGCATCGAACAATAAATTTACCGGTACCGGTGTAAAAATGGCAGGGTACGAACAAATGGTGCGCAGCGAACCTATCCGCGGTAAATACCGCAACAGCTTTGAACACCCCGAACCATTTGTGCCGGGTAAGATAACACCTGTAAATTTTGAGTTGCAGGATATTCTGCACACTTTCAAAAAAGGTCATAAAATTATGGTGCAGGTGCAAAGTACCTGGTTCCCCCTGATTGACCGGAACCCGCAAACTTTTGTAAACATTATGAAGGCTAATGAGAGCGATTTCAAAAAGGCTACGCAAAAGATCTATACATCAAAAGAACACCCAAGCTTTTTGAAAGTTAAGGTGATGGAGTAAATAAAAATTGGGAGGTTGTCATGGTGAGCCCGTCGAACCATAGCGGGCAAAGGCCTTTACACGCGTCCTTCGACGAGCTCAGGATGACAGCCATCGCACTTGCGTTATTTTTTTCAATCAAACAACTCCTGGCATTTCTCGCAATAATAAGAATGCCGTTTTGTTTTGCCGGTATCGGTTTTATGGAACGGGATATGGTTCCGTGGGCAGATGTCTTTTTCATAAGCATCAAGGTGTTTGGTTAGCATGTCTGCTTTTTTCCATTTTAAAAAGTCGCGGCTAAATTTTGTGACCTCGTCTACCAGCTCATCCAGTTTTTTGTCCGGAATCTCGCCGATGATACTTTTAGGATGCAGACGCGCACGAAAAAGCGATTCGTTTTTAATGATATTCCCTGAACCCGAAAAGATCTTCTGATCAAGCAACGCGTCGCAGATCATCATTTTAGGTTTTGCTTTGAGTTTATTAACGGCTTTATCTGCGTCCCATTCCTTACTCAAAATATCTGCCGACCAATCATATACCTCGTCTAAAGGTTCTTCAATTAGCTTAACAGCGCTGATGGAAAAATTTACCTCGCCGTTGGCAAATTGCATGTGCAACGACGCGTTCTTTTTAGTGGGCTCGTTAATGTGATACGAGCCAAACAGCATCATATGTACCCTCACTGTAAATTTGGGGAAGCAAAGCAGTGTGTGCTTGCCCCAGGTTTTAATATCCTTTAGGGTTTTACCGATCAGTATATCAGCATCAAACCCTTTTGCATAGCCGTTGGCATCAATTACTTTTTTGCCTTTAAAGGGCAATAACTTTTCTTTTAATATTAAGATGGATGGTCCTTCGGGCATGGTGTTTTTTCACCAAAATATGCAAATATTGCGCCAGCGATTTATTGGTAAATTTATTACTTTAGCTGCCATAACCTAAATATCTATGAAACCTAAAATTTTTATCATATCAGCTTTTTTTCTATTATTTGGACTAACAGGTTTCTCGCAAACCAAGAACATTGTTTTGTTAAAGTTTGGTGGTCGCGAAGTGAACCAGATGGACAGCGCTGATTACGTGAGGGTGATCAGTGAGCCCGACTCCGGTTCCACAATCTATAACATCAATGAATATTATAAAGACAAATCGAAAAAGTTAATTGGTAAAACCTCAAAGGCCGATGCAGTTATATTGGAAGGCCAATGTGTAACTTTTTATCCATCGGGAAAAAAAGAAAGCGTAACAAATTATCAAAATGGAAAAAGAGTTGGTGATGAATATACTTATTACCCTAATGGTAAGGTAGATGTGCACAGGCGTAATATAGCAGGCGAAAATAATTCGGGCGACCGCACTTTAATTTTAGATTGCAGGGATAGCACGGGGAAGGTACTTGTAGAAAATGGTAACGGCCATTACGCCGGATTTGATCATGATTTTAAAAAGATAATTGAAGATGGTTTAGTAAAAGATGGTCTTAAAGACAGCACCTGGAATGGTGATGTAGGCGATCATGGCCATTTTGTTGAAGAATACAACAATGGCGTTTTAAAAACAGGCAAATTTACAGACGACGATAACAAAACGTACACTTATACCGTTCGCGAAATTCAGCCGCAATTTCCGGGTGGTTTACAGGGTTTTGGTCAATACCTTAGTACCAATATCAAATATCCTTATACTGCCAGAATGAATCGCACGCAAGGCAAAGTAATAGTGACTTTTGTAGTGGAAAGAGATGGATCATTGACAGATTTAAAAGTTGTGCAAAGCCCAAGCACCACACTAAGCGGTGAAGCAGTGCGGGTGTTGGAAAACTCGCCGTCGTGGATCCCGGGTTATCAATATGGCAGAAAGGTTAGGGTGTCTTACACTGTACCGGTAAACTTTAGTTTAGGTCAGTAATAAAACCAGCACAGGTAAGTACAATTAAATTGTGTTGTTTTTATTTTGCCTGTTTACTTTCGTGTTTAATTCTAAACCACACCATTGTAATAATGTTGTTTCATTATCAAAGGGTTAAACCATCCCCCTTTTATTTTATCAGATATAACAAAACAATGCTTACTATTGAACGTAGTTAGCCTAACCGAAATTATAAACTGATATCCCCTAAGATAGCTACACACATCTAATATGAATTCACTGAGTATTGTACTCGGAGCCGATCGCCCGGACCTGATCCGTGAGGAAACACTGGCGACTTTATTTTCAAGATCAGCGGCAGAACATGCCGATAAAACCGCACTTGTTTTTCATGAGCAATCACTCACCTATGCCGAACTGGACAGGTGGAGCAATGTTGTGGCCGAGTACTTGAATAAAAAAGGCATCGCCCGCGGCAGCAAAGTGGGCGTTTGGTGGCAGCGTGGTTTAGAGTTACATGTGGCTATTTTGGGTATAGTTAAATCTGGTGCTACGTATGTACCGGTTGACAGGGAGATCCCCGCCGAGCGTGTCGAGCTGATATTAGAAGAAGTGGGTGCTGACGGCGTATTCAGTTTACAAAAATTAAACTCGCCCTGCCCGCGGTTATTTGTTCCGCCGAGGCCGGCGCCGCAGCAAACCGTTAAAACAGCCAAAGGCCCGCAGCCTGACGATTGTGCTTATGTGCTTTATACTTCAGGCAGCACAGGCAAACCAAAGGGGATCCCGATAAGCCATAAACAGATCTGCCATTTGGTAAGGTCTGAGCAAACGGTTTTTAACATCAGGGAAACAGATAGGGTATACCAGGGGTTTTCGGTATCGTTTGATATGTGGTGCGAAGAAACTTGGATAAGCTACTTTGCAGGTGCTACTATTTGGGTGTCAGACAATACCACATCAAAAGCTATTGATGAGTTAGGCGGCGTACTTGCCGAACAAAATATAACTATACTGCACGCGGTACCAAGCCTGCTTGCTGTAATGGATGATACGATAAGTTCACTGCGCCTGGTAAATGCCGGCGGCGAGGCCTGTACTCCGCAGGTACTGGCTAAATGGGCACGATCGGGTATCAAATTTTATAACAGCTATGGGCCTACAGAAACAACGGTTACCGCCACGATAGCGTCCCTTAATTCGGGGGACAAGATCGTAATTGGCGACCCGTTGCCTAACTACAACCTGGCGGTGGTTGACGATAATTTAAATCTTTTGCCTATTGGCGAAGAAGGCGAACTGGTGATTACCGGCCCCGGTGTGGCATCAGGTTATGTAAAGCTGCCGCAGCTTACCCAGCAAAAGTTTGTGCCCAAACCAAAATCGCTGGATGTGCTGCCGGGTAAAATGGTGTACCGTACAGGTGACGCAGCCGTGATCAACCCGGATGGAACTGTCGATTTGCATGGCCGCTTTGACGACCAGGTAAAGTTGCGCGGGTATCGTATTGAGTTAGGCGAGATAGAAGTGAGGCTAAATGCCATAACAGGTGTGGCGTCGGCAGTTGTCGCTATAAAAAAAGATGGCAACGGGCAAGACCAATTGGTAGGTTATGTAGTGATGGATGGCATTAATGAGATAGAAGAAAACCTTTTCAGGATAGAACTGGCTAAAACCCTGCCGTCTTACATGGTGCCGGGCACTATTGTAGCGCTTGACGAAATGCCGAGGATGCCCAGCGGTAAAATTAACCGTAAGGTGTTACCTGTACCTGAAGCATTTACCACGATCAACGACGATCCGCTAAACGCGATAGACCTGAACGCGCCGGCTGCCGATCGCATCATAGCGGTATTGCGTGGGATCTTCCCAAATAAGGACATCACGCCCGAAATGGATTTCTTTGATGATCTGGGCGGGCACTCGTTATTGGCTGCCGGGTTTGTCTCGCAGTTACGGCGCGATGCCAACTTGCCCGGCGCGTCGTTAAAAGATATATACCTTAACCGGCCACTTAGTAACCTGATAGAAGTTTGGCAGAGCCAGCCTGATGTTAAGCCAAAACATAAAAAGGCTTATAATAAAGTGCCGTTGCACCGTTACCTGCTTTGCTGGCTGGCGCAAACCGCGTCGTTGTTGTTAATATACGGGCTTTTTGCCTTCCAGATCTTTATACCTTACCTGGGTTATTATTATGTAGACCAGGAGACCAGTAGCGTAGCGTACTCCATCATTACATCGCTGGTGCTGTTTTCGTTTATTCCGCCCATATTTACTACCATATCAATTGCTGCCAAATGGCTGGTAATAGGTAAAATGAAAGAGGGCGATTATCCTTTATGGGGTAGTTATTATTTCAGATGGTGGTTTGTGAAAACTATTCAGCGTTTGTTGCCGGCACAATTTCTAAATGGTACGCCGCTTTACCCGCTTTACTTAAGGTTGCTGGGGATCAAAATTGCTCAAAACGCGCAGGTAAGCGATTTTAGCTTTGGCGCCGAAGATCTGATCACCATAGGCGACGATGTGAGTATCAGCTCAAAAACAACTTTAAACAATGCCTTTGTTGAAAACGGATTGCTTAAACTGCGCCGGATCCATCTTGGCGACCATGCTTATATTGGCAGCAGTGCCATCATTTCCGGCGATACCTGGGTTGAAGATTGGGGTGAGCTGCAGGACCTGAGCTTTTTACCGGCAGGTAAGACCATAAACGTAGGCGAGGTTTGGCAGGGCAGCCCGGCGCAATTAAAAGAAACTAAAAACATTGCCGATCTGCCGCACCCTGAACCGGTATCAACTTTTACACGTCGCAAATACAAGCTGATATTTATCATGTGTATGATGGCATTTCCGTTCATTATTTTATTGCCGCTGCTGCCAACCATCATCACCATAAACCGGATGGACAATAACGCGCCCGATTATAATTTTAATTATATCGTGCACGTGCCCATGCTGGCTCTGTTATACATAGCACTGTTTGTGTTTGAAACCGTTTTGCTTACCCGTTTGTTGCAATATGGTATCAAGCCCGGCAAGTACTCGGTTTACAGTGCTTTTTATGTGCGTAAATGGTTCGCAGATCAGCTTATGTCTTTAAGCCTGATCGTAATGCATCCCATATACGCTACGGTTTATGTTGCCGACTATTTCAGGATGCTTGGTGCTAAAATTGGCAAAAATACAGAGATCTCGACCGCCAGCAGTGTTACCCATCCATTACTTGAAATTGGCGATGGCGCTTTTGTGGCCGATGCCGTAACACTTGGCGAAGCCGATGTACGTGCGCAGCAATTAATATTAAGCAAGACTATTATCGGTAACAACAGCTTTGTGGGTAACAGCGCGCTTATCCCGCAAGGATATAAGCTAAATAGCGATATGCTGATAGGTGTACTGTCTACACCGCCGGATGATAAACAACAGCAGCAAAGCACCGCGAGGGATTGGTTTGGCTCACCTGCTATACCTTTACCACGCAGGCAGGAAAGCACGCCATTTGGCGATGAGCTAACCATACACCCCAGCAATTATCGCAAGTTTGCCCGTGGATTTGTTGAATTTATCAGGATCATATTGCCGGAGAGTGCAATAATCTGTTTTTCGATATTCTTCATCGCTTACGCGCATGACCTGTTGGTTGATCAGCCTTTATGGAAGATCATTTTATACTTCCCTTTTTATTACCTGTTTTTTATGGGTGTACCGTCGTTCCTGGTTCCGTTGGTGTTAAAGTGGGTATTTATAGGCAAATACAAGGCACAGCAAAAACCTATGTGGAGCTGGGCGGTTTGGAAGAGTGAGGCTGTTACCTCAACTTATGAGGCATTGGCTATCCCGTTTTTCCTGGATTATTTACAGGGGACGCCATGGTTACCCCCGTTCATGCGCTTACTGGGTGTAAAAGTAGGCAAGCGGGTTTGGATGAACACTACCGACATTACCGAGTTTGACATGGTAACGATCCACGATGATGCCGCCCTTAACCAGGACTGCGGCCCGCAAACCCACTTGTTCGAAGACAGGGTAATGAAAGTAGGAGCCGTAAAAATAGGGGCAAGGAGCAGCATTGGCGCCGGCACCATCATCTTATATG
>JAQBOP010000096.1 GCA_028287975.1 Mucilaginibacter sp. | reverse complement strand
AACTGGCCGCTACTGTTTTTGGCATTGGTTACTTAGGTAAAGGTGTCGGCACAATAGCGGCCTTTTTTGCTTGTGTATGCTGGTACTTGCTTTGGCATAACGGCTCAATGGTGGTGCCCGCTATCCTGCTTACAATTATTGTAACGGCGTTGGGCATTTGGAGCGGCAACAAGGTTGAACCCATCTGGGGTAAAGATCATAGCCGCGTAGTTATCGACGAAGTTGCCGGGATGTTCGTCAGCCTGCTTTTTATACCGGTTACCTTACCTTATATAATAGCCGGCTTTATTCTTTTCAGGTTTTTTGATATTTTAAAACCTCTTTTTATCAGGCGGCTTGAAGCGTTGCCCGGTGGCTGGGGCGTTATGGCCGATGACCTGTTGGCAGGAGTGTATGCCAACATCATCCTGCAGATTATTGTGTGGTTAAACATACTTAATGTCAGATTTTAGTAAAACCTGTTAAATTTTGTTAATCCTCAACGGTTTTTGACTTTTTGACCACAGAAGTCTATTGTATTTCTTTAACTTTGCGCTCTGTTTACCGAACTAAATTGTACGCCTATTCTGCGGCATTGCACTACTCCTAAACTTATTTTTAAATAAGCCGGATTGCACAAAGAGTAGCATTACAAACAGAGTTTGTATTATATAAGTACATGGATTTTAAAAGTTTACTCAGAAAGTTTTGGTTTTTAACTTTCTTATTATTTTACACCTCATCGTTATTCGCACAGGTTACCAAGGTTACAGGTGTTGTAACTGATGGTGGCAGCAAAGGCAATGAGCCGATGCCGTTTGTCTCGGTTGGCTTTGCAGGCAGTACCATTGGCGCCCCTACTGACAATGATGGTAAGTTTTCTATTTCATCTGATAAACCATTCTCGCAGATCAAAGCATCTTTTATAGGTTACAAAGATGTCATTATCAATATTGCCCCGGGAAAAACGCAGGTAATCAATATCAGATTGATGCCTTCGCAGCAAGAACTTACCGAAGTTGAAATAAAAGCAGGCAAAAAACCACGTTATCGTAACAAGGGCAACCCGGCGGTTGAACTGATACGCCAGGTTATAGCTCACAGAGAGCAAAATCGCCCAAGGCATTATGATTATGTTGAGTATAAAGAATATGATAAAATGCAATTCTCTATAGTCAACCTGTCTCCCAAAATTGCCGAGAGGAAATTTTTTAGAAAATATAAGTTTGTTTTAGATAACCGCGACAGCACTACCGTACCCGGTAAATCATTATTGCCGTTGTTTTTGGACGAAAAAATATCACAATATTATTATCGCAAAAATCCTGAAAAGGAAAGAAACATTATTATAGGCCAGCGTAATGTTGATTTCGGCGGATCTATTGATGCCGAGGGAGTGAGCCAGTTTTTTAAATATATGTACAACAAGGTTGATATCTATGAAAACAGCATCAACCTGATCACCAACAATTTTCTGAGCCCAATTGCTAATGGCGGACCCCAGCTTTATAAATATTTTATCACCGATACCATCGAAACCGAGGATAAAAAGAAGTTGGTTGAGCTAAGTTTCACCCCGCGTAATACCGAGGATATGCTTTTTGAGGGCAAGATCTACATTACGCTGGATAGTAACTACGCCGTGCAAAAAGCTAACTTGGGAATTAACAAAAACATCAACCTTAATTTTGTAAAGTCAATGACCGTTAACCTTGACTTTGAAAAAAATCCGGATGGCAGGTATCATTTAAGCAAAAGTAATACACTGGCTGATTTTGGGGAAACCAAGAAGAAATCGGGTGGTTTATTTGGTATAAGGACGATCACTAACAAAAACTATGTTGTTAATAAAAAACAGGCGGATACTGCCTATGTTTCGAGTGCAGAAGACCAGGAATTGTCTGACGCGGTTAAACATAGAAGTGAGCAGTTTTGGCAGCAAAATCGCCTGGACACTTTAACAACGGCCGAGTCAAAGGTTTATAAAAATATCGACAGCCTGAAAGGAATGCCATCGTTTAAACGTACGTTGGACATAGCAACACTTTTATTAGCCGGATATAAATCGTTCAACTGGTTTGAGGTTGGCCCATCAAACACGTTTTATAGTTTTAATCCTATAGAAGGCTTAAAACTGCGTTTAGGCGGCCGTACTACGCCCGAATTAAGCAAACGGTTTTACTTTGAAACTTATGCAGCATACGGTTTTAAGGATGAAAAGTGGAAAGGATTTTTAAGCGCCACTTATTCATTAAATGATAAGTCGATCTATAAATTCCCTCAAAATTATGTCAGGGCCAGCTTTCAGCGTGATACAAGGATACCGGGAGCTGCACTACAATTTGTGCAGGAAGATAACTTCCTGCTATCATTTAAGCGAGGCGTAAATGATAAATACCTGTACAATGATTTTTACAAGTTTGATTATGTACACGAGTACGAAAGCCATTTTTCATATGCGTTAACGCTAAAAAAATGGACGCAAACACCAGCGGGCTCTTTATACTTCATTAACAATACAGGCACTATCAATAACTTAACAACTTCTGAAGTATCACTAAACCTGCGTTATGCACCTAATGAAGGTTTTTACCAGGGCAAGATCTATCGTGTGCCTATACCAAGCAAATACCCTGTGTGGAGCTTAGACTATACCCGGGATTTTAAAGATGTATTTGGCGGCGCTTATAATTATCAATCTTTACACTTGCGTATTGATAAGCGTAATTACCTGTCGCAATTAGGCTATATGGATATGGTTGTAGAAGGCGGAAAGATCTTCGGACAAGTACCCTATCCATTGTTAACTATCTTCCGTGCCAATCAGACTTACGCTTATGACCTGTACTCTTACAACTTAATGAATTTCCTTGAGTTTGTGAGCGACCGGTATGCATCAATTAATATAGATCAGCACTTTATGGGTTTCTTCTTTAACAAGATACCATTGTTACAGAAACTTAAATTACGCGAAGTGGCATCATTTAAAGCCATATACGGTCAGTTGAGCGATTATAACAATCCGGCGTTACATCCGTCATTGTACCAGTTCCCGGTAACAAGTACAGGGCAGCCCATTACCTACTCTTTAGGCAATACGCCTTATATTGAGGGTAGCGTTGGTGTCGAAAATATTTTTAAATTTATACGCGTAGACCTGGTTAAACGATTTAATTATTTAGATCATCCTGACGTTTCACCATATGGTATACGTGTAAGGGCAAAATTTGATTTTTAACAAGCCCGGCATATTAATCAGTTAATGGAACAACAAACATCCATACGTACAAATCTTCAATTGGGTATCTATAAGGTAATAGATCCCTTTGTGAAACTTTTAATAAAACTGGGCCTTACCCCTAACGCTGTTACTACCATTGGCTTTGTATTGAACATAGGCGTGGCGGCTATATTTGTTATAGGCGGCGAGGAAGGTAACCGTGGCGACCTTAGCTATATTGGCTGGGCAGGCGGCCTGATCTTATTTGCAGGCCTGTTTGATATGCTTGACGGACAGGTTGCAAGGCTTGGTAACATGAAATCTACCTTTGGCGCTTTATACGATTCTGTATTAGATCGGTATAGCGAGCTGATCATGTTTTTCGGCATCTGTTATTACCTGGTGGCCCAACATTATTTTTTAAGCTCAATATTTGCTTTTGTAGCAATGATAGGCTCTATGATGGTTAGTTATGTAAGGGCACGTGCCGAAGGTTTAGGCATTGAGTGTAAAGGCGGTTTAATGCAACGGCCCGAACGCGTGATCACCATTGGATTATTCGCCATAATTTGCGGAATGAGCTCAATATATATTGGGGGTAATTATAAATTGTATGTACCCGGTATAAAATACCATGTGTTTGAAACCATGTCAATATTTACAATACCCATAACCATACTGGCTGTATTAACCAACATAACCGCTTTTAACAGACTAAAAGAATCAAAAACCAACTTAGAAAAAAAAGAGAGCGATAACGCCGGAAATTAATGAGATTATCAATTTTACTATTACTATCTGTTTTTCATACTTATTTACCGTTAAATAAAACACAAGGTAAATTAATTAACATAACGACTGCAGCAATAACTACCGATCTGCAGGACGATAAGTTTCCGGCACCTGTAGAAAGTGTTAACCGGTTATTTTACCTGCAACGTACGGCAAATGCCAATACAATAATTTATGAGCTTAATAATCATAACGGCCTGTTAGACGAAAACGACCCGTTGCACGTTTACTGGATACGGTATGCAGAAAAAGGACAAAAAGAGGAACTAAGCTATATTCAACGTAAATTTGCATATGGCGTAGTAACCAAAAAATTGCCGAACGATCAATATGATGTCAGATTTGTATCATACAAAAAATTTCCGCTGCTTTTGATGAAGGCAAACGACGGAAAATATCATATCTTCGCAACGGTTGCACAAAAACAAATGATGCTTGATCGCATATTTGTTAAAATTGAAGGCGGCTCCTTTTGGATCCCAAATGTTGTTTACGTAGAGTTAAAAGGAACAGATCAAGCTACAGGCAGAGAAATTATAGAACGTTTTAAACCCTGATATAACATGGCAAAAAATTTCATATCAAATTCACAGGAATCGACCAGGATGTTTAAAAACGACCTGTTAGAAACTTTATCAAAAGTTCATTACCTGGTACCGGTATTTATTTTTGTACCGGTTATATTAGTTAGTACCTATTTGGCATTGTTTGTTAAAGAGATAGGTGTACTTGCTTATTTCGAGTTTTTCTTCATCGGCCTTTTTGTATGGACATTTGTTGAATATATTATGCACCGCTTTGTGTTTCACTATGTACCAAAAAATAAAATAGGCTTAAGGCTGCATTTTATTTTTCACGGCGTGCATCATGATTACCCAAGTGATGCCAAAAGACTGGTATTACCTCCATCAGTAAGCATCCCGCTGGCTACAGGTTTTTATTTCCTGTTTGATGCCATATTGCCAACTAATTACGTGTTCGGATTTTTCCCGGGTTTTATTTTGGGTTATCTGTTTTATGATATATCGCATTATGCCATCCATCACTTTAACTTTAAAGGAAATATCTGGAAAAAGATAAAACAACACCACATGTTGCATCACTATCAAAGTCCTGACAGGGGCTATGGCGTAAGCTCGCCATTGTGGGATAAGATTTTCCGCTCAGACTTTATAAAAAAATAGAATGAATGGTGCTGTTAATCAAAGCCCGGTTATAAATGTCAGGTCAGTTATAACTATTTCATTTCTATCTGTTGCTTATCTGTTACTCTCATCGTGGCTTGTCGGTTTTAAATCACAGCAAATAGTGCTATTGGTTATTTTTAATACGTTTTTTTATGTATCAGCCATAACTCGCAAATTCATAGTAGGTTTCTCGGTTTTCATTGTTTACTGGATCATCTTTGATTACATGAAAGCCTTCCCTAACTATAATGTTAGTACAGTACACATTGCAGATCTTTATAATTTTGAGAAACACCTTTTCGGTATTAATTACAAGGGGCATCTGCTAACACCTAACGAGTACTGGAAAGCAAACGCTACTACCACTTTAGATATAATTGCGGGTATATTTTATATCTGCTGGATCCCTGTTCCGCTTGGCTTTGCAACTTATTTATTTTTTAAGAACAGGCGCGAGTTTTTATCTTTCTCGTTAACATTTTTAGTGGTTAACCTGTTGGGGTTTGTTATATACTACTCTTTCCCTGCTGCGCCGCCGTGGTACATACAAGCGCATGGTTTTGTATTTCACGCTGCAACCCCGGGCAATACCGGTGGTCTTGCCCGATTTGACAATTATTTTAATGTACCCATATTCCAGTCTATTTATAAAAATGGATCGAACGTGTTCGCTGCTATGCCTTCGTTACACTCGGCTTACCCTGTTATTGTTATTTATTACGGGTTGAAAAACCGGCTGGGCCTGATCAATATAGTTTTGGTAACAGTTATGGTGGGGATCTGGCTTACGGCTGTTTACACCAGTCACCATTATATCCTTGATGTACTGGCGGGAATTACCACCGCTGTAATCGGTATCAACCTGTTTAATTTCCTGTTTACTAAAGTGCCTGTGCTGACAGAATTTTTGGATAAGTACGAAGCATTTATTCGTTAATGTAAATAACAGTGTACTGTTTTGTATACTATACATTTTATTAATAAATACAATCTGCGGGTATTAATTGAATTCTCTATCGTCATCCCCCTTTAATCCAATCAATTACGTAACGGGCATACTATTTGAATAGTTTCTTTTAGCTGTAAAAGCTGTTTATATGAAGAAACTTATCATACTTATCACTATCCTATTCTACGGTATAAAATCCTTCGCTTATACATTACCTATCGATAGCGCTGTTAAACAGCCGCAACCTACCATGCCCCTATTAGACGGATTACTACTACAGGCACAAGCTGCTATCACCGATTCTGTAAGGTCAGTATTATATAGTCAAATAGCACACGAGTATTTAAAGTACGATAGCCTCAATTTCAAGCAAAGGAAAGCCTACCAAACACAAGCTTTAAATTATAGTTACAAGGCTTTGCATTTGTACTCACGAATGCATGATACGCTTGGCCTGCGCGATTGTTATAATAGTTTGGCCAGGGTTTATAAATCGCAGAAAAAATATCCGCAAGCCAAATGGTTCATCCTGCAATCAAATTCCTTGTCGCGGGCTAAAAAAGACGTGCCTAATATCATGTCGTCGCTTATAGTGTTGGCAAATATTAAGATGGATATAGAAGATTACACGCTTGCTATGCGCGATCTTGATGAGGTGTTAAAACTATCAAAAGCTAATCATGATCCTAAAGCAGAATCGAACGTACAGGAAAATTATGCCCTGCTATATTCGCATCTACAAAACTATACTAAAGCAACCCTCGCCCAAAAAAGGCATGACTTTATTGAAGATAGCCTTTTAAAAAAGGAGGAACAGGCCATAGCTAAAACGCAGGACACGCTGCAGACAAAAAAAAAGTTTATACAAGTCAGCAGAAAAATTTACAAAAACAGCTCTTCCAAAAGGATAGCCTCAATATAATACTGATCATTATCGTCGTCCTGATTAGTTTACTGGCTATGGTTAGGTACACCAGGCGCAGGCGGCGCAAAAAACGTAAACATTAAACTTCATAAACCAATTATTGTCTAAACCGATATGAAGTATTTAATTTTAGTGCTTGGGTTTGTATTTTTAACCCAAAACGTACATAGTCAAACTCCGGGCACCAATAAATTTAAAAAAGAGTTTCTAAAGGCAATAAACCACACCCGGCAAAAAGGATGTAATTGCGGTACTATTTATATGCCGCCTGCCCCATCATTGGTGTGGAATGACCTGCTCGAAAAAGCCGCCAGGGGCCACGCGCAGGAAATGGCGCAAAAGCAATATTTTAGCCATGTTAGCCAGGACGGCCGCACCACGTTTAATCGTGTTGAAAATGCAGGTTATACACGCACGGGCTATAAGAGCTTTACTGTTGGCGAAAACATTGCACAGGGCCAACCCACTATTGCCGTGGTAATGCAAGGCTGGTTAAACAGCGAGGGCCATTGCAGAAATTTAATGAATCCTGACTTTAAAGAAGTTGGTATTTGGCTATACGATACTTACTGGGTACAGGATTTTGGAGGCCGTGAAGAGTTTTCGCCCGAAATGAAACGGATGATAAGGAGCGGAAAAGTTAAAATAATACAAGAAGATGCGCGCGGGCATTAAGGTTTAGGCCCTCTTTGGTGAATGATCAGCCCATTTAAAAAATTGCGCAATATCTGATCGCCGCAAGGTTTAAAGTTAGGGTGGTCTTCGGCGCGGAATATGGCGCCCAGTTCTGTTTTTGTTATCCTGAAATTTGCCAGTGCCAAAACCTTTACGATATCATCGTCTGTAAATTTCATAGCTACCCTAAGCTTTTTCATTATATCATTGTTACTCATACCGTTCTATCTTGATATTTCGATCTTAACTTTTTTGTTTTTTATTTTCTCGCCTTTTAAACGCTGTACTACCTTCTCGATCTGCGTTCGTTTTACCGCGGCGTATGATGTATTATCCAAAACTTCAATTAAGCCCAGGTCCTCTTTAGCCAACTCGCCTTTTTTTAATAATAACCCTACAACATCTACTTTGTTAACCTTATCTTTTTTGCCTGCGGCGATGTACAACGTCGCCCAAGGCGTAATTTCAGGTAAAGATAACTTTTCGGGCAATTCTTCAATCTGCGGATTTTGTTTAATGTAATCTTGTTTTTCGTCTTCGTTCAGGATCAGGTAAGCGGTTCCTTTGGCATGCATGCGAGCGGTGCGGCCGTTACGGTGGGTGAATGCTTCTTCGTTATGCGGTAACTGGTAATGGATAATATATTCTATTTCGGGAATATCCAACCCGCGCGACGCCAGATCGGTAGTGATTAACAAACGATGGCTCCCGTTCCTGAATTTAAGCAAGGCCCGTTCACGATCATCCTGCTCCATGCCGCCATGAAATATATCATGGATGATTCCCCTGTTCCAAAGCAGATCACTTATGCGTTCAACCGCTTCGCGGTGATTACAAAAAACCAGCGTGGTCTTATTACCTATTTTACAGATCAACGAAAATAAAATATCCAGTTTATCGGCCGCTTCAGCTATTACGGCTTTTAGCTGCAAGTCGGGCGTATTGGTTTTATTTTTAAGGAAATCTAACTCTATCGGTTCAACAACACCTGTAAAATCAGGTATTTCAGGCATCCGAGTTGCCGAGGTTAAGATCCGTCTGCCTAAATGCTCTAACTGGCGAATTATAATGGTCATATCCGTTTGGAAACCAAACTCTAATGCCTTATCAAATTCATCCAACACCAAAGTATGAATAGCTTCAGCGCTAAAATTTTCGTGACGTAAATGATAAGCTATGCGTCCAGGTGTTCCAATCAATACAGCAGGTGGTTGTGATAGGTTATTCTTTTCAATTTTTGTGGAATGGCCTCCGTAACAGCAATTTACCTTAAAACCACTGCCGATTGTTTTAAATACCTGCTCTATTTGCAGCGCAAGTTCCCGCGACGGTACCATGATCAACACCTGAACCAAGTTAACATCTGTACGTAATGATTTTAATACCGGCAATAAAAACCCAAGCGTTTTGCCGGAGCCTGTTGGCGAAAGCAATACAAGATCACGTTTCGGGTCGGCATTAATTGCCGCGTTTTGCATTTCGTTTAATGCCGTGATCTTAAGGTTTTCCAGCGCTTGTTTTATCATGGCGCTAAGATACGGCTAATAAATTTACCACGATTGAGAGAGATGCCAAGTATTGCGGCTCTACAAGATTTTCTTTATCCGTAAGTTATTTACCGCCTTTAGCCAAAGCAAGCGCAGTAGTTGTGGTATAGTATTTAGCTATCATATTGGGCACTTCCCATTCGGGGATATCCCCTTCGCGCAGGTAGTCCAGATATTTTTCTGTTACCCGGCCAAAATGAGCTTCATGGCCGTCTTTATATTTATCGGGGATAATAACTTCCCAACCCTTAGGTTCTTTTTTTAGCGTCACGCCGGGATATTTTTCCTGTACATCTTCTAATTTTTCCATCAGTGCTTTTTCATAATCAGGGCCTTGATCTACCGGTTGGATGTATAAAACAGGTACATATTTCTCCGCTTCGTCCTGTCTTACATATAAATCGGCTTTTGTACCGTGCAATACAGAGTTTTGGCTGTCACCGCTTCCTTGTGGTGCTGCATACTCCCATCTGGCGGTCAACTTGATGTTTGTGCCAAAGAGCTGGTAATTTACCGACCCGTTAGCATAAACTTTTAACAAGGTATCTTTAACAACATACTTCTTTAAAAACTCAGGGAAACCGTTTGATTTGGTTATGGCATTAAACTGGTTAAGTGTAATGTACGATGGCCATCTTTTAGCGCTGTTAAACTTGATATCCCGTTTATAGCTGATAGTTTTATCCGGAAAGCACTCCCACTGCGTTAGATCTACTAAGTGTACACCGACGTCCTGCAAACCCTCGCCTTGTTGTTTGATATCAAAAAACCAATCGGGCCTGCTTAACACATTGCCCGATACATATTTATAAAAATAGTGGATACTTTCCATTTCGACGGCCGGCTGCTGGGGAGTACCTTTTTTAAGCTGGCCAAAGATCTCCGGGATCATGGCAAACTCGCGTTGCAGGGCATTTGTAATTTCATAACGCTCGGTCATGATATCATACAAAACCAGCTTTTTACGGGCGGCCTCGGCAAACGCGCTTTTAAGCATTTCAAAATGTTCGGCATCAATAGCCATGGGTTTGTCGCCCAAAACATTAAAACCCGCGTCGATAGATCTTTTTATATATTCTGTTTTCTTTTGATTGTTACCGGCCATTACTACGACGTTTCCCTTTTTCTCAGCAATCATTTTATCAAAAAAATCATTGCCTGTATAAACTATCTCGGCCCAGTGTGTGGGGTTGTCCTTTCGGAAATTGTAGGCATCAATTTTATCAAGGTGCGATTTTACATCCGGGCCTTTAGGAGCGTAAACGTAAACATCGGGTGCAATATCAGGCAGGTCTGTTTTTTGTACCAATGCCGCATGGAAATGCCCCGGATCTAAAGTAATTAACTTTATTTTTTCATCTTCTTTAAGTTGAGCGTGAGCAGAAAACCCTAAAAGAACTGAACAGATCACAGCGCAGCTGCCTACAATATTTTTCATAAAATTTTATGGATTAAAACCATACTCCCTGCATTAAAAAGAAAATACCAATGCACGCAAAGCCTATGCTTACCAGCCACAAGCTTTTACGTTTAACAATAATTGATATGGCGCCTATGGCGATAGATATTTGAAACAATGTTATACCCCGTGCAAAAATGCTATGCTTGCCAACATGGGTGTTTGATTCTTTTTGAAATTCTTCGGCTTTTTCCTTTATTTCAGCCTGCTCCTTCTTATTCTCTTTTATCTTTTCCTCGTCGGCGGCAATTGGTGTTTTTCCCATCGCCAATAATATTTTACCGGTTTCATTAAGTGTTTCTGACTTGATACCTTTTGCCTGGTAAAACGCCCATTGGTCTGACGCGTGGATCTGTGCCAGCATGGCCTCGTCGGCATGCTCACCGGCCAGCAAGCCGGTTATCGCCGCCAATACTGCTATTAATGCTGTAGACAAGGCCACAAACAACACCCATTTATCTTTACCTTCTGACAGTATATGATGGGCATGCTCGTTACTTTGCTCATGAATATGTTCAGCATAATTTTCTATTTCGTCCATGTATAATTTATATAAGGATATTTTTTATAAAGGTAAAATTAGGATATTTTACCTGCAATACTGTTGTGTAACGAATTTACACTACTTCGTTATCATTTGCGTCTGATGCATTTTTTATCTGGATAAAGTCTGCAATCTCCGCGGCATCCTGGTGTGTCAGATCACCCATACCGGTGTACTCCCATTGCCTCATATTATCGTCAAATACGATATCGCCTATGCTCACACCATTTTCAGTTAGTTTAAAAACACCCGTTGTGTAAAGGTTACTGCCGGGTATTTGCTGGGTTACAGGGGTAATCGTGATTTTATGCTCCTGGTTATCTTTAACAATAGTATAATTTATTGCACCTGTCATGCAGTTACTACAAAATTGAGATTACTTTGTTTGCGTTTTCACCAGTTCATTAAACCCATAACCCGGTTAAATTCTTTCTGTACCGGCGCTTGTATAATTATGGGTTGATGAGTGACAGGATGGGTAAACATTAGCTTTGAGGCATGCAATAACAAAGTGGTCATTTCCCAGCGCTCTCTAAACAGTTTATTTTGCTTGTTGCAGCCATGGGTAGTATCCCCTATTATAGGATGATCAACATGGCTTAAGTGCTTCCTGATCTGGTGCATGCGCCCGGTAGTTGGCTTAACATCTATCAATGAATATCTTGATGTATCATGTTTACCCAACGGTACGGCTATTTCTGCGCGGCTTAAAGTTTTATAAGTTGTAAACGCCTCCTGCACAGTGCCATTTTCTTTCCGGAGCGGATAATCGATCTCTTCCGTATCCGGGGTATAGCCCCGTACAATAGCTAAATAATTTTTCTGAACCAGGTTATCAGAGAATTGCTGCTGCATGGTTATTTCAACCTGTTTATCCAGCGCGAATAATAACACGCCACCTGTAGCCCTGTCTAACCTGTGGACAGGGTTAACTTTTAAACCAACCTGGTCTCTTAATAACTGCAGGGCAAACTCTTCGGCATCGGCCGCTATTGGCGACCTGTGTACCAGCAGGCCATGCGGTTTGTTAATGGCTATCAGGTGTTCGTCGCGGTAAAGTATATCGAGCATGAATTATCTCAATATCTTATCCAGATCGGCAGGCGAGTAATTGATCGATTTTAATGTTTTATTATCCTGGGTTCTGTATACCAGGAATAATCCATCAATTTCTTTATGATAAGATTCTGTATTATCTTTTCCTTTATAGTGCGCAATGGTATCGTTTGCTTCTTCGACGGTTTTACACGCTTTACTCATGTTTGAGCGGTGGACCTCATCAAAAAGTTCTTTAAACTTCTCGCCTAAACCAAACTCCAAAACAGCACCCGACAATACATATTGAATATCACAAAGCGCATCGGCAATTTCAACCATATTATTGTCGTCAATTGCTTGCTGCAATTCCTTCAGTTCCTCTGCTAATAACTCAACACGCAATTTGCAACGCTCTTTTGACGGAATAGTTGGCTCCGGTAAAATAGGATGTTTAAATGTGGTATGAAACTCTGCTACCTGGTTTAATGAGTTTAAATCTTTTATCATAACGTATTAATGGGTTAAACGGGGCTACACAATTGGGCAATCCCGCCAAATTGCTAAGTTATAAATAACCTCATACTTGTCAATGATAGTTAATAAATTCAGGGGACGTAAACTGCGCCTTTTTTGTAGTTATTATTATAAATGGTTTTAATATTAAAATAATCGCTCCGGGCATCTGTAAGTGTTAAAATACTGTAGTCAGCATTCCAGGTCCCTACAGCAAACACACGATATGGCTCGGGGTGACGACTAAAAAGGGGGGCATTATCTACGGTTTGCTTTTGCTCAGAGCAGGCAAAAAGCAACAAACAAAAAACTAAGGGGAGTTTTTTCATGTCTAATTAGCAAATAATTAAAAATCAATAATTTAAATCACCCTAATGTAATAATAATTGCATATTAAATCAATATCATTATTACAGAATAATTAAAAAATTACAGTTTTTAATATTATAACTAATACGATATTTTCATTATGTATTATTTAAAATTAAACATAAATATATCTTTAAATTTTAGATTTGTTAATTGTATATAGGTATTGGGATAACAAAATTACAATCGCACAAAAAAGCGTTACTTAAATGGAATATATTTTACCACCTAAGTAACGCTAAAAAAAATATTTTTATAATATTATAATTCTCTAACCCAAATATTTCGATAGCTTATCGGCTCGCTATGGTCGCCATGGGCTTGTAATTTTATAGGCGCAGGCCCGTGCTTTGCATTATTGTATGAAGCTTTACCAATGTATTGGGTTGGGCCTAATAATGATACGTTGTTTTGAACCAATACCCCATTGTGTAATACTGTAGCTTTGGCCGGGGTTTTAACTGTACCATCCTCGTTAAAGGTTGGGGCAGTCCATACCACATCATAGCTTTGCCATTCGCCCGGTGGCTTGCTGGCGTTAACCAACGGGATAAATTGTTTGTAGATACTTCCCGCTTGTCCGTTAACATAGGTTTTGTTATTGTACGAATCAAGCACTTGTAGCTCGTAACCGGCATCGCCTTTACCTAATGACGCCAGAAACACACCACTATTACCACGTGCCTGGCCGCTGCCGCTAATGTTTGAAGGTATGCGCCACTCTACATGCAACTGATAGCTGGAAAACGATTTTACAGTTTCAATATTCCCGCTGTGCTTGTTAACAGTCAGGATCCCGTCAGCAACATTCCATTCGGCCGGTTTACCACGGTCGTCTGTCATTGTCCACTGTTCAAGATTTTTACCATCAAATAAAACTACAGCATCTGATGGTGCGTCGCTATTTGTTTTTCCGGGTGTTACTACTTTTGGTACAGGTTCGTAAAATTCTGTATCCTCAGGTTTTTGTGCATAAGCTGTTAAAGTGCCCGCAGCAAGAATTACTGACAGTAATAGTAATTGTTTTTTCTTCATAATTTAAAAGAGATGTTTGATAAACAAACATAATAAAAAAAATCATCCCTTATAATAAGATGATGATTGTGTTCAAAATATCAGAAATGTATACCAATTTTAGGTCAGCCGGTATTAGGCTACCTGAACCATATATAAATTTGAAGCTTTAAGATGCTTAGGGGTATCAAAATAGTGGTTCTTATTACTTTCAGTAAATCCGCTGCCATTGTTTTTATCACTTAAGTGAATAGCAATACATACAATCACCACAGCGACAACCAACAAGACATTAAGCTTTATCTTTTTTGATTGCTGTTCTTTATTTATGTAAAAAACAGGTGTTTTCACAGTTTCCGGTAAAAGTCTTTTTTTCATAGACAGATATTATAATATCTTATACTTAATATTATATACAAAGCAATAATTAAGCCACACTATAATTTTCTGATCCAAATTTATCTATTTTTTTTCATTCCTGATAATATTCTTTCCTTTTTTCAGGCAACTTTAAATCAGGGAGCTTCTTTTATTAAATTATTCGTAATGACAGTTTACTGTAAACTTATTTTTTCTTTTCAACAGTTTTTATTTTAGCACTATCAACTTTTGTTCCGCCTGATCCGCTATTATCTACGTCAGGAGCGCTGCCATTGGTTGTAGTAGTTTTCGAAGTGTCAACATTGGGCGTTTGGTTATATTTCTGTTCAGCCGTATCTTTTCCGCTTCTTGGAGTATGATCGCCGCCACAGCCTGCAACAATGCCTGTTACAGCTAATATTAAAATCATTGCAAATTTCTTTTTCATAATCGT
>JAQBOP010000383.1 GCA_028287975.1 Mucilaginibacter sp. | reverse complement strand
CCTTTTAAAATTATAATGAGTTATTTGGGTGTTATTTTTTCGATGGCGTTCATCGTTACTACATTTCACCTTTTAATGACAAAACTGGATGATTATCCATACCTGCAACAATTAATAGAAGATGTGGCAGCCATTGCCGCTTTGTATTTTGCGTTGCGGATAATGTTCTTTGTTACATTTATTATTGATGATAAATCGGGCGGACTTGAATCGCTGCGTCAAAGTTTTCAGCTGACAAAAGGTTACTTTTTTAAAATATTAGCTATGCTGGGCATCATATTATTATTTATTGCGCTACCAGCCGCGTTATCCCAATATAAAGCATTAAGCTTTATATCAGCAGCTATTATAGTTACCTATCCGTTTGTCAATATTATACTCGCGGTAACCTATCGCAAACTGATATACAGCCACCAGGACGTGGACGATGATATTGCCGAAACAAATTAAACGATGGGTTTAAAGTCCATATTGAGTAAGGTATTTGCGGCATGGGTTAATAAAGATCTTAACCGGATCCGTAAAAACGCGGTAGTTATACAGCAACAAACTTTTGAACAGCTGATTAACAAAGCACAAGCTACCACCTTCGGTAAAGACCACCATTTCGATCAGATAAAGACTTACGACGACTTTAAAAAGTATGTACCTCTGCGCGATTATGAGGAGCTTAGCCCCTACATTAAACGTGTGGTTGACGGCGAAGCCGATGTGCTCTGGCCCGGTAAACCAACTTATCTTACCAAAACATCCGGAACAACATCGGGCATAAAATACATCCCTATCAGTAAGGAAAGCATGCCCGAGCATATCAAAGCCGCGCGTAATGTCTTGCTCAATTATATCCATGAAACAGGCAAAGCTGATTTTGTAAACGGCAAGATGATATTTTTACAGGGCAGCCCGGTCCTGACCGAAAAAGCAGGCATATCAACCGGCAGATTATCAGGCATTGTAGCGCATCATGTCCCCGCTTACTTGCAAAAGAACCGTTTGCCCAGTTATGAAGTAAATTGTATTGAGGATTGGGAAGAAAAAGTTGACGCTATTGTGCAGGAAACGATTACAGAAGATCTGCGCCTGATCTCGGGGATCCCGCCATGGTGCCAGATGTATTTCGACAGGCTATCGGCGGTATCAGGCGGTAAAAAAATAAAAGAGATCTTTCCCAATTTCAAGCTGTTTGTTTACGGCGGCGTAAATTTTGAGCCATATAAGGCACGTATGCAGGAAAGCATCGGCTTCGCGATCGACACGATAGAAACCTATCCAGCGTCAGAAGGGTTTATAGCATTCCAGGATTCGCAGAAAGAAAAAGGACTGTTGCTATTGGTTGATTCTGGCATATTTTATGAATTTGTCCCAACCGATGAATATTTTAATGATAACCCAACCCGCGTTAGTTTGCAGGATGTAGAACTGGATAAAAATTATGCGCTGATATTAAATACCAACGCCGGTTTATGGGGATACAGCATTGGGGATACCGTTAAGTTTGTTTCTAAATATCCCTATAAAATAGTGGTGACCGGGCGTATCAAACATTATATCTCTGCGTTTGGTGAACATGTTATTGGCGAAGAAGTTGAACAGGCATTAATGAGCGTAGCTAATGAAGAGGGCGTAGAAATTATTGAATTTACGGTAGCGCCGCAGGTAAATCCACCGACAGGCCAGTTACCTTACCACGAGTGGTTTATAGAGTTTGGTACAACGCCAAAAGATGTGAAAGCTTTCGCTTTAAAAGTTGACAAAACCTTGCAAACAAAAAATATTTACTATTTTGACCTCATTGATGGTAACATTTTGCAACCTTTGATTGTCCAAAGCGTAAAGAGGGATGCGTTTATTAATTACATGCGTTCGCAGGGTAAACTCGGAGGACAAAACAAAGTGCCGCGATTGGCCAATGACAGGAAGATAGCAGACGGATTAAAAGAGTATATAAGCCCCTCCTAAATCCTCCCCGGAAGGGAGGACTTAATAGAAGTCTCCCCAACCGGGGGAGATTTAGAGGGGGCTGACACATAATATAACACAATTGAGTAACAGTATTAAAAACATTGCCATTCTTGGCTCTACAGGAAGCGTAGGCACACAAGCTTTAGAAGTGATAGGCGCAAACCCTACATTGTTTAAAGCTTATGTTCTGACTGCAAACAGCAGCGCCTCACTCCTGATACAACAAGCCCTGCAATTTAAACCTGCTTACGTGGTTATTTGCGACGAAAGTAAATATGCCGAAGTAAAGCAAGGCTTAGCCAATATCAACACTAAAGTTTTATCAGGTATTAACGCAATAAATGAAGTTGTTGCCCAACCGGAAGTCGACACTGTTTTAACTGCTATGATGGGTTTTGCCGGCTTGCAGTCTACCATTGCAGCTATTAAGGCCGGTAAAGATATCGCGTTAGCAAATAAAGAAACCCTGGTTGTAGCCGGTGAGTTAATTACCGACCTGGCTAAACAACATGATGTAAAAATTTTACCGGTCGACTCTGAGCATTCGGCCATTTACCAGTGCCTGGTTGGCGAGGAAAATAATACGATAGAAAAGATCATCCTGACAGCATCAGGCGGACCGTTCAGGGGTAAAACATTGGCGTATTTGGCCAACGTAACCCGCGAACATGCCTTAAAACACCCTAACTGGGTAATGGGCGCCAAGATCACTATTGATTCGGCTACCTTGATGAATAAAGGCTTAGAGGTGATTGAAGCCAAATGGTTATTTGACCTTACGGCCGGCCAAATAGATGTTATTGTGCATCCGCAATCCATTATCCACTCTATGGTTCAGTTTGAAGATGGCTCGGTAAAAGCGCAAATGGGTTTGCCTGACATGAAGCTGCCCATACAATACGCGCTGGCACATCCCGCCCGTTTAAAAAATAATTTCAAGCGGTTCAATTTTGCAGATCACCCAACACTAACATTTGAAAAGCCCGACCTGGAAACCTTTCGCAATTTAGGTTTGGCTTTTGAGGCATTAAATAAAGGCGGTAATATGCCTTGCATCATCAATGCGGCCAATGAAGTTGCCGTAGCCGGATTTTTGAATAACGCGGTAGGTTTTATGGCGATGAGTGATATTATTGAAAATTGCATGCAAAGCATTAGCTATCAAATACAACCTACCCTTGACGATTATTTGAATACTGACAAAGAAACACGCATATTTGCGCACAATTTAATAAACCGGATGCCATCAAAAGCATCGTATATAATTTGAAATAAATAAGAATGAGTATAGTAATTATGGTTGGCCAGTTAATACTGGGGTTGTCGATTTTAGTGATATTGCATGAACTGGGCCACTTTTTAGCCGCAAGGGCTTTTGGTATTAAGGTAGATAAATTTTACCTGTTTTTTGATGCATGGGGCTTTAGCCTTTTTAAATTCACTTATAAGGATGTCGAGTATGGTATTGGATGGTTGCCTTTAGGTGGTTATGTAAAAATTGCCGGTATGATAGATGAATCTATGGATACCGAACAAATGGCCGGGCCGCCGCAACCATGGGAGTTCCGGTCAAAACCGGCATGGCAGCGTTTAATTGTAATGCTTGGCGGTATCTTTGTAAATGTGGTATTGGGGATCTTTATTTTTTGGATGCTTACTGCGCGTTTAGGCGAAAGCTACATTGCAAACTCAAGCATTAAATACGGCATTGTACCGGGCACCATCGGTAAAAAAATGGGCCTTGAAGCAGGTGACAAGATCATTGCTGTAAACGGCAAGCCTATTGCCAGGTTTGAAGACCTGATGAGCTCAAAAGTATTGTTAGACCATACCGTTTTAACCGTACAGAGAGGCAGTCAAACATTAAATCTGACAGTTCCGGCAAACGTTATCAATGACCTGTCTGATTATGGTATTGAGCAGTTCATCAGCAGCTTACCACGTACCACATTTGCAATTGATTCTGTTATACCAAAAAGCAGAGCGCAAGAGGCCGGTTTATTGCATGGCGATAGCGTAATTGCGGTAAACACTACCAAGGTGGTTTATTTTGATCAGTTTCAAGCCGAGCTGCAGGCTAATAAAGAAAAAACGGTTGATCTTACCGTACGCCGTAACCACGAAACTAAATTATTAAAAGCTACAGTTACGAAGGACGGAACTATTGGCGTACGTTTAGCTTATGACCTGCCGAAAGAAAAAACAATAAACTATGGTTTCTTCGGCTCGTTACCTGTAGGTGCGGATAAAGCATGGGGTACTTTCTCAAACAATGCAAAAGCAATTGGTAAGGTATTTAACGGCGAAGCCAAATTTAACAAAGTAGTAGGCGGCCCTGTTGCTATCGCGACTATGTTTGGTACCCAGGTAGATTGGGTGCATTTCTGGACCATGGTTGGTTTATTATCTATGGTATTAGCCTTTACAAATCTATTACCTATCCCGGCACTTGACGGCGGCCATGCCATATTTTTACTTATTGAAATGATAAAAGGCAAGCCGCTTAGCGATAAGTTTTTAGAACGTGCCCAATTGGTTGGCTTTGTTTTATTGATATCGTTAATGGTATTTGTGTTTGGCAACGATATTGTTAAACAGGTAATGAAAGCCAGGCATTAAAAGCTTTTATCACAGTTAAAAATAAAGCAAAAGGCCGTTTCGTTGAAATGGCCTTTTGCTTTTACTGGTTTATAATTAATTATTTATATCGTCGGGTCGACTGCATCTTCAATTATATCATTAGCGGTACGTTCCTTTTTAAATATTGATGCCCCTATCAGGCCAATTATGGCACCAAAAATCGGATATACAACCGCAGTACCGAAAGCGGCGAACAATGGGCCCCATTTTTTAGATATCTCCATTGCTTTATCAATTTGTTCAGAAGATAGCTTTCCCTGTTCCTCCATTTTAACCCGGGAAAGTTCCATTGTTTTATCAAAAAAAGCAGGACTTAAAACAGTGCAGTATAAATAAATAAATACAGCCATAACTAGTCCCGTAAATAATGCATACCTGAAAGCGGCAGAAAATCCTTCTCCAAAAGTCATGAAGCCACCAATCTGGTCTCTAAATTCCTTTTGCGTTAAAAATAAAAATATAATAAAAGGAATATAGGATAAGTATTTTAATGAAGAGTTGGGGTCTACATTAAAAAGTTCGAACGCATAAGTAATTACAATAGCTACTAATGCATTTATCAATGCCCATTTAGTTGCCATTTTTGTAGGGTTGTTTTTCGCTACCGGTTTTATTACTTCTTCCATTGTGATGATTTTTAAGTTTAAATAAATGATTCTAAAATTGCCAGTACCGGCATATCAAATTCCGGGTTTACTGCATTTTCAGCAACCACATTTTTTTCGTCGACGGTTGGGTTAGTGTTCTGGAAAAAGCACATTATCGGGTAAAACAACTCCTTCAGTTCCGAATCTTCCGGTAATTTATCCGCAACCTT
>JAQBOP010000064.1 GCA_028287975.1 Mucilaginibacter sp. | reverse complement strand
CGCTGATAAAGTGTTCACCCTTTTTTGTTTTATGTTACTACTGTGTGATGATTAAAACATAAGCATGACAAACTTTTCTGCGCTATACTGTTATTTTGATTAACATTTAAATCCTTTTGAAAAAATGAGTAAAGTTTGGTTAATAACTGGCTGTTCTACCGGTTTCGGGCGTGAACTGGCTAAAGAAGTATTGATGTCAGGCTACCGCGCCGGTGTGGCATCGCGTAATATTGACGATGTAAAAGATATTATAGAAGCGTTTCCTGATACCGCTATCGCGGTAAAGTTGGATGTAACCAAAGCCGACGAAATAACAGCCGCGGTTAAACAGGTAAAAGAAAAATTCGGGCAGATAGATGTATTGGTAAACAATGCCGGTATAGGCTATTTTGGCGCTATCGAAGAAAGTGAAGAAGACGAAGTAAGGCGCATGTTCGAGATCAACTTCTGGGGGTTGGCGAACATCACCAATGAAGTATTACCCGTAATGCGCGCGCAACGCAGCGGGCACATCGTAAATATCGCTTCTATTGGCGGCTTGGTTGGTTTCCCGGGTGTGGGCTTTTATAACGCTACAAAATTCGCGGTTGATGGTTATTCTGAAGCATTAGCTAAAGAAACCGCGCCGTTGGGTATAAAAGTAACTGTTATCAATCCAAGCGGCTTCCGTACCGATTGGGCAGGAAGGTCTGCCAATAATAGTAAGATCGTGATAGATGATTATAAAGAAACTGCCGAGGCTAATAAACAAGCCATCCGTGGCTATAGCGGCAAACAACCCGGCGACCCTGAACGTGCCGCCAAAGCCATTGTTAAAGCCGTGGAGGCAGAGAACCCGCCATTACACTTACTGCTTGGCGTAGCTGCTTTAAAAGGCGCGCGCAATAAGCTTGAAGTTTTGAAAAAAGATTACGACACCTGGGAAGAAACAACCGTTGGCGCTGACTTCCCATCAAATGAAATATAAAAAATGGATCTGCAATTAAAAGATAAAATAGCGCTTATATCCGGCTCGACCGCCGGTATAGGTTATGCGACTGCCAGGCAGTTTGCTGCCGAAGGCGCGCAGGTAATTGTTAACGGCCGTACCCGGGCCCGTGTTGATGCCGCTGTAAAAAGCATTATTGAAGCAACCGGCAATACAAAAGTTAGCGGCGTTATTGCTGATTTTTCAGACAAGGACCAGATTGACACACTGATAGCCAAAATACCCGAAGTGGATATCCTGATCAATAACGTGGCTATCTTCGAGCCCAAGGCTTTTGCCGATATCAGCGATGAGGATTGGCTGCGTTTTTATGAGATCAACGTATTAAGCGGCATCCGCTTATCAAGGGCCTATTTTGACAAGATGCTGCAAAAAAACTGGGGACGCATCATTTTTATTTCAAGCGAATCTGCCGTTCAGATCCCGCAGGAAATGATCCATTACGGCATGACCAAAACCGCTCAACTGGCCATAGCACGCGGTCTGGCAGAACTAACCAAGGGCACCAACGTTACAGTAAACTCGGTATTGCCCGGCCCTACCCTGTCTGAAGGAGTTGGTGGTTTTATCGAGAATCTTGCGAAGAGTCAAAACAAGACGAACGAGGAGATTGAAGCCGATTTCTTTAAGACCATGCGCCCTACGTCTATCGTACAGCGATTTTTAACTACTGATGAAATAGCAAACATGATCGTTTATTTGGCAAGCCCGCTGGCATCTGCAACCAATGGTGCAGCCATACGCGCCGAGGGTGGTTTGTTGAAGACTGCGATATAAAAATAGACTACATTATCAGAATAGATGTTGGTCTTAAATGCCGATGGTTTAAAACCATCGGCATTTTCCATTTATGTAAATTATAGTTTCCCAGGCAGAATAAATGAATAAAATGAACGGCTATGAAAATAACCAGAACAAATACATTTGTGGCCATGTCTAAAACTACTGACACTTATCCCAATTTTGAATATAAAGCCGGTGAGCTGAACAAGTATATCGCCACCGCGCAGATGATCACTATAATGTTAAAAAATGGTGAGATCATTCATTATTTCCCTGAAAACACGCCGAGTTTTTTACAATGGTTATGTGATCATCATATTAAGGATATTAAGTAGACCGGAGTTAAGAATAATTTAAACAAATAAGTTAGGAAAAGAAAAATAATGCTTGACACCTGACACGTTTCGAGTTACATTTGTATTATGATCGTTAGTATTCGTCATAAAGGTATAAGGTTATATTTTGAAAAAGGCGATGCTTCAAAGCTTCAACCACAACATGTAAGCAAGATCAGGTTGATCTTAACCCGCCTGCAAGCAGCGAAGACTATCGGAGATATGAACGTACCCGGGTACGGGTTGCACCAACTTACCGGAGAATTCAAAGGCTTTTGGGCGGTTAAGGTAGATAAAAATTACCGGATCATATTTCAATTTATTGATGAGGATGCGCACGAAGTAGATTATTTGGATTATCATTAAGGGAGGATTTTAAAATGCAGATGTTTGACCCAGCCCATCCGGGCGAATTAATAAGAGAAACCTTACAGGGTTTACAGGAAGAAACAGGAAAGAAACTGACCGTTGAACAGGTGGCTACGGGATTAGGAACAACCCGTAAAACGCTATCGGCCATTATAAATGGCAAGCAAAGCGTTAGCCCTGAAATGGCTTTACGTTTAAGTGCGGCTTTTAATACTACGGCTGAATTTTGGCTGCATACTCAAGAAACCTACAACCTCGCACAAGCTCGTAAGAAAGTAGATATTAAGCAGGTAAAAGTATTTTGGCATCCGCAGGTGGCTTAAATACTGAAAATTCAAAGCTATTAAATGTGGTCTGTAAAATGTGATAAGTCGCAAATAACAATATCTTATCACACATTATACTCTACAAATGCTTCATCCTTATAGCACCACAACCAATTCTCGCCGGGCTCGGCAGATATGATCACCGGGTGCTGGGTAGCGTGGTAATGCTTGGTCATGTGCGTATTTGGCGAGCTGTCACAACATAAGGTTACCCCACAAGTTTGGCAGGTGCGTAAATGCAGCCAGTCGTCGCCGGTTTTAATGCAGTCTTCACAGACATATTCTTTTGGTTGTATGATCTGCTTTATTTTCTCTAAATGTTCGCAAAGGGGTTGGTTTTCCATAACTATAAAATATTTAAGGGATTATTACGGACATGGGTTATTTTAGCTTCAAACATTTCGGCCATTTTTGCTGCACGCCATTTAGCTTCTTCGGCTTTAACACCGGTAAACAATTCGTCCACGGTTTTATTAAACAGATTTAACCAGGCAGCAAAATGCTCATGCGCTACCGGTAATTGCGCATGCGGCATAAACGGACTGTCAAAATAAGTATGCTCATCCAGTAATACGGTTTGCCAGAAACGGTACATTTTTTCTAAATGCTGCGGCCAGTTATCCTGTATGCGCTCATTAAATACCGGCGCAAGTAAGGCATCGGTTCTTATCCGTTCATAAAAAGTATCTACCAATACCTTTATATCGGCCAGCGTCAGTATCTCGGTTTGCTGCATGTCATGATTGCCTTTCCATGTTATTTTTTACCCGTGTCATATGTATCGTAAACGTGGTGCCCTGTTTCTCAGTACTTATAACATCAATTTTGCCTCCGTGTTTTTCTACAATTTGTTTTACGATGCTTAACCCCAACCCTACCGACTCTTCGCCGCGGATGCCCTTACGGCTGGCTTTTGAGAAACGATCAAAAATAAAAGGCAATAAATGTTCGGGAATGCCCATCCCGAAGTCCCTTACATCAATAAAGATCTGCCCGTTAGTATCACGCAGGCTGATCTCAATACGTTCACTCTCGCCCGAGAATTTAATGGCGTTACTGATCAGGTTATCCATTACCCGCTGCATTTTCTCCACGTTGATATGCGTAAAAATTGGATATTCGGTGCCGTAATATAATATCTCTACCTGCCCCAATTTGCTCCTTGACCATTCTTCAACAATCTTGAGCAGGTATTGGTTAAGCTCTATTTCTGCGATATCAAAAGCGCTGTCATTTTCGTTATTAGCGGTCTCTATCAGGTCGTTAATTATCGCGGTAGCTTTAGCGCATGATGTACGGATCATTTGCAAATTTTCCTGGTTATCCTCATTTATCGAGTCGTCATCCTGCATGATCGATGACAATGCCATGATCGCGGTCAATGGGTTTCGCAGATCATGCGCCACAATGCCCAGGATCTCATTTTTTAAGCGGCTGGCGGTTTCTATCTCGATGTTCTTTTCTTCAATAGCTCTAAGCTTTAAAAAGTTATCGGCCCGATAGGAGAACGAAAATCTTGACATGCAATAAAATACAGTAAGCAATACAAACGATGCAAAGTTATTCATGATGATCTCAGTCGTCCCGGTCTGATAATAAGGCAATGCCATGGCAAAGAAAGCACCCGCCAACGCGGCCAGTACCAACGTTTCAAAATATTCGAAAGTAAAAAACATGCCGGCTATTATCGTCCCCATAAAATACATCACCAGGGTGTTACGCGGGTTGTGCATGACAAAAAAAGTGACCCGCATGCAGCTGATCATAATAAACAGCGCAAACAGCAATACTAAAAACTGGCTTAAATAGGCCTGTGGCTTGTTTCGCTCATATTGTTTGATCAATAATATACCGGCCAGGTAAAAAACAGGTGTTATTAAAGATGAGATAATGTTAGCATTATTAAATTCATCATAATGGCTTATATTCTGGATAGGGATATGATACAGCGTAACAATAAACCTTAAAGAAATATTCAGCAAAAAATAGATCAGGCTTACTGTTTTTACAGTTCTTAGGTTCTGGATCGTATTGTAACTTCTGAAAGCGGCTTGGTAGTCTGAATTAATTCTTGAAAAAAAATGAACCCTCATATAAAATCATTGGCTCACTAAGATACATAATCCGATAACATGTGCTTAAAACTTCTAAGAATATTCTTATAATTTTAAAAATATTAAACTACAAGTTAAAAAGCTTCACCTACATCAATAAACAGGCCCTTTGAACCTTGCGTTCCGAAGCCATAATCGATAGTAATATTGGTTTTTGATAGCTTATTAATATTGATGCGTAAGCCCGGCCCGTAGCCGGGTTGTATGGCCTGCAGGCGTGTGCCTTGTTGCGCAGAGAAGGATTCGACATTGGCAAAAACAACCCCGCTTATTAAGCCGTTGGCTAAGATCCTGAAGCGATATTCGGCTTCGCCATAAACCATTTGCGTGCCTCTGAATCTTCCCTGGATATAACCCCTGCCGGTGGCAGAATTTGCATCCCAGGATATACTGGGCAGGTCCATATACTCCGGCCTGCCGTTTAATACTATCCAGTCATAACTCCATAATGCCAAAATATTGTCAGAGCTCGCCGGAAATTTAATGTACTTGCGGGCATCGAGCGTTAAAGAAGTCCAGGTTGAGCTGCTGCCCAAACCTGCCGGACTGGTGCGGTATTGCAAAGAAGCATATGCACCTTTGGATGGATTTATGGCATTATCCCTTGAATCATAAAAACTGCTGAAGGCAAAGCCCGATGCAATAGAACGGGCTGTTTTGCCATATAAAGCATAATCAGATACGCCGCCGTTTATGTTGCCTTTTTCGGTAATGTTATAATGAGTATCAAACATATAACCTAAACCCATGTAAAAATTCCCACTGATGTGGCGCAGCACCGTTTCATAAAAACGCACAAAGTTATAATCCATCGGGTCCTCGTTCTTCATCTTTGAGCTACTGCCCAAGCCAAATGCGCTTTGCGGAAATTTATAAAAGCGATAATCGCCCACAAAGTTATACTTGTTGTTTTTGCTCCAGATACTGCTCTGTACCGGGATACTAAATTGCTTATTCTGCGTATAGGATGTACTGGCTACGATTGTTGATACCCGCGACTGCGGCCCGGTGCGGAACGTAACATTACCCGACAACACAATGGCTAATCGCGACACCAGCGTGTAGCCAATGGCCGGTACAATTGATATTACAGGTTTTGAGGTAATACTATCATTAACAGATGGCGTAGCTTCGTGAAATATGGAACCTATCAGGCTGTACAGATCTTTTTGAGGGGTACCTTTTTTTGATAATACGGTAGTATCTTTTTTTACTTTATGTACAAGCGTGCTATCCGTATAGATCTTGGTAAGCGGTATCTGGGGGTTGCGCTGGGCATATACTTGCTGGCTGTATAGTAGTATTATCAATAAACCGCAAAGGGCGTAAATTATCCTCATGTAGTAAGCGGTTTTTGTTTTTTATCTGTTTGTAATTAACGTCTCACGCACCGCTAAATTAGTTATTTTGGTGATACCCCGGCCAATAAACATTAAACATTTTTAGATATTATGATAAGTTAATACTCAATATTTATTTACTTTGCCACCCATAAACTTAATATTTGATATGACTTACTGTTTAGGTATAAAGGTTAAAGAGGGCCTGCTTGCAATTGCTGATACACGTATAACATCAGGAACTGATACTACCGTAAAAAAGAAAATTTCGATAGCGCAAAAGGATGGGTTTTCCCTTTTTATTATGACAAGCGGCCTGCGCTCAACCAGGGACAAGGCTATTGTATATTTTAATGAATTACTTGAAACAACAGAGTTTAATAAATTATATAAAGCTGTAAACGCGTTTGGCGAACAGGTGAAACGCGTGGTTAAAGAGGATAAGGAATCGTTAGAGAAAGCAGGTTTTAATTTTGACCTGCACACCATCATAGGCGGGCAGTTAAAAGACGATGACGAGCATAAATTATTCCTGTTATATCCCGAGGGAAACTGGGTTGAATTAGGGCAAGGCGCGCCATTTATAATTATAGGTAATTCCGGGCACGGAAAACCCATTTTAAACCGTACCTTAACAGAAGATTCGAGTTTGAGGCTGGCGCTGAAGGTTGGATTTTTATCTTTCGACTCGACACGCGTAAGCTCAAACAACGTGGATTTCCCGATAGATGTGGCTATCTATAAAAAAGACAGCTTTAATATTGTACAACAACGTTACGAGAAAAAAGACCTTGAAAGCATTTCAACCCAATGGGCCGAAGAACTGAAAGCAGCTTTAGAGCACGTAACCGAAGACTGGATGAACTTAGCATTTGACAAACTAACATAAACTACCCCCACCTATGAAATTCGATGTATTCACCGAGATGGAATATACAGTGAAGTCGGAGAGTACATTGATCTTAAACATCAATGCTTTAAGAACGCAGCACCAAACTGTATTAAGCGAAGAGTTTATTATTGACCCTTATATAAAAACCGAAGAACTGCCTTCAACCAGCGGCGAAAACCGCATGGTACGGTTTGAGGTTAGCGGCCCAAGACAAATAAAAGTAACTTATAAAGCTACGGTCGACAACTGGTATAAAACCGTTGATTACGAAGGCCAGTACGAAACCCCGGTAGCACAGTTTGACCACTCGATATTACCCTATCTATACCCCAGCCGTTATTGCCAGTCGGACAAATTATACCGCCTGGCGCATAATATGTTTGGGCATATTGTTAACCCCTTTACCAAAGTTATAGCGCTTACAGACTGGATCTACCGTAATGTGGAATACCTGAGCGGGTCGACCAATTCAGAAACATCGGCATTTGATACCGTTACCGAGCAACAGGGCGTATGCCGTGATTTCGCGCATCTGGGTATCGCGTTATGCCGTGCGTTAACCATTCCTGCAAGGTACTTTACCGGCTATGCCTATCAATTAACCCCGCCCGATTTTCATGCCTGCTTTGAGGCTTATTTAAACGGCGAGTGGATCTTGTTTGACGCTACCAAGCTTGTCCCGCTAAATGGCATGGTTAAAATTGCTACCGGCCGCGATGCTGCCGATACCGCCATAGCCAATATTTTTGGCGATGCCGAATTTACATCCATGATAGTAAGCTGCGAATTAGCCGATCAGGGCTTTGAACCGTTGATGTACGGGCATATCGATTATAAGGGGATATCGTATCTCTGATGTGCAAATATGCAGATGCGTGGATGTGCAGATAATCTGTTAAAGTGATTTTTATCATTTGCATATCCGCACATTTGCACATCAACAAGGTTTCACCGGGCTGCCAATCCAATCCGTTCCCGGTGATAGGCGTTCACCTTTCATTACTAATGATAAAGCTTCAATACGGGTATCATCGCCCAGTTCACTGTC
>JAQBOP010000023.1 GCA_028287975.1 Mucilaginibacter sp. | reverse complement strand
CATTTCATGAGTATTCCTTTGCAAAGGGATAGTATAATTGGTTAAGTGGTTCATTAGTTAATTGGTTGGAACGTTTAAATTTCTATCATGCGATAATACCAATGAACTAATAAACAAATGAACTAATGAACCAATCCACATCAAACCTGTTAATGATAAGGCCAGTAAGCTTTGGCTTTAACGAGCAAACTGCCGAAAGTAATGCTTTCCAAACCCGAAGCACCGATCTGCAACAGGTGCAAGCCAGCGCGCTGGCCGAATTTGACGGATTAGTGAAAATTTTAAGAGATAACAGCGTAAATGTGACGGTTATTGACGATACACCGCAACCCCATACCCCCGACTCAATATTCCCGAACAACTGGGTATCTTTTCATGCCGGTAGCGATGTGTTTTTATACCCCATGCAGGCTGCTAACCGAAGGCTGGAACGCCGCGAAGATATTATCAGGACATTGGCGGACAACTTTAATATCAAACATGTAATAGACCTGAGCCGCTTTGAGCGCGAGAACAAGTTTCTGGAAGGTACGGGCAGCATGGTGCTTGACCGTGAAAACAAAATAGCGTATGCCTGCCTATCTCCCCGTACGGACGAAAATGTGCTGGCTACTTTTTGCCGCCAGGCAGGCTATAAAGCGGCTACCTTTCATGCCGTTGATGCAAAGGGGATGGCCATTTACCATACCAATGTATTGATGTGCGTTGGCAGCCAGTTTGCTACTATTTGTTTAGATAGCATTACTGATAATACTGAAAAAGAATCGGTTATAAATTCATTAAAGACAACTAACAAAGAGATCATTGAGATCTCTTTCGACCAGATGAACCACTTTGCAGGAAATATGCTCGAGGTAAAAAATACAGATGGCGATACTTTAATTGTGATGTCGCAAAGCGCTTGCAAATCGTTATCAGCGCAACAGGCAAACGCCTTATCTAAATACGGAAAAATTATTTATGCTGACATCAATACCATTGAAACCAATGGCGGGGGCAGTGCCAGGTGTATGATAGCGGAGGTGCATTTACCGGTATTGGCACTTGGTAAATAGCCTATAAACCACGGTACTATTTCACGGTAAAATCATTGACTAATGACACAATGACCAATGACTAAATTAAATTACATTTCAACTATAAATTTTCCACTAATAAATAGCCGTTAATTCCGTTTAAAAATTACATTTTTGCCAAAAATTTTATAAATGCAGAGTTACCAGGAATTTCTTGACTTGAGCGTTGGCTTTCCGCAAGAAGGCTTCGAGATCATCGATGATGAATTATACTTCCATGATCTTAATTTAATGGAGATGATCGAAACGTACGGCACTCCCCTGCGTTTTACTTATCTGCCCATGGTCACTAAAAAGATCCAGCAGGCAAAATTACTTTTTCAGCAGGCTATCATAAAAAACAACTATCGCGGCAGCTACAAATATTGCTATTGCACCAAAAGCTCGCACTTTAAGCATATTGTTGAAGAGGCCCTGAAAAACGAGATCCACCTGGAGACATCATCAGCCTTTGATATGCCGATGATTGACGCGTTGGAAAAAAAAGGCGCTTTAACCAAAGACATGACCGTTATCTGCAACGGTTTTAAAACTTTTCAGTACAAACAATATATTATCGATATGCTGCATGATGGCTTTAAAAACATCATCCCGGTATTGGATAATAAGGAAGAGTTTAACCTGTATGACGATGAAATAGAAATGTCCACCCCATGTAACCTGGGCATCCGCATAGCCGCGGAGGAGCAGCCGGACTCGCAGTTTTATACTTCACGTTTAGGTGTACGTATGGAGGATATCATTGATTTTTATTATAACAAGATCGAGCAAAACCCTAACTTCCAGGTTAAGCTGCTGCACTTCTTCATCAACTCGGGTATCTCTGACACGCCATATTACTGGAACGAGCTCGAGAAATACGTTACACTTTACTGTAAATTCAAAAAGATCAACCCCGCGTTAGATACGCTGGATATTGGCGGCGGTATGCCGTTTAAAGATTCGCTGGTGTTTGATTTTGATTATGAGTACATGATCAACGAGATTGTAAGCCGGATCAAAGAGATCTGTGCTGATAACGATACAGAGGAACCGGATATTATTACCGAGTTTGGTAAATATACCTGTGCTGAAGCGTCAGGCATATTATACAAAGTATTGGGCCGTAAACAACAGAATGACCGTGAGCGGTGGCTGATGCTGGATGGATCATTCATTACCAACCTGCCTGATGTTTGGGCCCTGAACCAAAAATACATCCTGCTGCCCATAAACAACTGGGACTCTGAATACGAGCGTGTAAACCTTGGCGGCATCACCTGCGACGGCCAGGATTATTATAACCAGGAAGCGCACATGAACAGCGTATTTATGCCAAAAACCCGTAAGGTGCAATACCTGGGCTTTTTTAATACCGGTGCCTACCAGGAAGTGTTAAGCGGTTATGGTGGCATCCACCATTGCCTGCTGCCATCGCCTAAACACGTTATCATCCGCCGCAACCGCGACGAGACCTTTAACTTCGAGGTTTTCGGCGAGGAGCAAAATAGCAAACAGGTGTTAAAGATATTAGGATATACAACCTAAGAGCGGGTATTGAACCGGCACCATTTAAAAAGCCTGATACGAAAGTATTGGGCTTTGTTGTTTAATGTCCTCTGAAACGTCAGCTCCGGCGCCTTTGTTGGTGTTATTACCAACAAAGGCGCGATGGGTAAAGAAACATCCAAAGTGATGGTATTATCATATCGCCTTTGTTATGATAATACCATTATTAAACAGCTTAATAACCATTATTATTAAAATATAACGGTATCCTGTACACCCGGTGCCATCCCCAGCCATTGGCATTGTTTACGCTGGTTTGAAAGACAACCTTCTTTGTGGTATAATCAACCTCTACCATCTTGCCGCCGTTGCCGCCGGCATTTTGTACGCCAAAGCCGGGCGAGAAAAGTATATGGTTTGTACCCGGCATATAAAACACTGATGATACAATACTTGAAAACGTTTCCTGGCCGCGTTCTTTACCATACTCCCATATCTGCTGAACGGTTTTGTTGGCCTGATTTATTTTAAATTCTACCGCGCGGGTGTAAGATGGCTGCGACCCGTTAAAGTTTCGGGTGGCCCCGTTATCAAACAGCATTAAATCGCCATTTGGCATAATTGTAGGGCAGTGCTGGTACCAGTTCCATTCAAAATCCGGACTGTTTTTATTGCCGTTTAAAACATCCGCGTCAGTAATTTTATTACCTGCGGCGTCAAGTGGTGTAAGCAGAAAATTATTTAGATCTTCGCCGCGACGGTTTTGCCCCCAGCCAACATGCGGACCCATTATCCATTGCACATGATTGTCATAGCTCAATTTAAACACGCCCTGCACACGACCTGAAATGATAATGGTATTGTCAGACGGGTCATAAATTACAGCATTAACATGTATCCAGTCTTGCGAATCATTACTAAGCGTTTGACGATATTCATTTAATGATTCCCGCAGATCCCACTCGTTTAAAATTTTGCCGCTTGTTCTGTCAATTTCCAAAATAAAATCTTCAACAGTTGGTGAGCCATTTGTATGCGTACTTCCGTTTTTGCTAACACTGATCAGGAAATTACCATTAGGTTTTTCGAAAACATTATGATGAAAATTGTAACCGGGAAACGACCAGGAATTAATTATTTTTCCCATCATATCTACCTCATATATTTTCCCTGACGACGCATCGGCAAAGTACAGATTGCCGTTTTTTAATCTTGCAATCCCGCAATCATAAAAAAGCCCCTTTAAATCATTGTTCTTAGAAAAATCAAGATACCAGCGGATTCTGCCGTAACTATCCAGAATATAAGGTGTTTGCGGCGGGTTTGGCAAGCCACTAAAGCTGCTCACCAGGTTGAAACCCGGCTCCATTTTTGCCCGGTCGGCATTGTCAACAGTTATTGAGGTTGGCGTATTCACTGGTAATGCTGCGGTTCTGATGTGTAGTTTAGCTTCCGCTAATACATTTCCCTGGCTATCCAGAAACGACAGATCTATGATATTATCCCAATTGGCATATAAACCTAATACCGGGATATTATGTGTTAAACCGGCATCGGCAAACTCCTGCGTTATTTCAGAACCTATGCCATCACGGCCCTCTACCTCTATTTTTGTATGGCCGGGTACACTGGTTGTGTAATTGATAATAGCCGATAAAGGTGCATTACCAAATGGATTAAGCTTAATGGATTCAGCCGGGATGTTAAGCACCACATGCGGCAGGGTTTTGGTAGTGTCGGTAGTTGTAGTTGTAGATTTAACAGCCGTTTTATCTTTTTTACAGGCAACAGCAAATAGCACTACAAATAGTAGTAGTAAAAGTCTTTTCATACTCAAGTTTAAATTAATAGGGGTGCGCAAAGCGGGTTTATATACGCTTAACAATCAGTCAAATATAATAAACTAAATGATTTTGTAACATTAAATTTACAATCGATCTGGGAATTACAAATTTCGGTAACGATTGCGTTAATTTTTCTCGCTTATTACTGTCATGATTCTCTGAAAACTGGTAATATCGCTTAGTCAATTAAACCAAAGTATTCTTTTATTTTATTTCATGTGACAGTTATGCTTGTGGTTAATTCTTGCATGCCCTACTATTTTACTTGAACCAACGTTGCCTTAAACCTAAACCGCAAAATCTGATTAACAATATCAACTCAATAGTTATGAAAAAAAGTTTCCTCTTTATCCTGATCTTAATGATTTGTTCATGCACAGTTTTCGCGCAGAAAAAAAGCAAAACCAAAGCCGCGTTTAAAAGTGAAACCCCGTGCATGGATATGCTTAACCTGTTTACAGCCGCTAATGTGCCCGCTATGGCTCCGGAAGAAGAATTGGCACCGCTGATCAGTTCTACAGAAGAAACACCGGCAAATCTGCCGGGAAATGGTTTAGCGCAACACCCCATGTTGTACGTGGGCGAAAATTGTAACAGGATGTTCCTGGTCAGGGACGGTAAAGTTATCTGGACCTACAACACCGGCAAAGGTCCTGAGTTTGATGATGTGTGGATGTTATCGAACGGCAATATTTTGTTTAGCCGGATGAAATATGTCGCGCTAATCACACCCGATAAAAAAGTGCTCTGGAAGATGGATTTTAAAGTACCCCAAGGCGCTGACCATACCGAAGTACATGCCTGCCAGCCTATTGGTTTGGATAAAGTTATGTTTGTAGTAAATGGTTTGCCGGCAAAATTATATGTTGTAAATTATAAGACAGGTAAAGTTGAGGTTGAGCATGAATTGCCGTTTAATCATCCTCCGGACGAAAGAGGGATCCACGGGCAATTCAGGCGTGCCCGTGTTACCGCTCAGGGAACTTACCTGGTTTCTTACCTGAGTGACGGGCGTGTGGTTGAATATGAT
>JAQBOP010000021.1 GCA_028287975.1 Mucilaginibacter sp. | reverse complement strand
GGCCTTTAAAAATGAAGCTGTTAAAAAATAATTAAAAGTCTCCCCTTCCGGGGGAGATTAGAGGGGGCCTACTTCCCAAACATTCCGCCCATGCCGCCAAACATATCTTTGGTAACGGCTGCCATTTCGCTCTGGCTAACATTGTCTGCCTGCTCCATTGCTTTGTTAATAGCAATAACCATTAATTCTTCAATCTCTTCTTTATCGGCACCCTTAAAAAAATCGGCATCAATATTTATGGATTGTATGATCTTGTTGCCGGTAGCGGTAACGCTTATCTTGCCGCCTTCGGCAGTGCCGGTTACGGTTACATTATCAAGCCTTTGTTTTACTTCACCGGCCTTTGCCTGTACTTCAAATAGTTTGTCAAACATGTTAACTCCTTTATCTTTTTATATAACAGTATTTACAGCTTAGTGTTTATGCGCTTTGTGCTTTTTAATGATGGTATGTTTGGCTCTCAGTTCTTTCTTCTGTTTTTTAACGGGCTGCTTTTTCCTTTCCAAAGTAGGGGCCTTCACCTGTTCATCATCTTCCCCGCCGTCGCGGCCATAGGCCCCTGCACGTATTACGGGCATGCCAGTCATTTTAAACAGATCATCAAGGTGCAAAAGGCTGCCGTTGGTCATATTATCCAGCAATATAATTACCACGTCTTCCTTCATATCACGCAGAAAATTATGGCGAAAACCATGCCACCAGCCGGTATGGTAAACCACTTTTTCGTTAGGCGCCTCAAACAAATGCCAGCCATAACCATATCCGAAATGACCGTTTTTTAACGGAACACGGTTGGTATAAGCCGAATCCTGCGTGGCCTGTTTAATGAGCTTTCCGGCACGCAGCGCACGATCGAATAAGAAAAGATCGCCCACGGTACTATAAATGCCTTTATCGCCAACGGGCCCGTCCAGGTAGTTTTGCGCTACCGAGTACCGCCAGCTGTTACGATCGTGCCCCAATACCTTGGTGGGTATTTTATCATAAGTGGCCTTGGAGTATACATTGGTATGCTTCATGCCGGCTGGCAGAAAAACGTTCTGCATCATATAATCGGCGTACGGCATATGTGCAGCTTTTTCTACAATAGATCCCAGCACCATAAAGTTGGAATTGTTGTAATGATAACCTTTGTCGGGCAGGTTATAACGTGCAGGTTTGTACTGGGCCAGTAAGTCCATCATTTGCTGGTTGGTAACCCCTTTTTTCTGGTCGCGGTGTTCTTTGCGGAAAACATCATCGATAGCATATACATAGTTGGGCAATCCAGAACGGTGCGTAAGCAGCATACGGATGGTTACGCCATGATATGGGAAATTGGGGAAAAACTGTTGCACGGAGTCGTTAAGGCGCAGCTTGCCCCGCTCCATTAACTGCAAAATTGCGGTCGATGTCATAGTTTTGCTGACAGACGCCAGTTCAAACTGAGAGCTGAGCTTCAGGCTGTCCTGGTGCGGGTAATTAGCCCAGCCAAAAGCATTTTGGTAAACTATCTTTCCTTTTTTTGCCACCAGTACGTTACCGTTAAATCCTGCCGCCGTGTGCAGGTGCTGCATAAAAGCATCTATCTGTTTATCGGCATTTTTTGGGTCATAGGCTAACAAAGCTTTTGTGTCCAGGGGTTTACTTTTATCGTCGTGGCTGGAGAATGATCCGGCTTTTTCGCCGGGAGTTGACGAGCACGATGCCAGCACAAGCAGGGCTGTGGTAAAAGTTAACAGGCTTTGTTTCAATAATTTCATAAATAATATAACTATCGCAGTAAACGACTGCGAAAATTGCAAATTATAACCCGCGTTTAAATTAAAGTTTTAAACATTTTTCTTGTTTTAGTTAATAACCTTACTAAATTTAAATATATAAACCCTACCACATAAAATATGAGAAACTACTACAGATCATTCTTAATCTTATTGCTGCTTTTAGGTGCCATAAATCTGTTTGCACAGGATAATAAAACAAATCCCGATACCCTGATGAGGCAGGGCACAGCATTGCATAACCAGGGAAAATATGCTGAAGCCATTGAAAAATATGCCGAGATATTAAAAACCGATCCTGAAAATGGCTTTGCTAATTATGAAACCGCGTTTTCATTATATGCCTTAAAAAAGCAACAAGATGCCATGCCCTTTTTGGAGAAGGCCATCAAATCAAACAATGATAACTTAAAAGTGGCCGCCCTATGCCTGTTAGCGAGTATTTATGACGCCGATCATCAAACGCCAAAAGCTGTCGATACTTATGAAAAAGGGATAAAAATAAATCCAAACTATCCGCAGATCTATTACAATTTAAGCCTCACCTATCTGCGAAACAACCAATATGACCTGGCTGAAAAAAATAGTATTGAAGCCATAAAGCGCAATCCAAAACATGTGGGTAACTTGTCTATTTACGCATTAGCAACGTATCGCCAAAACAAAAAGGTTAACGCACTAATGGCTTTTTGCAGTGTGATAGCACTTGGCAGCACTACCTCGACCGCAGCATCTGCATTTAATAATATACAGAATATATTAAACGGAAGCAGTATTAACCAGGACGGGAAAACAACTATCAATATTTCGCCGGATGATGCCCGGGAAACATCTACATTAAATTTAGGACTATCATTGGTCACAGCATCAGCTAAAACAAAAAATTTGCAGGGCGCGGATCTGTTAACCGATGAATTGACAACCCTCTTTAAATTAGCCGGTGAACTGACAGAAAAGAAAACCGAAAAAACTTTTTTTGATACGTTTTTTGCAGATTATTATTACAAGTTAGCACAGACAGAATATATGCCGGCATTTGCCCGCTTAATGGCCATTAATACCGACCGGGACGGGACTGCCAAATGGGGCAAAGAAAACATGGCCCAGCTAACCGGTATGGCTAACTGGCTAGCTAATACACCAAGATCATTTTAATCCTAAACTATAAATCATGCAAAAAATTTACAGATCAATAATTGTATGTCTGCTGCTGGTAATGCCGGCGATAACTCTTGCGCAGGATAAAAAAGCCGATGCCGATGCTCTTGTCAGGCAAGGCACGGTACTGCACGACGCGCAAAAATATGACGAAGCAATAGCCAAATATAACGAGGCTCTAAAAGTTGATCCGGATAATTTAAATGCGTTGTACGAGAAAGGGTTTACACTTTACGCATCCGGCAAGGCAGACGATGCGATACCCTTGCTTGAGAAGGTGGCCAATAGCAATACATCGCCACATGCATTTGCTGTATTAGGGAATATTTATGACGACCGGAATGATTTTGGCAGGGCGATAAGCTGCTACACAAAAGGTATTGCAGCGTTCCCCAAAGATGGTAACCTTTGGTATAATCTTGGGGTGTCGTATATGCGACAAAACAAAAATCAGCAAGCTGAGGACGCCGCTATCGAATCTATCAAGATCAATCGGAAGCATTTAAACAGCTATCGCTTATATGCTTTAGCCACCTACAGCCAGGGCAAGCACGAATGCTCATTATTGGCATGGTGCAATTATTTAATGCTTGTACCGCAGCCCAAACAATCGGCAGAAGCCTGCAATTACATTAAAAATATTTTGCATTATAGCATAAATGGTGGTAACATCGTTATTAAAGGAACTGATGAACAGAGCAGGGTGCAGCAGATGGATATAGCCGCAGCGGTAAGCTCTATCGATCCGCTGATGACAAGCCCCAAGCCGGTTGATTCATTAGGGACGCAACTGGCATCGGTGTTCAGGATAGTTAACGTGAAGAAAGAGAAGTTTAATTCGGCTTTCTTTTCAAAGTATTTTTGTGATTTTTTTGGAGCGATGGAAAAGACAAAATATATGGATGTTTTTACGCACTACATCACAGTAAGCATGGCCCCTGCCGAGAACCTCGCCTGGCTTAAAGCGCGCCCTGACGAAATTAAAGGGTTTAACGAATGGCTGGCATCAACTAAAAGAGAGACAGAGTAACAGATGAAGATATACAAGCTTTTTATAACCTCAATATTATTAATGCTGATGGCGGCTCCTGTTTTCGCACAGGACAGTACCGACGACCCTGCAACAAACTACAAAACCGCGCTCGACCTGGTAAATGCCGGTAAAGGCGCTGAAGGGATACCCTACCTTGAAAAAGTGCTTAAAACACAATCCAACTATACCAACCCGGCTTATAGTTTATTGGGGAGTATTTATGATAAAAGTAATCAGCCCGAAAAAGCCATTGCTGTTTATAAGGATGGTTTAAAAGCATATCCACAGGACCAAAACCTGTATTTTGATTTGGGGATAGCCGATTTCCGTAACAAGCAATATGTCGACGCGGAAGCGGCAGCTATTGAGGCAATAAAGCTTGACCCCAAACATGCTAACAGCCAGCGGCTGTACGGACTGGTATGTTTCCACCAAAACAAACGGATGAATGCGTTGCTTGCCTTTTGCAGCTTTTTATTGCTCGACCCCAATAACGCGCGCGCCGACGAAGCGACAACCAATATGCAAAGCATCCTAAAAGGCGGTGTACTAAAACCCGCCGGCCCGGTTAAAACCCCGCTTGCCGACGCCAAAGAAACCGCCGCGTTAAACGGTACTATTACCAGCACCATTGCCGCCGGACAGGCAAAAAAGCTAACCGGCAACGCGCTGCTTGAGTTTCAGCTAAAAACCATATTTACCCAGGCCGGGCAGGCATCCGCCAAAAAAACTGACAAAACCTTTTTTGATAAATTTTACGCCGGGTTCTTTTATAAACTGGCGCAAAGCGGCAATGTGCCTGCGTTGGTAAAAGTAATTACCACGAAGACGGAGGATGCAGGGTTGAGTGATTGGGTTAAGGGAACGGAGCGGGGATTTTAAATTTATACGCAAAGTTATTGAAACCCGTCGTCTGTGTCCTCACAGACGACTATACTAAGCTGTTTGTGAGGGCACAAACAGCGGTTGGTAGACTTAACTCCAACGGAGACCCTGCGGTAGCATGTGCTTTAAACAATATGTACTCATTCATTTCTTTACACTAAAATCCGGCAAAATATAGCTGTATATATTATACCTTAACTCGCTCCATGCACTATTTTTTGGGAAGGGGAAGCCCGGAAATAATTCCTGGCTATCTGGCACAAATTCTACTTTCACCCGTACCGCCGATCTGTTGGCTGTTAAACTCATCGGTATTAAAAACCCATCATCACGAAAACGGCGGTTCGAAGTTTTTGTACGTAGTAAACGGTTTTCTAATTCGCCCGGAGGGTCAAAAAAACAAACAATCCACATCAATAATTTGGTCGATACCGGCATAGTTTGATGCGCTTGAATAAACATAATCTTCCGCCCAATAAACCCAGCCAGCCTTAACAGGGTTTAAGAATTATCTTTTTCATTGTGACAAGAGATTAAGGTTGCCTACCAGATTGCCTGGTAAATTCAGAAGTAAATTACATATTCGTAATGCTTTATCAAGCAGAATAAACGTAAAAAATGGAATGCTACTTAATTGCTGTCAGTTTGGCTAATGCCTTTTCTAAAGCAGCTATACGTGCATCTTGCCGCTCACTTTTTGTTTTTTGGTTGGTTAGTTGGTTATCTTTTTCAATTAGATACAAAGTTAACTCTTCAACCGTCTTTAGCAACTTGATATTCATATCGCCCAAATTTAGGCCGTCCTTTGCCATTTGCGCTGCTGATGGTATTTCAGGCAAATGGTGGTTTTTGGTTAAGTAGCCCCTGAGTTCTGGCAAAGTGGTTAATTTGTAATCATTGTCAAATACATAATCAGGTCCAGGTATGCTTAAATCCACCTTTACTTCTTTACTATGAATTGTACCGTTTACAGTAAGCATTTGATCGGGTACGGTCGTACCAATACCTACTTTACCCGCATTTACGGTAAGCGGATAAACACCGCCAGGTAGCGGCGATGCCGGCAACGTTCCACCCCAATTTGGCCCTACCCAATAGCCGATACCGTCGAAATGGGCGGTAACTACCGAGCCTCCGTTTCTATTAGTAGCGTCGAATACGAGATAAACCGTGGAATAATCCGAATTAAAAATGATGCGAAAGTTCGACATTACGAAAGCGTTTGCATAAGAGTTATTGCTGAGCACTGAGAGAGAACTGCCAGAATCATTATGATTGGCATTAACCAGGAGAACTACAGCCTGTATCCTATTAAAGCCTTCGTCGAAAGTCAGGGAATACGTTCCTTTAATTCTCGTGCCACTGGCAACTACATATGTGCCGTCAGACGGCACGGACATGTTCTGTGAACTGCTTACAACCGAGCCATTGACCGCTATCGAACCGTATACATCAATCTTAGCTGCGGGAGTTGAAGTGCCAATACCTAGGCTATCGTTAATATTGGTAAGATAAGTATGGCTTCCTGAACGGCTAAATTGTGCATAAGAAAATTGAACAATTGCCATTACAGCAACGATAGTTGTGTAGAGTATTTTCATTGTGATAAGAGAATAAAATTTATTACCCCTAATATAAAGATTATCCTGTTGAATTAAATAATTATCGAGTCTTCCAAACCACCGCAGAGAAACGCAGGTGGTGCGAGCAACGCAAAAAGCGTGTGAAGAAACAGCCTGAAAGACGGCCTCAAAGAATGCTTCACAAAAATCTGGCCCACTGTCCGATTTCTATAACTTCGAACTACAATGATCGTAGTCTTTAAACTACCGGTCAAAACAACAATTCAAACTCGTCGTCTGTGTCCTCACAGACGACTATGACTAAGCTGTTTGTGAGGACACAAACAGTGGTTTTTCGTCCCCGCAGGGTCTTCCAACGGAGACCCTGCGGTAGCATGTGCTTTAAACAATATATACTCATTCATTTCTTTACACTAAAATCGGGCAAAATATAGCTGTATATGTTATACCTTAACTCGCTCCATGCACTATTTTTTGGGAACGGGAAGCCTGGAAATAATTCCTGGCTATCTGGCACAAATTTCACTTTCACCCGTACGGCCGATCTGTTGGCTGTTAAACTGGCCGGTATCAAAAACTCATCATCACGAAAACGGCGGTTCGATGTTTGTGTGCGGAGTAAACGGTTTTCTAATTCGCCCGGAGGGTCAGAATATAAGCAGGTGTTTGAGCCGGCAAGGTACCAGGTGCCGGCTAATTTCCAATCGGCCGCCTTGCCTGATCCGGCATCGGCAATATAAACTTCGGCAGTTTGGTTGGGGAAACTATAATCAAGCGTACGCCTTAATAACGCACCCTGATTGTTTGCTGCTAATGTAATGGTGAATTCTGAACTGCCGCGCGTATACCGGCCGTCTTCTGTATGCTCCGGATAAACATCTTTACCTGCCAGGTCTCCCACAAGTTTTATGTTGGGAAACAGATCGATCCCCAGTTCATATCTCGAACTGATCTTCTCGACGGGCGAAGCATCGGGCGAGGCGTAATTATGATTAGTTTCGCTGCTTGTGTTACCTATATCTATCTCGTCTGTTTTAATTAAGGATGGGGCCGGCAGGCCATACCAATAAGTTACCGATTCATAATGCTCTGTACTCAGATTTTCGCCCTCGTGCTCAAACTTAATAACAGCGCGTTTGCCAAAAGGCATCATATCGCCCAGCAAAAAACGATAAGCAGACTCAATCTGATCTTTATCATTTTTAGCAGCGGCTTTTGTTTGTGAGCCGAGCGGGTGCCCCGCAAAGGCCAGTGTCATGTTTTGGCCGCCCCAATAATCGCCTCCACCGGCCCATTCTTCGGTGCCCGTGCCATAGGCCTGCGGGCTTTCACTATCGTCAAAAAAGAAACGAGGATCGCCCTCTAAAATACCCAGGTTGGCATTATGCGAAAATATAAATGATGTACCGACAAAGCTGCCCGACCAATCATCACGCCCCTCTATGCCACGGGTGTCAAGGTAGGTCATATCCTTTCCCGGTTCCGGGTGGGGCATATCTGCATAAGTGGCGTGGAAATAAGCATTTAAGTTTGGCGCTGTTTTTAATGGTTCATACCTGATCTCATAATTAATTTCAGTATCGCCCGGCGCTATATCTGCCAGCTCAAACCTGGCCGACTTAAAGAACGGCATAGGATAATAGCAGGCTAGCTCTATTTTTTTGTTGAGATAATCAAACCGGATATTAATCGGGAAACCTTTTACCAGGTATTCTCTCGAGTCGCGATTGTACAAAGTACCCGCACCAAAAAATAAGGCCAAAGGTGCGTCTATAGACGGCTGTTTGGCATCATCCCATGTAACCATGAGACGTAAATGCTCCAGCTCAGACGCTTTATCTAAAGGCAAGGTTAACTTAAAAGCCCTTACAGATGAAGGCGCGGATTTAATGCGGGCCATCAGCACTTTATTGCTATTCAGCTTTAAATTGCCGGTAATTTTTTTAATGTTTTTTGGGGCGATATCTGTCCCCGCTTTATCAACCAGGTCAAGTACATCCTTATCTGGTGCCTGACTAATATCCCACGAATTTATTGTCTGCGAAAGGTTTTGCGGATTAGCATATAAATGATAGATAAAATATCCGGTACCATAATGTGTTTTTGAATAAGCTATCCTGAATGCATCTTTAAAAGGCATGGGCGTCCAGATCAGGTCGGCACCCTTGGTGTCGGCCCAGGTAAAATTAAGTGGTTTTGGAAATGCTGCACCGGGGATAAAAACGGTTGATGTTTTGAACTTGCTCAACGCGTTCATGCGGTCGGCAGTAGCGGTTTCTTCCACTAAATTATCTTTTCCATCAGCAATAAAATGCCAGGGGCTGCCATGCCAGTGATTGGCCCTGAAAAAATAAAGAGCCCCATTGCCTTTAACATCTAACGCCACATTATGATCTTCCTGGTTGGCAAACAGGTAATGGCTGGCATCGGCAGATTGATTGCCGCCTTCCCGGTCATAAGTGCTTCGCATATAGGCCCGGTCGCCAATGCGTTGCATTGGCCATTTGTCCCACATCCTATAAGCATCTAATCCTATAGGTATAACAGGTAGCAAAACAGTACGTGGCGGCTTTGTGTGTTGAGCAAATGATTGCAACACTAAACAAAGCATAAGAGGTATAAGCCGGTACTTTAAAACTTTCATGATCAGGCGTGTGTAACAATTGGTTACACAAAGAAAGAACAATAGGCAATTAAAAAGATCAAATAAATGGCTAATTATAATACTATGTTGCCATTGGGGTTGGCAAAAGAGGATTATTATCCCCGTAACTTTTTGCCCCCGCAGGTTCTTCCAACGGAGACCTGCGGTGGAAGTATTACTATACTAAGCTAAAAAGACTTATTGACTATTTGCAAATGCTTATTTTCAGATATTGTTATCTCAAAATTAAATGGGATCGATAGATCAATTAATTGACCATTCTTATAGGCAGGTTGCCAGTTTGGTGCCTCAAGCATAGCATCTATTATCGCCGTATCGGTAGCAAGGTCACCCGCTTTTATCACAGATGGTTTGGTAAGTTTTCCTTCTTTATCTTCAATGACACTGTATAGTACCATTTTGACACCAGGAGTGTCAAATTTTGTATTTGCCAGTTTATGGTTTAAATAACTTATCATATCATATTTAGGCTTGCCTCCGGTAATTTTTTGTTCGAATTTTTTCTCAGACATGTGACTAATGGTTTTTACGACCTTTCCTTTTTCATATACATCTGTTGTCATAACGCCTCCATTAAATGATAACATATCCCAATTTCCTACAGGTATGTTATCGCTATAATTTCCTGAAATTAAAACTTTTCCTGTTTCGGCGTTATATGTCTGGTATGGTCCATCTAATTTATTATCCTTAAATACTTCTGTTAATGTTAACTCGCCTGAAGCTTGATAAGTGTGCCAAAGCCCGGTTCGTTTTCCATTTTTAAAAAATCCTACGGTGGTTAAATATTTTTTAGCCGGAACCATGATCGTGTCTGATTTATGAATTACATAATCGTAAGTAATGTCTTTGTGAGACTCTGTATAACCATAGAGTTTAAACTTGCCGTCCGGTATTTGCAAATCTTCATCTTTATAAATCGCTGAATTTTTTAGGGTATCATTCGCGTAATATTCACTGGCAAACCATGCAGAGTCAGATAGTTTTGTTTTCTTAAAATGTGTATGATTCCGAATCGAATCTCTCTCTTTTTGTGACTGAATGTAAATACGTCGTATTTGAGAAAACGTGCTGTTTACGGAAACGACGGAAAATAATAATAACAATAAAAAATACTTGATCATTCGATTTAGGTTTTATTAATAAATCTTTATGTCATTAACATATACGATAACTGAATAGCTACTTCTATCTCAAAGTTAGTAATAATTTGTCGTCCCCGCAGGGGCTCCGTTGGAAGACCCCACTGAGACGAAGGCAAGTCCCCGTAACTTTTTGAATATTATTTTACATCCCACCCGTTTTACGCCTACCTTTGCGGCTGCAAATTATACTACTATTATAATGAGTTTCAGAACCGAACATGATACCATGGGTGAGGTACAGGTACCTGCCGATAAATACTGGGGCGCGCAAACCGAAAGATCGCGCAATAACTTTAAAATTGGTCCCGAGGCTTCTATGCCTAAGGAGATCATTGCCGCTTTTGCATACCTGAAAAAAGCTGCCGCTTTCACCAATACCGACCTGGGCGTTTTGCCAGCTGACAAACGCGACCAGATTGCCGCCGTTTGTGATGAGATCTTAGCCGGTCAACTGGCTGCCGAGTTTCCGCTGGTGATCTGGCAAACAGGTTCGGGCACACAATCAAACATGAATGTTAACGAGGTTATTGCCAACCGTGCGCACGTATTGGCCGGCAATAAACTGGGCGAGGGCAAAACCTTTATCCACCCCAATGACGATGTAAATAAATCGCAATCATCAAACGATACTTACCCCACTGCCATGCACATTGCAGCCTACAAGCAGGTGGTTGACATTACGATACCGGGTATGGAAAAATTAAGAAACACGTTACAAAAAAAATCGGAAGACTTTAAAAGCATTGTCAAAACAGGACGTACGCATTTTATGGATGCTACACCATTAACACTCGGACAAGAATTTTCAGGATATGCACAACAAATTACCAACAGTATCCGCGCCGTTAAAAATGCATTGGAAGTTGTTCGCGAGTTGGCTTTGGGCGGAACAGCCGTTGGAACGGGATTAAATACACCAAAAGGATATGATGTGCTGGTAGCAAAAAAAATTGCCGAACTTACCGGTTTAC
>JAQBOP010000015.1 GCA_028287975.1 Mucilaginibacter sp. | reverse complement strand
ATCAACCTCGAAATTAACAATATCGGGATATTAGGCTTACTCGGATCTAACGGCGCAGGCAAATCAACCACCATGAACATCATGTGCGGGGTTTTAAACCAAACCCAGGGCGATGTAGTCATCGATGGTATCGATATCCACACTAATCCGGAAGAAGCTAAAAAAAGAATCGGTTTTTTACCCCAGAATCCGCCCTTGTACATGGATTTCACGGTAGATGAATACCTGGAATACTGTGCCAACCTGCGGCTGATTGACAAAGCTAAAATAAAAGGGGCCATAGATTATGCTAAAGAACGCTGCGGTATAACTCATTTCAGCAAACGGTTGATCAAAAACTTATCGGGTGGGTATCGCCAGCGGGTGGGTATTGCCCAGGCCATAATTCATACGCCAAAGCTGGTGGTGCTTGACGAACCAACCAATGGCCTTGATCCAAACCAGATTGTAGAAGTGCGGTCGTTAATCAAAGAAATTGCTACCGAAAGAGCCGTTATTTTCTCATCGCACATTCTATCTGAAGTTCAGCTACTATGCAATAAAATCACCATGATTGAAAATGGTAAAATTGTTTTTGCTGACACTATGGATGCCTTTAATAACTATGTAGAACCCCATAGCGTGCTGGTAACCATGCAAAATCCCCCTGTATCAAACGAATTGCTTCAAATCCCCGGCATAACGAAAGTGGAAATATTAACGGAAAGACAGCTGAGGCTATTTTTTAATGGGGATACGGAAATTACAGGGAAAATAATCGAGCTAAGTGTGCAGAAGGGCTGGGAGCTAAGAGAGATCAGCCTGGATAAGACATCAGTAGACGAGATTTTCGCTCAATTATCAAACAATAATTTTTCAAAGAAATAGAAATGAAAGTAGCATTAAAAATAGCAAAGGCCGAATTGAACACTTTATTCTATTCGCCTATTGCATGGCTTTTAGCCATCGTTTTCCTTTTTCAATGTGGTTTAACCTATACCGGGGTTTTACAAAATTATTTAACCTACCAGGAACTTGGCGGCCCATACCTGAGAGTGCTTAAAATGCTGACAAATTTAGTTTTTACACCCCCTTCAGGTATGTTTGGTACGGTCATGCAAAAGATATATCTATATATCCCATTACTTACCATGGGCCTTATCAGCAGGGAGATCAGCAGCGGAACCATCAAATTGCTTTACTCTTCGCCTATTAAAATACGTCAGATCGTATTTGGCAAGTTTTTGGCTATGATGGGTTACAATCTCTTGTTGATCCTGATCATATTCATCTTTGTTATTACCGGATTGTTCAATATCCATTCGGCCGATCTCGGTTTGATGTTATCCAGCCTTTTTGGTATCTATTTACTTTTATGCGCTTATTCCGCCATCGGTTTGTTTATGTCGAGCCTCACCTCTTACCAGATTGTCGCGGCCATGTGTACCCTGGTTATATTTGCAGCGCTTGCCTATGTTGGAACGATTTGGCAAGACATTGATTTTGTGCGGGACCTTACCTATTTTCTGTCAATTTCCGGTCGCACGAACCGTATGTTATTGGGACTGATCAGTACGAAAGATGTGATCTATTTTGGCCTGATTATTTATATTTTTCTTGGATTTTGTATAGCCCGGCTTCAATCTCAGCGCGAATCAAAATCGGCTATAGTTGTGGCAGGCAGATATATATTCATTTTTTTCTCGGCGTTAATGGTAGGATATATCACAAGCCTGCCGCCATTGGTTGGTTATTATGATGCAACCGCAGGAAATCAAATGACGCTAACCTCTAATTCTCAGAAGATTATTGCCCAATTAGGCGATGAACCGCTTGAGGTTACCTCTTATATCAATTTATTAGAAAATAATTATTGGTCAGGTCAACCTGAACAAAGAAATACAGACCTGAACCGCTGGCTTCCTTATATGCGCTTTAAGTCAAATATCAAATTAAAATATGTTTATTACTATGATAATCCGATTTACGTTGCAAGGCCAATTCCCGGAGTGCGGATAGCAAAAAGAAAAGAAGATGAAAACGTAAAACTAACAGCGCAAAAATATGCCAAAACATTTAAAGTAGATCTTGGTGATTTTAAAACGCCGGAAGAGATTAGCAAGATCATTGACCTGCGGCCAGAGCTTAACAGGTATGTGATGCAACTTAAATTTAAAGGCAAAACCACCTTTCTGCGCCTGTTTGATGATAGCCAGGTATACCCGTTCGAATCCGAAACAGATGCTGCGTTGAAGCGATTGATCAGTAAACTGCCAAAAATTGCTTTTTTAGACGGGGAATATGAGCGAAGCAAGGATAAGTTAAGTGATAAAGAATATGGCCAATTAACCAGCTTGATCACTTTCAGAAATTCATTGGTTAACCAAGGCTTTGACGTTGAAAATGTTTCTTTACAAACGGGCGAAATCCCGGCTGACATCAGTGCATTGGTAATAGCCGATCCAAAAACCGCTTTTGCGCCCGCCGTATTAGCCAAAATTCAAAAATATATTGCCGGCGGTGGTAATTTATTAATAGCAGGCGAACCGGGAAAGCAATCGATATTAAATCCGTTGCTCAGCACATTGGGTGTGCAAATAATGGATGGTGTATTAGTGCAAAAGGCTGGCGATAATCCGCCTGATATGTTAAAACCGCTATTTACCAAGAATATCACAAACATCAACAAAGGCCTTCAAAAGCAATTAACTGACAGCGTAGGCGTATCCATGCCAGGTGTATCAGGCTTAACTTATACTATTGGTGGGCCGTTTTTAATAAAGCCGCTTTTAATGACGGATTCAAGCCAGAACTGGAATAAGAAAGGAAAACTGGTTGTGGATTCGGCCGATGTTGTTTTTTCAGCGGCCGATGGCGATACAAAAGCAGCGGTTCCAACTGTTTTGGCGCTAACCAGGCAAATCAACCATAAAGAGCAACGGATCATTATTGCCGGCGATGCCGATTTTTTGTCTAATAAAGAATTATCGAGAGGCAGAGCTGCAAATTTTGTATTTGGAATTGATGTTTTTGGTTGGTTCACTTATGGCCAATTTCCAATTGATACAAACAGACCTGAATCAGAAGATAAGCATCTCAACGTAACCGACAAAGGCCTGATCACACTTAAGGTATTGTTCCTGGGGATTTTACCAGGCTTGTTGGTAATTATTGCAGCAGTGTTCCTGATCAGGCGTAAACGAAAATAATTATGTCTTTTACTACTGATAAACAAACATTAGAGGACCTGAACATTTATGGCAGGCCGGGATCCGATTCTATTTATGCCCTATATAACCGCACCCATACAGTCAACGGCGCGGCTATTTTAGAGGAAATGTTTCGCCATCCGCTATCGGATGTTAACAAGATCAATGAACGGATCCGGCTAATCCGGCATTTGTTTGTGATACAGATAGATTTTCCGTTTAAGACTGAGTTGTTTGACCGGGCAGAACAATACCTGGGTAATACCGACGAAAGAACAAGGCTATCATCGGAAAGGCAATCTTTAGAAAAAAAGTTAACCAATTTGGTTGCCGTTAACGCGGATGATAAAGTGATCTATAACGGTATTACTGCTTTAGTAGAAATTATACAGCAACTGAAGATCTTTATTAACATGCTTCATTCCGTTAATGAACGCCCTTATCAAACACATCAGGGTACACTGGAGGTAAGCAACTTATTGTCAAGCGACTTTATAGTTGCACTTGCACAGGAAGACACTAAAAACAAAATCCCGTATGATAAATTAGTCGTATGGGATAACGGCCTGCGTTTCAGGCAGCGCGAACAAATGAAAAGCATACTGCATTATATCTACCATATGGACGTTTATATAACAATAGCCAAAGTGGCCACCGAAAGAAATTTCGTTTTCCCCAAAGCCCTGCCAAGGGAAGAACATGTTATCAAGATCGGGGGCTTTTACCATCCCCAGC
>JAQBOP010000013.1 GCA_028287975.1 Mucilaginibacter sp. | reverse complement strand
AATTTCATTACCCTCTGTTATCAATGCCGCGCGCCTTACAATGTTTTTAAGCTCGCGTACGTTGCCCTGCCAGCGATAATTCATAAAACACTCTATCACCTCGGGCGAAAAGTGGGTTACATTTCGTCCAAGTTCCTGGTTGGCCGCTTGTAAAAAGTGTTCGGCCATCAATATAATATCGCTTCCCCTATCCCGCAATGGTGGCATATAGATGCTAAACTCATTAAACCGATGATAAAGATCTTCGCGGAAACGGCCGCGTTGTATCGCTTCAACCAGGTTTTCGTTGGTGGCCACTATTATGCGCACATCCAGGTCTATCTCTTTGGTGCTGCCAATCCTTTTTACTTTTCGTTCCTGTACGGTCCTCAGCAAAGCGGCCTGTATTTCGTAGGATAAGTTACCCACCTCATCTAAAAACAAGGTGCCGCCATTAGCCATTTCAAAGTGGCCTATCTTGGTAGCAAGCGCGCCTGTAAATGATCCTTTTTCGTGCCCGAAAAACTCGCTTGCTGCAAGCTCCTTGGTAAGCGACCCGCAATCCATCGCAATAAATGGTTTGTTGTTACGCTGGCTGTGCAGGTGGATGCTTTTGGCAACCTCTTCTTTACCCGTTCCGCTTTCGCCTAAAATAATTACGCTGTAATTGGTTGGCGCAACCAGTTCTATTTGTCTGGCCAGATCTTTTGATGCCCGGCTTGAGCCTACAACAATACCGTCGGGAGGTAAAACAGGCTTTTTACCCGGCTTGCTAACCGGTGCCACCGGTACAGGCTCATCTTCCATCAGCGCCTGGCGTGTTTCGATGGCCTTGGTAATGGTATTTAATATTTCATCGGGATACAGCGGTTTGCTGATATAATCGTACGCGCCCATCTTTATCAGTTCTACAGCCATTTTAATGTCCGAGTAACCTGTAATAATAATAACTCCGGTTTTTGGGTAGTGGGTTTTAATTTTCCGCAGTATTTCGCGGCCATCGGTATCTTCCAGCCTGTAGTCACATAATACCAGGTCAAACTCGCTGTTTTGCAAATATTCCAGGCCACTATTACCACTTGCTGCGGTACTTACGTCAAATCCGTTACGTGTTAAAAATTTTGACAACAACAACGCAACGTTCACTTCATCATCTATGATGAGGATTTTCTTCATAAAGGCATTATAGTTTATCCGGCAAATTTTAAAATGTTAAGTTACACAAAAATGCTAATCCAACTAATGTTTTATAAATAAAGTATTAGTTAAGATTTGCGTTCCGTGATATTAACCGATCAAAAAGCTGAGCAGCTTGCAACTACAAATTAAACTCATAGGCAACGTGCAGCGCCCAGAACGTATTATGATTTGAATCGTTGTAAAAACTTTCGGTACGTTCATAACGTAAACCGGCATCAATATAAGTATGGCGTTTTTTTAGCGGCAATACCAAACCTATTTGCGGCGACCAGGTAACTGAGTTACCATATAAAGCGTATAATTCTTTCTTATTAGCTAAAATGGTTTCACCAACTTCGCCCTGTACATAGAAACGATTACCCAATAACCATTTTAATCCTATTTTTAAGGGGATGGTATTAAAATCAGGCAATGATGTTTTTAATATAGCTTGTTGGCTATAAGATGATTTACCTGTAGGAAAAAAGCTGATATAACCAACAGTTGCTGTAGCATATAAATGAGACATTACCGGTATGTCGGCCCTTAAAGTAAGCCCCGCACCATAGCTATAGGCCGCTGCGGCCGTACCACCTGCATCGGTAGTTACGTCGGTGCCAAAACCTGTGCCTGTTGCCGAAGTTAGCTCTGCGCCCAAACCAACACGAATACTATCCGGCACATTGATCTGTGCATGTGCTGCCGAACCGAGGCATATAAAAAGGAACGAGTAGATAAACGCTTTAACGGTTATTTTCATAATTGTTGTTTAGATTAATGTGTTAAAACGTTTAATGAATTAACAACGTATAATTCACCGCAAATTATCGGTAAAACTTAATTTGTGCAAAGCTAATATCCGTTTTGAATAACTCATTATAAACTGATGTAAAAAAATGTTAAATTTTTTATCATCAGCCACCTGTAAAATTACGGCACAAAAAAGCCCGCCAATTGGCGGGCCATTTCATCATAGGTAGTTGTAAGTAGCTGTACTTAGAACCCGTAGGCAACACGTAAACCAAAGAAGTTTACTTTGCTGTCGTCAAAGTTGCTGTTTAATTTAGTGCTTGCTTCGTAACGTACACCCGCATCAATATAGCTGCTGCCGCCTATAGGGAATTGGTAACCAACTTGTGGAGCCCAGACAAATGCTGCTGAATTAGTTGCATCGATATCTTTTTTGTTTAAAACAAATGCGGCACCGGCTTCACCCTGTACATAGAATTTGTTAACAAGGAAGTATTTTAAACCGGCTTTAACAGGCAATAACTGGATGTTTGTAGCTTTGTCGGTTACGCCGCCTACTGTTACGTTTTTACCGAAGATGTTGTTGTAACCGGCATTAACAGTAACAAATAATTGAGAAGCTATCGGGATGTCTGCCTGTACAGAACCGCCAAGGTTCCAGTTATAACTGTCTGATAATTTTCCGGTCGGGATACCGGCGTCAACACCGACGCTGAAGCGAACACCGCTTGCTGTTGTTTTGGTAGATGTAGGGTTGGTTTGTGCTTTAGCGCCTAAGGTAAACCCGGCTAAGGCTAAAACAAGTGCTGTGATTTTTAATGTACTTTTCATAGTTGTATATATTAAAATGTTTTGTGTTTGTTTAACACGAAGCAAAGTAACAACACAAATACAATAGGTTTTTTCATCCAAATGTCACGATTATTCAATCGATTGATTAACAGTAATTTATTTTTTGACTATACGGGTATTTTAGTCAGCTTAATGTAATAAATGAGTGCTTACTTGCCTTTAAAGTCTGATTTTCGTTTTCCAAGAAAGGCCGAGACGCCTTCTTTAAAGTCTTCGGTACCAAAACATTTGGCAAATTCTTCTACCTCAACATCAAACCCGTTGATATCATTTTGCCCGGCGGCATTAACCGCGGTAATAGCAGCGGCAATTGCCAGCGGGGCGCGGCTCAATATCTTTTGCAGGATATCTTCAGCTTTTGGTAACAGCCCGTCCTGGCTAACCACATGGTTTACGAGCCCGAACCGGTAAGCCTCTGCCGCGGTAATCATGTCAGCGGTCATGATCATTTCTAAAGCCCTGCCCCTGCCTACCAAACGGGTAAGGCGTTGTGTACCCCCGTAACCAGGTATCAGGCCAAGTGTTACTTCGGGCAAACCCATTTTGGCATTGTCAGACGCTATGCGGATATGACAGGCCATAGCCAGCTCAAGTCCGCCGCCCAACGCGAAGCCATTAATTGCGGCTATAACAGGTTTACTAAAATGCTCTATGATGTTAAAAATGTTCTTTTGATTTTCGTGCGCCAGGTTTCGGCCTGCTTCTACATCCAGGCCCTCAAATTCGGCTATATCTGCCCCGGCTACAAATGCTTTTGGCCCTGCACCGGTAATGATCACTCCGCCTACTTTGGCATTATGCAAGGCATCTCCCAAAGCGATATGCAGCTCAAACAGCGTGTCTTTATTTAAAGCATTGAGTTTGCTCTCGCGGTTAATAACGATATATTGGATCCGCCCTTTGTTTTCGATCAGTAAATTTTGGTACACCATAT
>JAQBOP010000384.1 GCA_028287975.1 Mucilaginibacter sp. | reverse complement strand
CATTGATCGGCCATAAAAATTACCGTGGTTGATTTGGGACCCACCACTTTGAGCATCATGGTTGATTGCGAATGATAAGTTTTGGTTTCGGGCGGGGCTATATCTTTAAACTCGCTCCACGGCCCTTCAAGCGAGGTCGCGGTAGCATATTTATTGGGATTGGGGCCCCAACCTGTTAGCGCCGAACCGATTGAATAATATAACCCGTCGTAATGTACGATGGCGCCACCTTCCAATGGCATGCGTACCAGACTCATTTCTTTTTCTACGCTCATGTAATCATCAGCCAGTTTAACAATATGGAAGCCCAGCGCCCGGTCTTCAAATACCAGGTAAGCGGTACCGTCATCATCAATAAACTGGCCGATATCACGGCTTTGGTGGCCCAACGGCCTGAAGCTTTTAACAAAAGTGTAATTGCCATCGGGCTTGTCGCTAACGGCTACACCTACCCTGGCATACTGGTAATTTTTAGTATCCAGGTGAAAATACATTACATATTTTTTAGTTGGCTTGTTATAATAAACTTTTGGTCGCTCCAAGATCCAGCCTTCGCCCAGGTTTTCAGGGTCGGACATTTTAACCACATCGCCCTTGAATTTCCAGTTCATCAGATCGGTAGACGAATAGCAGCTTACATACCTGTAATTGGGGTCCAGTCCTTTCGCGCGTTCTTCGCCATACCAGTAATAGGTATCTTTTATTTTGATGATACCGCCGCCATGCGCCTGGATATGGTTGCCCTTGTCATCGGGCCATACCGCGCCGGGATCAATAACCTTATTTTGCGAGAACCCGGTTAAGGATATAATTAAAAGGATGCCTAATAACCTGAACTTCATAGCGGTTAATCTATGCTATTCGATCACCCTATCCAAATGCGTATAGCCGCCGTCCACATGGATCAATTGTCCGGTAGTGTGGCTTGATACGTCCGATAACAGGAACACCACCATGTTGGCTATTTCATCCGCAGTTGTCATTCGATGCTCCAGCGGGATATTTTTTACGATGTCTTTCAGTTTTGCTTCAGGATCCGGCATGGTGGCTATAAAAGCTTCGTACAACGGTGTCCAGCACTCGGCTACTATCACGGCATTTACGCGGATACCATAAGGTAAAAGCTCAACAGCCCATTCGCGGGTGAGGGCATTACGCCCACCGTTCGCAGCTGCGTAGGCTGATGTATTTCCCTGGCCGGTCTCGGCTACTTTCGAGCCGATATTTACAATATGCCCTTTTGATTTTTTCAGTTCGGGCAAGGCATGCTTTGCCATCAGGTAATAATGCACCACGTTACGTTTAAGGCTGCGCATAAAATCGTCGTAATTGCCTTTTTCAAGCCCTACGCTATCATTTACACCCGCGTTGTTGATCAAGCCCTCAATACGGCCATATTTGGCTATAACGGCATCTACCGCTTTTTTACAATCATCAGGCTCGGTAAGCTCTGCCACAACCTGGAACGCTTCAAATCCCTGTGCTTTCAGATCATCCACCACTTTTAAGTTATCGGCTTCTTTACGGCCAATCACTACCGGGATAGCGCCCTCGTTTGCCAGCAGCCTGACAATTCCCTCGCCAATGCCTTTTGCACCGCCGGTTACTATTACAACTTTATTTTTTAACTGCAGATCCATTATTTTTATTTTTAGTTGATGTCTTTATTTATCGATTTGTCATTTCGACCATAGGTATTTATTACTTACAATCCATAGAATTTAACCACATTATCACCCCAAAATTTATCTTGCTCGGTTTTAGAAAGTTTGGCTACATAATCCTCAGCAATTGCCAGCGTTTCGCCATAAGTGGCTGCCACGCGGCAAACCGGCCAGTCTGACCCAAACATTACCCTGTCCGCACCAAAAGCCTCGAAAACCACGTCCAGGTAAGGTGTAAAATCTTCGGCTTTCCAGTTTTTCCAGTCGGCTTCTGTTACCACGCCCGATACTTTACAGCTAACATTCTGGTTTTGAGCAATCGTCCTGATAGCTTTTGCCCATTCGGTTATTGCACCGTCTTTTATTTTAGGTTTTGCCAAATGGTCTATCACAAAAGGCTGCTCCGGAAAAGTAGCCGCAAACTCGTTAGCATAACCCAACTGATCAGTATAGATCAGAATATCATAGGTATAACCAAATTGTTTTAGTTTTGATATGCCTCGTTTAAAATCAGCGTTAAGCATGTACGCCCTGTCGGCCTCGCCCTGCAAAATATGGCGATACCCTTTCAGCTTTTCAAACTGCTTGTAATAAGCAAGCCGCTCCTCAATATTTTCGGCTTTAAAGTCTATCCACCCAACTACACCTTTTATAAAGTCATTGTTTATGGCCTGCTCCAAAAGAAAATGATTTTCTGTTTCGCTTTGGTCTACCTGTACGGCAACGCAGCCGCTAAAGCCATACTCATGTAAGATGGGGTCCAGGTCCTGGGGCAAAAAATCCTGCCTGATGATCTCCATATCATCATTGATCCAGGCATGCCTTACCGGGTCGTAGTTCCAGAAATGTTGATGCGCATCAATTCTTGACATAAGCTTTTACTACTTGTTTTGACTCGCCCAAACCATCAATACCCAACTCCATCACATCGCCTGCTTTTAAATAGATAGGCGGTTTAAAACCAAGGCCCACTCCTGCCGGCGTACCGGTTGATATAATATCACCAGGTAACAGCGTCATAAATTTACTTACATAAGCTATTACAAACGGCACATTAAAGATAAAGTTAGATGTGTTGCCATCCTGCATGGTTTTACCGTTAACCTTTAGCCAAAGCCTTAAATTATTTATATCGCCCAATTCATCAGGCGTAGCCACAAATGGGCCAACAGGCGCAAAGGTATCGCAGCCCTTACCCTTATCCCAGGTACCGCCACGCTCAATCTGGAATTCGCGTTCAGACACATCGTTATGCAAAACATAGCCGGCAACATAGTTTAAAGCATCCGCTTCATCAACATAACTTGCTTTTTTACCGATAACAACGGCCAACTCAACCTCCCAATCAGTTTTAACAGAATCCCTTGGGATCACCACATCGTCATTAGGACCAACCAATGCTGTGGTCGATTTCATGAACAGTACCGGCTCGGCAGGTACGGTCGCGTTGGTTTCCCTGGCATGATCAGCATAGTTTAAGCCAATGCAAAGAATTTTTGACGGTCTCGCTATCGGGCTGCCCAGACGCTCGCTATCGGCAACTTTTGGTAGCTTACCCTGGTTAGCAAACAGGAAATCTCCCAGTCTTGCCAATCCATCATTTTCAAAAAACTGCTCGTTATATTCTTCGCCAAAAGACGATGTATCATACCTTGTATCGTCAATGATTACACCCGTTTTTTCTTCACCCGGGTTTCCCCATCTTATTAATTTCATTGTAGCCCCCTCTAAATCTCCCCCCGCAGGGGAGACTTTTTGATTTAATTGTTGTTTATGTATATCTGTTAATATTTTTTTAAGCCCTCGTCTAAAGCGCGCCGTCGACTCACCCCGGCACCGCTTTGCTTGCCGACCCTCTCTTCCGCAAGCGGTAAAGAGGGTTTTTTTTGTCTACCCTCTTTCCGCCAAAGGCGAAGAGAGGGTGATCCAGCGTAGCGCAGATCGGGTGAGTTATCGCCGCCTTGCTACTGCGGCTCCCTAATTATTTAATTTAACAAATCCCCCATCCAGCAAATAATCGCAGCCGGTAACAAAACCTGCTTCATCGCTGCATAAATATAACGCCAGTGAGGCAACTTCTTCCGGTTTACCCATGCGGCCTATTGGCTGGCTTTTGGATAGTTTCTCAAAGATCTCCGTTTCCTGCCCTGCATAGTTTTTGGCAATAAAGCCATCCACAAAAGGAGTATGTACCCTTGCCGGCGAAATACTGTTACATCGGATATTATCAGCCATATAATCGCGCGCTACAGACAGCGTCATGGCGGATACCGCACCTTTGCTCATGGAATAAGCAAAACGGCTGGTTATACCCACTACCGCTGCTATTGATGCCATGTTAAGGATAACGCCCTTGCCTTTGCCTTTCATTAATGGGATAGCTGCAAAAAGCGAGTTATAAACGCCTTTTACGTTCACGTTAAAGATCTTTGTAAAATCTTCCTCGCTGGTGGTGGTGGCTTCGCCGATATGCGCGATGCCTGCGTTGTTAACCAGGATATCTATCGTACCTATTTTATTATAGATATCAAGCACTTGTTGCTGGTCGCTCACATTACAACCATGTGCAATGGCTGTGCCGCCTTCATTTTCAATTTCGCTGACGGTATCTTTTGCCGCGTCGGCATTTAATTCGATGATGTGCACCACTGCACCCTGCTTTGCAAAAAGCACGGATATTGCCCGGCCTATCCCGCTTCCGCCGCCTGTTATTACTGCTGATTTTCCTTTTAAACTAAACATTGTATTTTATTACAGATCAAAAATTTTATTCATTAATACCCATTTCTCGCCGGGTCGGGCACCGGGCAGTGCCTGCTGATATTTCCACATCAGATCCTCCCATTCCTGCACCTTTGGGTTGGCTGCATCCATAGCACCCTTTTTATCAAAACTAAAATCCGCGCCGGTTTCCATTATCATAAACAAACGGTTAAAGCAACGGTATATTTCCAGCCCGGTGATGCCACTGCCGTTAATGCTCTCATGGATCTCGGGCCAGATCTTTTCGTGATACTTCTCGTATTCCGCAATCAGTTGCGGATCGTCTTTCAGATCAAGCGCTAAACAATACCTGGCCATATTAAATTGCTTTTTTTATAACCTTATGCCCTTTAAGACCATAATACAATACCACTGCAAAACATATTAGCGGTACAATATATGCCATTTGTATGCTGCCGGTTTTATCTGATATT
>JAQBOP010000373.1 GCA_028287975.1 Mucilaginibacter sp. | reverse complement strand
GCGAGGAGCTATCGGTGCTTATGTAAATACATACCTTAAAAAATACAAGAAAAAGATAGGCCCGGACCCGGCAAGAATTAATGCCGCCATGATGGGCGGTATCTTTTCAAAAAATGCCAGCGGCATGTGCTGCGGGGTTAGCAAAAACTCTTATCATACCGTAAAACATATCCGTTTTATCTTACCTGACGGACAAATTTACAGCACCGAGATAGCCGCGGATTATACCCGGTTTAAACAGCAATCTGCCGGGCTTTACCAAACTTTAAAAGACCTGAAGGGCCAAATTTTAAGCGATCCGGAAGTTTATGAAAAGGTTCGCAAAAAATATCAAACCAAAAATACGGTAGGCTATTCGGTAAATGCTTTTGTTGATTTTGATGAGCCGATGGATATCCTGGCGCACTTGTTAATAGGAGCCGAGGGCACACTTGGATTTATAGCCGAGGCAGTACTACATACAGTTGATGATTATCCTGAGAAGCTAACGGCCATGTTGTATTTCACGGATATCTATTCAGCCTGCCAGGCTATTTCACCGTTAACAACATCCGGCGCAGCCGCGGTTGAATTGATGGACCGGGCCTCGCTGCAATCCATAGAAAATATAGAAGGAATGCCCGCGGTGATCAAAACACTGCCGGAAAATGCTGCCGCCTTACTGGTAGAATACCAGGGCAATACCCAGGCCGAACTAAAATTGCAGATGGACGCATTCCTGTCTATCGCCAATGATCTTTCCCTTTTACAAAAAGCCGAATTTACCGCCGTACCGGCAGAACAGGCCTTATTCTGGAAGGTACGCAAAGGGATGTTCCCGGCAGTAGGCGCAGTAAGGGCCAGCGGAACATCGGTGATATTAGAAGACGTAGCTTTCCCGGTTGATAAACTGGGCGATGCGATATCTGATCTGCAACAATTATTTAAAAAACACGGCTACACCAGGGCCATCATTTTTGGCCATGCAAAAGATGGCAACATCCATTTTGTGGTTACCCAGGCGTTTGACACGCCCGATGAAATAACTCGTTACAGTGTTTTTTTGCAGGATGTGGTTGACCTGGTAGTTAAAAAATATAACGGCGCTTTAAAGGCTGAACACGGAACAGGGCGTAACATGGCGCCGTTTGTGGAAACCGAATGGGGTGAAACCATTTACCGGGTGATGAAAACCGTTAAACAGGCTATCGACCCCGAAAACCTGTTAAATCCCGGCGTAATTATTAATGCGGATAAGCACGCGCATATCAAAAATTTGAAAGAGCTGCCACAGGTTGAAGAAGAAGTTGACCGCTGCATTGAATGCGGCTTTTGCGAGCATAAATGCCCGAGCCGCGATATTACCCTCACCCCGCGTAAACGCATTGTGGTGCGCCGCGAATTGCTTAAACTTAAAAACCAGGGCAATAAAACACAGCATGCCCAACTGCTGCACCAATATCAGTATGAAGGCTTAGACACTTGCGCGGTTGATGGCTTATGCGCCACTGCCTGCCCGGTTGATATCAATACCGGCGACCTGGTAAAACGCCTGCGCAGGGAGAACCATTCGGAAACAGCCAATAAAATGGCGCTGTTTACGGCCAAACATTTTAAAGCCGTTTATAGCATTGTAAAACTTGCTTTGGGTGCAGGGATATTGGTCAATAAATTATTAGGGCAAAAAACCATGTTCAAGCTTACTACGGGCCTGCGCAAAGTTATTCCGGGCTTCCCGCTATGGTCAAACCAACTGGCATTGGCCAAGCCTGTGCCGGGTAATTTATTTAAAGATTCTTATACCCGCTCGGTGGTGTATTTCCCGGCATGTATCTCGCGCGCGATGGGCGAGCGTGAAAAGAAACAAAAGGGCGTAATGCAAACCTTTATGGATGTATCGGCCAAGGCGGGTATTAATGTGGTAGTGCCTGCCGATATCGAAAAAAACTGCTGCGGGCAGATCTATTCGTCCAAAGGGTTTAAAGATGCTTACACTTATACCGCTAACGAAACCATTACTAAACTCTGGAAAGTTACCGATGGCGGAAAGTTGCCTGTGGTACTTGACATAAGTTCGTGCACTCAGACGTTAACACATTGCAGGCCGGCGCTGACGGACGAGAACAAAGCCAGGTTCGACCAATTGCTGATCATTGACAGTGTTGCTTACGTCCATGATTATGTAATGCCGCAAATTAACATCAGCAATAAAAAAGAACGCATTGCATTGCACCCGGTATGCTCATTGCAAAAAATGCCTGGTTTGGAAAGCCGGTTCACCAAAATAGCCCAAGCCTTTGCGGTTAATGTCGACGTGCCGGTTTTTGCCAGTTGCTGCGGCATGGCCGGCGACAGAGGGTTCCTGCATCCTGAACTTACACGATCTGCTACTCTGCCGGAAGCAAATGAGGTAAAAGCCAACGTTTACGACGGTTATTATTCCTCATCCAAAACCTGCGAAATAGCGCTGTCTGACGCGGTTGGCGAAAATTATTATTCTATACTAATGCTGGTTGATGAGTGTACCGAATAGCGGTTCAGCTTTAAATCATCTACAATTTAATAGGCCATTAGTATTATATTTGTTACGATATGGCACAAATTTTTTTAGTTGAAGATGAAGAACGGGTGTCGGCCGTTACTAAAAAGGCACTCGAAGAAAATCATCACATAGTAGATATTGTAAAAGATGGCGCACAGGCCGTAAAAAAATTCCCCATTAAGCCGTACGATTTGGTGATACTGGATATCATGCTGCCCTATTTAACAGGTATCGAGGTTTGCCGTCATATCCGCCAGAAAAATAAAACCGTGCCCATATTAATGTTAACCGCGCTAAACAGTGTAGACGATAAGGTAAAAGGCCTAAACATTGGCGCCGACGATTACCTGGTTAAGCCCTTCCATCTTAAAGAGTTGCAGGCCCGGGTTGAGGCCTTACTAAGGCGTAATACTACCGATCATGTTCCGGTTATCACGCTGGGGAAAATAAGCCTGAACACCGCTAATAACACTGTTGAGCGCGAAGGCCGTAAAATAACCCTGACCACAAAAGAATGCGCCCTTTTAGAGCTATTAATGCATAATAACGACAAGATCTTAACCAGGCAAACCATAGCCGAAAAGGTTTGGGGGATATCTTTTGACACCGGCACTAATGTGGTTGATGTTTACGTTAACTACCTGCGCAACAAAATAGAAAAAGGGTTTACCGAAAAGTATATCCACACAGTTATAGGCAAAGGGTACATGTTTAAAACAGAACAGGATTAAGTGAAAATAAAGGACAGGCTTTCACTTTATTTTACTTTGATTGGCTCGGGCATTTTGCTAGCGGTCATGCTGTCGCTTTACCTTTCTGTTTACACTATCGTACATAATCACTTTTATTCGCAGCTAAAAGACCGGGCTAATATCGCGGCCCAATTGTATCTTGAAGCAGATGAAATTACCCCTGATTCGTTGATACGGGTAAAGAACGGGTTTTTAAAAAATCTGCCTGGTGAAGTGATCAGGCTATATGATGACCGCAATAGCGCAGCGTTTATACACGACGAAAACCAATACTGGGACAGCAAAACCATTGAAGCAGTAAGGCGTGATAAATATTTGCAGTACGCAGATAAGGATTACCAGATAGTAGGCATTTATTATCAGGACAATCAGGGCGATTTCGTTATCCTGGTTACCGCAAATGATATCGAGGGCCGGCACCAGTTAGAGGCAATACTTGAAGCAATGATCATTATCTTCCTGGTGGTTGCGGTATTGCTCTTTTTAATAAGCCGGTGGCTGGCAAAGAACACGCTTTCGCCAATTAAAAATGTGGTGCAGCAAATGCAGCTCATTAAATCAACCAACCTGCACCTGCGGGTAAAGGAAGGTAAGGGCCGTGATGAGATAAGCGAACTGGCGCACAATTTTAACCGCCTGCTCGAGCACCTTGAAAACGCCTTCGAGCTGCAAAGAACTTATGTGGCCAATGCATCACATGAACTGCGAACACCTATAACGAGCATAATCGGCGAAGTAGAGTTAGCGCTAAACAAAGAACGCAGCCCCGAGGAAAATAAGAAGACCCTGCAACTGGTATTAGAAGAATCAGAACGGTTAAGAGATACTATATCGGGTTTAATGGAGCTGGCCCAGGTGGATATGGATTACACCATTGCAGAGCAGGGCCCGGTACGGATGGACGAATTGTTATGGGAGGTCGAATCGTACTGGGCATATAAATTGGGCTCGGGCGCGTTGCAGATTAATGTTGAGCACATGCCCGAAAACGAGATCATGTTAAACATCCCCGCTAACCACCAGTTACTTTTCATCGCCTTAAATAACTTAATTAGCAACGCCTTTAAATTTTCAAGTCAGAAACCTGTTAAATGCAATTTTTATGCGGATGAGCAGCTGATCCGTATGCAGATCATCGATTCAGGCATAGGCATTCCAAAAGACGATATCGACCTGGTTTTTAAATCATTTTACCGGGGCAACAATTCGCATAATTTTGCAGGCAATGGCATTGGGTTGTATGTAACCAAAAAGATCATTCAATTATTTAACGGCACCCTTAACATCGAGTCCATTGAGGGCGAAGGCACCAGCATTACGGTCATGTTTAACCGGGCAAATTAACATTCTAATGCCATTCTAATTTTCCACTTCTTAGTATAGCTTAATTTTGACCGTTTAAAATAAACTATGCGTTTTAAAATCGGTCTTTTTCTTCTACCCTATTTTTTTTGTATCACAGCTTTAAAAGCACAAGCGCAGGCTGATACGCTTTCACTAAACTTCCAGGATGCCGAAAAGCATTTTCTGGATAATAACCTGAGCTTACTTGCTCAGAAATATAATATAGATGCCTCAAAAGCTTTGATCGGCCAGGCAAAATTATGGGACAACCCTGTACTAAGTACAGACCAGAATATATATGATGGCGGCAGCAAAAAGTTCTTTTACCATAACAGCAGTTTAGGCCAGGGGCAGGTGTTTGTACAACTAAGCCAGGTATTTACCACCGCCGGTAAACGTGGCAAACAGGTACAGGTTGCAAAAGATAACGCCCAGGTACAGGAAGCTGCTTTTAATGATCTGATGCGTAACCTGCGTTACAACCTGCAACTGGATTTTAGCCAGTTAGCCAGCCTTGTAGAGCAGGATAAAGTTTACCGGGCAGAGATCAGTTCGGCAAGTAACCTGGTTAATGGTATCCAGCAGGCATTTGATGCCGGTAACGTTGCCATGAAAGATCTGATAAGATTAAAGGCATTGTTATTTGGCCTTCAAAACGACAGAATAGAGAACAGCCGACAGATCAATGATCTGCAAACCGAGCTTAAAACCTTATTAGGCACAAGTGAAACAACGTATATTACCCCTGTTATAAGTAGTCCATCAGGCCTATCGATCAAGCTGGATATTCCAGCTTTGATCGAACAGGCTAAAACAAACCGCGGCGACTATTTATCAAATAAATACCAGTTCAATTCGGCAACTCACGATCTTGCTTATCAAAAAGCGCTGGCTGCCCCGGACATTACCTTAGGCCTGTCTTATGATAAGAACAGCAGCTATGCCCCTAATTACTACGGGTTACAAATAGGTTTACCTCTGCCATTTTTTAACCGTAACCAGGGTAATATCAAATCGGCGACTTATACACTGAAAAGCCAGGAAAGCACGGTGAAGGCGAGTGAGGCGCAACTAAAAAATGAAGTGGTATCAGCCGTAAGGCAATATGAGCTGACACAGGAAATGTTTTCGACCCAGCAAACCGCCTTTAACGAGCAGTATGACAAGCTATTTAACAGCATGCTCAAAAGCTTTAAAGAAAGACAAATAGGGTTAATTGAGTTTGTTGACTTTTTTGACACCTATAAAGACACCAAATTAAAAATATTGCAGCAGCAATATGATCTGCAAAAGGCTATTGCCGATTTAAATTTCGCCACCGGGACAACCATAATAAAGCCTTAAAACTAACTATTGATAACATACAGAATAATGAAAAGAGAAACGTTTTTGATTGGTCTCTCCGGATTAATGTTTTTAGCCGCGTGTAAACAAAAACAACCGGATACGCCGGATAGTAAGCAGGTATGCGTAAGTGACTCGTTACAAAAAATGATCACCATAGATACCGCTAAAACCAGTACAATGAAGGATGAGCTTACCCTTTCGGGCGAAGTGTCAAGTGATGATAATAACGTGGTGAAGGTTTTCCCTTTTTCAAGCGGGCAGGTTATCTCCGTAAAAGTATCGCTGGGCGATAAAGTAACAAAAGGTCAGACTCTTGCTATTATGCGCAGTGCCGACGTTGCCGGTAATTATACCGATCTGTCATCTACCCAATCAGACGTAGCGGTTGCTAAAAGGCAATTGGACCAGGCAGAATCATTGTATAAAAATGGTATCTCGAGCGAGCGCGACTATACTGAAGCTCAGGAGAATTACAACAAAGCGATGGCCGCAAACAGGAAGGTTAAGCAACAGTTATCCATTAATGGCGGCGGTAACACCAGCGAGAATGGTTCATTGGTGATCAAAGCCCCTGAAAGTGGATACGTGATCGAAAAAAACATAACTTCAGGCAGCTTTATCCGCCAGGATAACAGCGGCAGCATGTTCACTATATCAAACATGCAGGATGTTTGGATCTGGGCCAACGTTTTTGAGTCGGATATCAGCAAGATTAAAACCGGTTATGCTGCAAAAGTTACAACTTTAGCCTATCCGGGCAAGGTATTTACAGGTAAAGTAAATGAGATCAGCTCGGTATTAGACCCTGACAATAAGGTAATGAAAGTTAAAATAGCCCTGCCAAATCCCGGCATGTTATTAAAGCCCGAAATGTTTACTAATGTAGTTGTCACCAATAGCGAAAATACGCAGGCTGTTTCTATCCCGGCCAAGGCCGTTGTTTTTGACAGCAGCAAGAATTATGTGGTGATCTATAACAGCAAATGCGATTTACAGGTACGTGAGGTTAGTGTCATTAAAACGGTTGATGATATATCCTATATCGCCACAGGTTTAAAACCGGGAGATAAGGTAATATCAAAAAATCAGTTGCTTTTATATGATGCCATTACAGGCGACTAAATTTAGTACAGCGTATCAAGTACGAAGTATCAAGATTATGCTACTCGGAAACTTGGTACATTTTAAATCTAGCTACTTGATACTAATTACTTGATACCAATCAAATGAATAAATTCATTAAAAATATAATTTACTTTTCGCTAAAGCACCGCTACTTTGTGTTTTTTATGACTGCCATACTGGTAGTTATAGGCGCGTG
>JAQBOP010000371.1 GCA_028287975.1 Mucilaginibacter sp. | reverse complement strand
ATACCTAAGCCACTTGGTTCTTCCCCATCATTAATCTTATATCTGGCTATTTCTTTAAAGGTAATCGCGTCCACAACAATGATCACTCCGGTGGTTTCGCCGTTAATAAATATTTTGCCTTTACCATCTGATACGGCTGTTTCAGGTTTGTCGCCCAACGGTACTGTGGCTATTACCTTTTCCGTCACCGGATCAACTATTGTCGCGTCCTTGCTTCGCCCGTTGCACGTAATGATCTTTTTAGAAAAATCATCATAAAAAATGGCGTCCGGGTTTTGACCAACCGGTATTTCATTGGCCACCTTCAGCGTCTTAAGGTCAAAAACAGAAACCGTATTTGCTTTGCCGTTGCTGGTATAGCCCTTGCCTAAGGACGGAACCAAGGCAATGCCATGAACACCTAATGTGTTAGGAATTACGCCAACAGAGTCCCCGGTAACAGACAATACCTGCACTTGTATACCATGAGAAACATAAACTCTTTTGGCTGCACCGTCAACAGTAATATAATCCCAGCCGCCGTTACTATGGATAGGAATTTTTTTAATGATGTGGAAGCCTGTCTTGGTCTGCGCTTTCGCACTAAAGTGTCCGACACTTAGTGAAAGAAACAGGCATACGATTTTTTGATATTTTTTCATGAAATAATTTTTATGCTAATTACAAATTCAATCTGTAGAAATTTTGAATAAATGATGCAAAGTTATTGGTTTAAAGCAAGTTTTATTGCCAGCCACCGCCCAGTGCGCGATAAAGATAAACGATAGCCTGTAATTGCTGCAGCCTGTCATTAACGCTGTTTAATTGAGCGCTAAGTAAGCTTTGCTGTGCTGTTAAAACTTCAGTATAATTGGCAGAGCCGTACCTGACTAATTGCTGCGTATAATTTACCGCTTTGCCAAGATTGTCCAACTGGCTAATCCTTGTTGTTGCTTTTTCTTCGGCCGTCTGGTAGGACATCAGCACGTTAGACACCTCCTGCCCTGCGTTGAGTACTGTGTACCTGAAGCTTAGCAAAGCTTGTTGCTGTTGCTCTTGCGCGGCCGCTAACCTGGCTTTATTGGTACCTTTATTGAAGATGGGCTGTGTAAGCCCCGCGGTTAAATTGCCGATCAATGATCCAACTCCGAAAAAGGAAAAATAACTGGAGTACCCACCCGACCCGGTTAGCGTTATGGCCGGGTAAAAATACGTCCTGGCCACATTTGTTAGCTCGTAAGCATTTCTAAAGCCGTATTCTGCAGCCATCACGTCAGGCCGGTTAGCCAGCATTTGCGCCGGTATACCGGGCGTTAGTACCTTGAGCGGTTGTTGTGCATCTATCTTCGACCTGGTTATCGGGCCGGGCACCCTGCCCAACAATAAATTGATCATGTTTTCGCTTTGCCAGATAGATTGTTTCAGATCGGGGATAGTAACCTGTACTGCATATTTGCTGGCTTCACTTTGTACAATCGCGGCCCCGGTAACCACATCCGCATTTTTTAACGACTTCATCGTATTAACCGTAGTCTGCCAATTTTTCACGCTTTCTTCAGTTATAGTTAATTGCTGATCAAGTGCCATCAGGTTATAATAATTATTAGCTATATCGGCTATCAAAGCGGTTTGTACTGCTCTGGCATTAGCGGCTGATTGTAATAATGAAGCCAATTGGGCTTGTTTGGCGCTTTTTAGTTTACCCCATATATCCGCTTCCCAACTGGCTGTTAGTTCTGCCGAGTAAACGCGGTTATTTGATGTATTAGTGAAATTATTTGGATTTGATGATCCCGATATGGATACACCGGCATCGGCATCAAGCGACGGATAAAAGGCCAGCTTACTTTGCGCAAAATAAGCTTGTGCCTGCCGGGTTACAGAATAGGCTTTTTGAAGATCGATATTGTTGCGGATGCCTTCATTAATCAGCTGCTGTAAAAGCGTATCAGTAAATACCTGGTTCCAATGCAGCCTGGCGATAGAATTAGTATCCGCACTATTATTATCTCTGAACAATTTGGTATTGCCGGGCGATGGTTGCTGGTATCGCCTGGTAACATGGCAGGCTGATAAGGTTATCAGGCTCATCAGCAAGAAGAGGGTTTTTATAATGATTTTCATGATATTTTCGTATTTGTCTTTTTGAACTTTTCCTGAAGGGTTTGGAAGATGATGAACAGTACCGGTGTAATGAAAACTCCGAAAACTGTGCCGATCAGCATACCACCTACAGCTCCGGTTCCGATAGAACGGTTACCGTTGGCGCCGGCGCCTGTTGCCAGCATTAGCGGCACAAGACCTAATACAAATGCGAAAGAGGTCATCAGGATTGGCCTTAACCTGGCCTGCGCGCCATTAACAGCAGCCTCAACTATACTCATCCCCGCCCTGCGCCTCTCTATTGCGAATTCGACGATAAGGATGGCATTTTTTGCAAGCAAACCAATAAGCATGATCAGGGTAATTTGCAGGTAAATATTATTAGCAATGCCAAACACGTACGCAAAGATGAATGCCCCCGCAATGCCAATGGGAATAGTTAGTAAAATAGACAGCGGAAGAATATAACTTTCATACTGTGCACTTAGGATGAGGTATACAAAAACCAGGCAGAGCAGAAATATATAAATGGTTTGACTATTCCCGCTAAGCTCCTCTCGTGTAATTCCTGAATATTCATAACCATAACCTTGCGGCAGTTGTTGGGCTGCTACCTGCTGTACGGCCGCCACTGCCTGGCCTGAACTAAAGCCTGTATTTGGGGCTCCGTTAATATTGATGGACGTAAACAAATTAAAACGGGTAATAGCCTGTGGCCCGTAATCTTTGGTCAGGTTTACAAATTCCGTGATCGGGATCATATCCCCGGTAGCGTTTCTTACGAATACCGAGTTCAAACTTTCGGGCGTCATCCTGAACTCTGGCGATGCCTGTACCATAACACGGTATTGCTGCCCAAACTGTGTGATGTTTGAAGCATAGATACCGCCGAAATAACCTTGCATAGCACCGGTAATATCGGTGACGTTTAAACCTGCCTCCTTGATCTTGGGCACATTAACGTTCATGAGGTATTGCGGAAAGTTTGGATTAAATGAGGTTGTTGCAAATTGTATTTCGGGCCGCTCTGCAAGCGCTGCTAAAAAGTCCTTACTTATTTTATAAAATTGTGCAATGTCACCGCCGGTTTTATCCTGTAATTGAAAAGAAAAGCCGCTGGTAGCACCAAATCCTTGTATGGTGGGGGGCGAGGTAAATTTAATTTCGGCTTCATTTATGTTTGCGGACTTAGCGATCAACTCTTTAATAATAGCCTGGATATCTCTTTTCCTTTGATCCCACGGAATTAGCCGCATAATCACCATGCCGTAATTGTTACCATTACCAGAAAGCTGGTTGCGGCCATTTACCCCCAAAATATTATTAACCTCAGGTATTGAATGTGCCAACGCCTCAATTTTTCGGGTTACCTTATCGGTACGGTCCAGCGAGGCCCCCGGCGGAAGTGATATACTGCAACTTATAGCGCCCAGATCTTCGCCGGGCACAAACCCGGTAGGCGTTGCTTTAGCGATAAAAAAAAGTAAAGCCACAAATGTTAAAAGCAGGCTGAGCGGGATCCACTTTTTCCGGCTGAAAAAATTGACAGCCCGGACATAACGCCCGCTCAAACGGTCAAAACCGGTATTAAATGCCAGGTAAAATTTCTGGATAAAATTCAGCTTTTTGTTTTCTTTATCATGCCCTTTCAAGAAAAGTGCGCAAAGCGCCGGGCTTAAAGTAAGCGCATTAATAGCCGAAAGCACAATGGCAATGGCCAGCGTTAAGCCAAACTGTTTATAGAATACACCGGAGGAGCCGCCTATAAAACTTACAGGTATAAATACTGCCGACATGACCAATGTAATTGAAATGATAGCGCCCGAGATCTCACTTAAGGCATCGATACTGGCTTCTTTCGCCGAATGGTACCCGGTATCTAATTTAGCGTGTACCGCTTCTACCACCACTATCGCATCGTCCACCACAATACCTATAGCCAGGATAATGGCAAATAGCGTAAGCAAGTTGATGGTAAAGCCAAACAGGTTCAGGAAGAAAAAAGTACCGATAATGGCTACCGGAACAGAAATTGCGGGTATAAGCGTCGATCTGAAATCTTGCAGAAAAAGGAATACCACAATAAATACCAGGACAAACGCCTCAAATAAAGTATGCAGCACTTTGTCTATGGAAGCGTTTAAAAAGTCATCTGTATTTTGAAGGGTGACATATTTAATGCCCGGCGGGAAATTTTTTGCCGCTGCTGTCATTGCTTTAACGGTTTCCTGGATTACCTGGTGGGCGTTTGAACCGGCGATCTGTGATACATCGATAGAAACCGCCGGATGTCCGTTCATCCGTGTCGAATTAAAATAGTTGAGCGCACCAAGTTCGATACGGGCAACATCATGAAGCCGTAGCAGCCTGCTTCGCGCATCAGAACGAACGACAATATTGCCGAACTGTGTAGTATCGGCCAGCGTACCGGGGTATTTGATAATATATTGAAAGGCCTGCCCGCCCCGTTCGCCAAACTGGCCGGGGGCTGCCTGTATATTCTGATCGGCCAGCGCCGCGGTTATATCTGCCGGCACAAGCCCGTACGATGCCATAATCTGGGTATTTAGCCAGATGCGCATAGAATAATCCATTTGGCTGGGTAAAGAAGCGTCGCCTACACCCTGAATCCTTTTAATTACGGGGATAACGTTGATATCGACATAGTTTTGCAAAAACGTTTGATCATACGCAGGGCTCTCGCTGTAAACCGAATAAGTAAGCAAACTGCTGGTTTGCTTCTTCTGTACGGTAACACCAGCCTTGGTTACGTCCTGCGGCAATAAGGAAGATGCACGCGAAACCGCGTTTTGCACATTGACCGCGGCCAGGTTTGGATCACTGCCAACTTTAAAGCTGACGGTAATATTTGCCGTGCCATCGTTACCGGCGGTGGAAGTGAGATAATCCATGTTTTCAACTCCGTTGATCTGCTGTTCCAATGGTATAATGACTGTTTTCAACACCACATCGGCGCTGGCGCCGCTGTAAGTAGCCTGAACTTGTACCGTAGGCGGGGCAATCTCGGGATACTGGGATATTGGCAAAGTCAGCAAGCCGACGATCCCAATAGTTACGATGATAATGGAAACGACTGTTGAAAGCACAGGTCGTTCGATAAATTTCTTTAACATGAGTTGTAAATAAGTGGGTTAAACGGTTACGGATTATTGTACACCGAATCTGCATTGAGTAATCGTGGCTTTATCTGCAAGCTTTCTCTTAAAGAAGCAATGCCATCAACAACAATCTCCTGCCTGGCTTTAAGGCCCTTGCTCACTACATAAAACTGACCGGGGCTGGCACTGATCATCAACTCCTGCGACTTTACTTTATTAGTAGCATCCACTACATAAACAAATATTTTACCCTGGATCTGGTAAGTTGATTTTTGTGGCACCATGATAGCGTCAGGAACGGTTTTTGGAATACGCACAATAGCACTGCTGCCGCTGCGTACCAGGCCCCCGATATTTTTAAAAGTAGCCCGAAGGTTAATGGAGCCTGTTTGAGCATTGATCAGTCCACTGGCAGTTTCTATCTTACCTTTATCTGCCAATAGTGTACCGTTGGCAAGTATTAAAGTGACCGGCGGCAGCGTACTCAGCTTCTGTTGCATGGTACCGCCTTTTGCGGCTAAAAAGAAATCGAGGCCCTGGCTTTCATTAATAGAAAAATAGGCATAGATGCTTTCTATGTTAGATACAGTGGTTAGCGGGTTAGCTGTCGTACTTGTTATGAGGCTGCCTATTTTATAAGGTAATATACCTATTACACCATCGGCCGGGCTGTAGATGGTGGTATAACTTAAATTAGTTTTGGCATTATTTAGCGCTGCCCTGGCCTGCGCCAAAGCTGCTTGTTTTGATTCAAGCGTATACTGTGCAACCTTGAGTTCATAAGGGCTGACTATATCTTGCTCAACAATTGGCCTGACTTTGTCTACCTGCATTTTTGCGGCATTTACGTCTGCCAGGGCAATTTTAATATTCGCTTCGGCAGTGGTTACGTTTTGTTCGTATTGCGGGGCGTTAATGCGAAAAAGTAATTGACCCCGTTTAACTGATGCTCCCTCATCGATGTATATATTTTCTATATAACCGTCTATTTTGGGCCTGATCTCAATATTTTGAATACCTAAGATGGATGCCGGGTAATCTGCATTGATCTCGGCTTTTCGCGGGATCAGTTTCATTACCGTAAAAACTTTCGGCGCAGTTTGTTTTACTGTTGTGTCTGCACCGCCGCCGCATGCACTCACTGTTAATATGATCAATAAGGAAAAAGAATAGAAAAGAACTTTTGCTGAATTCATAAAATAAAGCCATTACGCAACAATCATGATTAAACGCCGAAACATGTAGAACGAACCGATAGTTCATAACAGTTAAGACGAGACAGACTGTCTACTGATTAAAAAAAAGGATAATTTGAGAAAAAGGTTAGCCTATTACCGGAGGGCCCCTGAGAGAAAGGCAGCCCGGGATGGTTACATCACTTGGCCATTCAGTAAATCGGCAAAAGTCAGCCGGTGGTAAGTAAGTTATTGAAGCGCAAAAAATAAAGCGCATATCTGGGGACAAAACAGCGGGCTGATATTTTTGCGTAAAGCATTGCAGTTTGATAAGCCGCTGTCGCTCTTGCGTTTTTTTAGTTATCGCAAGCCGTTGTTCTGTATTGAACCTAAAAATTTGTACGTAGCGCCATACCACTTCTCCCTGCAGGGAAAAGAAAATAAGCGCAATTAGGCTTAACCTGAGAATATGCCTGAATAATTTAACCAATCCGTTTTCGCCGTAACCGGCTATTTAGTTAAACAAAATAAACCATTAAATCTGGTTGAAATCTGTAGTATTATTTCCAAAAAAACTAACGCGTATTGGTTAATAAAATATTTATTCCAACAAATTTTCCACAGAATTACGTATTACGTTTGTTACAAAAATCGTATTAATACTAATTTTTAACTATGAAGAAATAAATACCTGATTGTTTATTTTATTGGTTATTGAATGCGCAGCTGTTTATACCCCTGGATCTGTTGTATTATTTTGCTTGTAATCCCATTGATCGCCGTTGCCCAAACGGTTACTACCGTTAATGGCAGGGTGACCGACGCGGGTACCGGGCACCCCTTAGCTTTTATCAGCGTTGCTTTCCCAGGCAGCGGTCACGGTGTAAATACTGACGACAAGGGAAATTTTAATTTAAGTGCACCGAATAATTATAACCAGGTAATTTTTTCCTTTATTGGCTATCAGCCGGTTACCAAAACAATTCATCCCGGAGAAATCAACACCATTAATGTTAGCCTTGAAAACAGCAAAACACAACTTAAAGAAGTAGTGGTTAGTTCTCCTAAAAAGTCGCGTTATAAAAATAAAGATAACCCTGCCGTCGAACTGATCCAGCGAGTTATTGATCATAAAGATAGTAACCGCATGCAAAGCGCTGATTATCTTCAGTATGACCAATACGAACGGGTTAATTTTTCGTTGTTTCACCTGTCCCCGAAATTTCTGAGCAGCCGTTTTTTCAATAAATACCGTTTTATGCTCGATACCAGCCAGGTGATAGACGGGGAGAAACAAATCGTACTTCCGGTAATTTTCAGCGAGAAAAATTATAAATATTATTACAGGAGGGAACCTGCAAAATCTATCCAGTTGCTCCAGGCCGAAAAAGAAGTAAATATTTTCAAATTCCTTGACACGGCAGGGATGGATATTTACCTGAACCGGCTGTACGGAAATAACGTCGATTTGTACGCTAACAATATTTTCATCATCAATAACCAGTTTTTAAGCCCGATAGCCGATCATGCGCCTAACTATTATAAATTTTTTATAACGGACACGGTACAGTCCGGTAGTGAAAAACTGGTAGCGCTTAGCTTTACACCCCGTACAAAGGGCGACCATTTATTCGAGGGGAAACTGCTTGTGACCCTTGATGGCAGCTATGCCGTAAAAAGCTGTGAGCTAAACGTAAATAAAGATATAAATATCAACTTTATGCGCAGCCTGTCTGTCTGGCAGGATTTTGAAAAATACCCTGATGGCCGTTACTATCTCCTAAAAAGCAGGGTGAAAGCTGACTTTAGTATTCTGAAAAATAAGGGTACGGGCATTTTGGGAGAACGGTCGGTATTCTATAAGCATTATCTGCTCCATCAACCACAGCCGTCAGCCTTCTATGATAACAAAAGCCCAAGCGCACCCATTTTAAAGAAAACTGATACCACTTATTGGAAGAAAAACCGCGCTGATACGTTGCCTGCGGAACAGGAACAGGTTTACGCTAAAATAAACCGACTGGAAAACATGCCCTCTTTTAAAAGAACAACCTGGATAGCTTCCACAATAACGCGCAGTTATGCCGACTTAGGTCCTTTCCAGGCAGGGCCTCTTGATGCAATTTATTCCTTTAACAATATTGAAGGAACCCGGGTGCGCTTTGGCGGGCGCACCACGCCGGAGTTTAATCCATCATTTTACCTGGAGGGTTATGGCGCATACGGATCCCTCGACGAACAATTTAAATACTATCTGAGCGCTTCGTATGCTTTTAACAAACTTCCTTATTACAATTTTCCTAATAATTATTTTAAACTAAGCTATCAATATGACACCGATATACCGGGGCAAAATTTCCTGATCCAAAAATCGCAAAGCGTATTGTTATCAATCAGCCGGGGGACAAGTAACCTATGGTTATATAACAGAATTTTCCGAGCTGACTATGTTCGCGATCTGGAAAATCACTTTTCTTTCGACATAGGTTTAAAAAACTGGAACCAGCAACCGGCGGGCGCGCTCAGCTTTCAAGATCAACTTAACAATAATTTTATTCATAATTTAACTACAACCGAATTTGATGTCGGTTTGCGGTATGCACCGCACGAACAGATTATGCAGGGTTCGGTATACCGCCGCTCTATACACAGTAAGTATCCTATATTTAGCCTGCAAATTAATCATGGCTTTAATAAGGTTTTAAACGGATCTTATAATTATACCAATATCAGCGGTAATATTTATAAACGGGTCTACCTGTCTCAGCTTGGTTATAGTGATGTTACGCTGCAAGGTGGCATCTTAGCCGGACAGGTTCCTTTTCCACTCCTCAATATCCTTCCGGCTAACCAAACTTATCTATACGATAGAGAAGCTTTTAACATGATGAATTTTTTAGAGTTTGTCAGTGACCATTATGTCGGACTAGATATTACCCATAGCTTTAACGGCTTTATTTTAAACAAAATTCCACTTGTAGAACACCTGAAACTAAAAGAATATCTTTCTTTCAAAATTATCTACGGTGGTTTAAGAAGTGAGAATGATCCACTTGCTTCCAAAAATCTCTACAAATTGCCGGTAAGCTCCGGTGGTGTTTCAGGAACTTACGCCTTAGGCAATGCGCCGTACATTGAAGCCGGTATCGGGATTGGAAACATATTCAAACTGATCCGTATCGACGCGATTCACCGCTTCAATTATCTCGACCACCCTTTTGTATCCCCTTATGGAATACGCTTCAGTTTTGTACCGGATTTTTAAAATGCCCTCTTCTGAAAATAGTCACCCTTATCTTATTATTTTTTTGTTTCATAAAAAAGACTAATTACATATTGCTGTATTGTCACCTTAACACACTAATATGGTTCAAATTAATCAACTTGATTTTAGACTTTATTTATAACACAATATTCCTTTCATGATTTGAAAAGACCGGCAGATTTAGATCTAAATTGAAAATGGCTCAATCTCACTCCCGTGTAGTCCACAAAAATTTACCATATGGTATTTTTATTCGGAATTTTTTATATCGGATAAAAAAGTGGTACTGTAAAGCCTTCAGATAACTTCTGAAGGCTTTTTCTTTTCAAAATAGGCCTATTATCGTCTTAAAATGTACTTTATTAAAAATTCACCATATGGTAACCAATCTGAAAATTCCTGATAGCAGGCTTGTTATCAGTAGTACAAGTGGCATGAGGTTGATTTGTTGATGAAAACAGGACAAGGCTTTTCCATTTTAGGCGATTATAAAACCTTGAAAATTAATAAATTGATAATTATAAATTCATTAAGCATTTATAATCTAATTTTTATCAAAAAAAAAGTCATTTTTATATAATATTTTCATTTATACATAAATTTATTTGAAAATAATTAAATAAAAATCAAAATAACTATTTTTACATTGAAAATTATTCAGAAAATGAGTAGAATTTGTGATAACTATTTATTATTTACCGAAAAAGAGCTTGTAGAGTTGCTAAATAATGGCGATAAACGTGCTTTTGAACAATTATATCACAATTACAAGGACAGAATTTATGGAAATTTATATAAATTGGTAAAATCTGTTGAAATTTCCGAGGAAATATTGCAAGACCTGTTCGTAAAAATTTGGATTAACAGAAAAAATCTGGATGCTGAAAAATCATTTCGCTCGTATTTATTTAAAGTGTCTGAGAATTTAGTGTACGATTTTTTTCGTAAAGCGGCACTTAATAAAAAATTGGAGAGTTACCTGGTGTCCGTTGCCGTACCCACAACATCACCAGTTGAGCAACATATATATTATAAAGAAGGTAATTACATGCTGGCTAAGGCAATTGAAAGCTTGCCGCCCAGGCGTAAGCAAGTTTATATTCTATGTAAAATAGAAGGTAAAAGCTACGGAGAAGTTAGCCGTTTGCTGGGCGTATCAATATCCACCATTAATGAGCATATTGTAAAAGC
>JAQBOP010000332.1 GCA_028287975.1 Mucilaginibacter sp. | reverse complement strand
GTCGATAGGCATACCATTGCTGATACCACCCTGTATACCACCGGAATAGTTGGTAATGGTCTTTACGTTGCCTAAATGGTTCTTAACGAAGATATCATTATGTTCAGACCCGCGCATTTCACTGCCTTCAAATCCTGAACCAAATTCAAAGCCATGTACCGCGTTGATACTCAGCATGGCTTTGCCTAATTCGGCATGTAGTTTATCAAATACGGGTTCGCCTAAACCGACAGGGCAATTCAATATAAGGCAGCTAACTTTACCGCCAACGGTGTCGCCATCCTTTCGTACAGAATCAATAAAGTCAATCATTTCTTCGGCTGTCGCCGGATCCGCGCAGCGTACAATGTTTTTCTCGCGCTGGTCAATAAACTCCTGCGCGTCTTTTATTTCGACGTTAGGCGCGTTTATCTTGCCTACGCTGCTTACATGGGCTACTATCTCTATCCCCTGTGTTTTAAGCAATAGTTTGGCTAAAGCTCCGGCTGCTACCCGCGCCGCGGTTTCGCGGGCTGATGAGCGGCCACCACCACGATGATCACGGATACCGTATTTGGTTTGATAAGTATAATCGGCATGCGACGGGCGAAATACATCCGTATTGTGGCTGTAATCCTTACTGCGCTGGTCCTCGTTAGGGATCAGCATCATGATTGGCGTACCCGTGGTTTTACCTTCAAACACACCCGACAGGATCCTTACCGTATCGCTTTCTTTACGTTGCGTAGTAATCTTAGACTGGCCCGGCTTGCGTTTATCCAGTTCAGACTGGATGTATTCCAGATCCACTGGTAACTGCGACGGGCAACCGTCAATAATTACGCCTATAGCTTCGCCATGCGATTCGCCAAATGTGGTTATCCTGAATAATTGTCCGAAAGAATTGCCTGCCATGTTTTATAATGAGTGAATGATTGAGTTATTGAATGAGTGAATGCTTAAAGGTAAAACAACCAGGCTTTTCGCTTTCTGCTTTTACCTTTAAGCTTATTTCATATGTCTTTTACTTCAAACCCTACCTTTTCCAAATCTGTCCAGAAAGCGGGGTATGATTTTTCAACTACCAGCGCATCTTCAACCTCCAACTCAGGTATTACCAGTGCCAGCGGCGCAAAGGCCATCGCCATGCGGTGGTCGTCGTACGTGTTGATAAACATGCGGTGCGGAATAAATTTTTCGCTGCAATCCAGTTTATAAACCTCGCCTTTTTCGATCAGCTTAACGCCCATTTTGCCCAACTCGTTTTGCAAGGCCTTTATGCGGTCGGTTTCTTTGATCTTTAAAGTTTCCAAGCCGGTAAAGGTGGCCTCATGGTTTAAGGCAGTGCATACCACAATTATGGTCTGCGCCAGATCAGGACATTCCTTTAAGTCGAATATTTTGCGGATGATTGGCTTTGCTTCTTTTACCAGGTGTACGCCACCATCCCTAAATTGCGATGTGATGCCAAAATTAGCCATGATCTCGGTGATAACACTATCACCTTGCTTGCTATATTGGGTTAATCCATGTAAAAACAAATCGGCCGTATCAGCTAATGCTGCTATGGCATACCAATAAGAGGCGGCGCTCCAGTCCGGCTCGACAGGTAAAATGGTTTCTTTAAACTCCTGGTGAGCTATGCTGATCACATTGTCATTCCACTCGTGCCTGATACCAGCCTGTTCCAGCATAGCTAAGGTCATTTCAACATAAGGGCGCGATGTAAGGTCGCCTTCAATATGAAGTTCTAAGCCTTGTGGTAATTTAGGGGCAATTAACAACAGCGCGGTAATATATTGACTGCTGATGTTTCCTTTTATGCTGATACTATTGGTAGCCTGCTGAATATTGCCTTTTATGCGGATAGGGGGGAACCCCTCATTTTCCTCATAGCTAATCTCTGCACCCAGTTTGCGTAACGCGTCAACCAGGATACCGATAGGTCTTTGTTTCATGCGCTCGCTGCCGGTTAAAACAACCTCTTCATCCTGTAAAGTATAGTAAGCTGTTAAAAAGCGCATGGCTGTACCGGCAGGGCCAATGTTTACAACCTTATGCTCCAACTGGTGCGTTATGGGTTGCGACTCATAACCCACCGTTTGTAAAGTTAAACCCAATACTTTCGATAAAGTAACAGCATCGGCCGCGTCAGAAATATTTTCAACGCGTACCTTGTCATTACTTAGTGCCTCAATGATCAGTGCGCGGTTGCACTCACTTTTTGAACCGGTAAGGTGCACCTCGCCATTTACTGACCTGGTAGTTTTAGTAAGCAGAATATTCTGACTCATGATATTATTAAACGTGCGTAAGTTTCTCTGCCTGCTGGCCGGCTACCTGGTCTGCATTCATTACTTCTGTTTGTTTACGAATAGATTCGCTGTGTAACAACTCTAATAATTTTTCTGTAAAATCAGGACTTAACTTTAGTGCTTTACCGTAGTTTACACGTTTGGTCAATATCTCATCCCAACGGCCAATTTGTAAAATAGTAATGTTGTTATCTTTTTTGTAAGTACCAATTTGCTCAGCAATTTGCATGCGTTCAGCAATTTTCTGAATGATCAGGTCGTCAATTTTATCGATGTTATTGCGTAGTTCGCTTAATTTATCATTAACCTGCGCATTGCTGGTTTCAGGCTTACGCAATGTTAAATGATCTATCAGGTCAGCTAAGGCAGATGGTGTAACTTGTTGTTTAGCATCTGTCCAGGCTACGCTCGGGTCAATGTGCGACTCGATCATTAATCCTTGCATATCAAGATCCAACGCTTTTTGCGAAACATAACCGATCAGGTCACGGTTACCAGAGATATGGCTCGGATCACAAATCAAAGGCAAATGCGGAGCAAGTGTTTTTAAATGAATAGCGATATCCCACATCGGCTCATTACGGAAAGCTGATTTCTCGTATGACGAAAACCCGCGGTGTATAGCTGCCAATTTGGTAATGCCGGCGTTATTGATCCGCTCTAAGGCGCCAATCCACAATGAAATATCAGGGTTAACCGGGTTTTTAACCATTACAGGGATATCAACACCTTTTAAAGCGTCGGCAATTTCCTGTACGGTAAAAGGGTTAGCTGTTGAACGGGCACCAACCCATAAGATATCAACACCCGCTTTTAAAGCTTCTTCTACGTGTTTAGCGGTTGCAACCTCAACAGCTGTAGGTAAGCCGGTTTCTGCTTTAGCACGTTTTAACCACTCTAAGCCAATGCTGCCAATGCCTTCAAACTCACCCGGACGGGTACGTGGTTTCCAGATACCTGCACGTAGCGCGGTAACGCGGCCGGTGTTTTTTAATAAATGAGCGGTAGCTACTAACTGATCTTCAGTTTCTGCGCTGCACGGACCGGCTATTAACAGAGGTTCTTTAGTTGCTGTTATCCAGGTATCTAATGGTTGGATGTTTAAATTAAGTTTCATTTTTTTATAGTATTATAATCTCTTTTATAATTTGGTTGATTGCTTCTATTTGACTAATTTTTTTATGCTGATGTATTTACGCTCGGGTTTGGCGGGCGCAATGTTAAGTGCTTTTTCTGAACCGCTCTCATCATCGTGGCGTTGATACTCGCCCAGGATGTTGAAGTTATGGGTGTATTTTAGTATCTGTTTTACGGCGCTGTCATACTGCTTGGTTTCTTCCCACTCTACATCAACATAAAAATTATACTCGTTACGTTTACCTAAAACCGGCATAGATTGGATCTTACTCATGTTTACACCCTGGTTGGCAAAAATGTTTAACACTTTAGCCAGTGCACCAACCTGGTTACTTACCTGGAAACATAATGATGCTTTATTGGCAGATTTTTTAACAGCCCTTTCATGAGTTGTTAATATTAAAAAGCGGGTAAAGTTTTTCTTGTTCGATTCTATCCTGCGTTCCAAAATGTCAAGCTCATATAATTTAGCTGCTAACGAATTGGCAATGGCTACGGTGTCGGTAAGCTTTTCGTCATGGATACGTTTAGCACAGGCCGCGGTATCATTACTTTCGACAATTTGCAGGTGCGGGTATTCATCAAAAAAATCAATACACTGGCGTATGGCTATTGGGTGCGAGGTTACATATTTAACGTTCTCGAAAGCCACACCAGGCAACGCCATCAGGTGTAATTGGATAGGCAGGTAAATTTCGCCAATAACCGGAAAGTTGTAATTTAACAGCAAAGAGTAGTTTGGTAATATACTACCCGCAATGCTGTTTTCTATAGCCATCACTACATAATCGGCCTCATTATTTTCTAAGGCATCAAATGTCTGCTTAAAAGAGTTGCATTCAATAGTCTGGATATTTTCTCCAAAATATTTAAAGGCGGCCTCTTCATGAAACGAAGCACGGATCCCCTGTATGGCAACTCTTGGTTTATCTTTCTTCATAATTATGTTAAAACAAAAAATCCCGGCTGTTATGCCGGGACTTTTCAATTTCTTTATATGTGTTTAGTGCATATTAGTCCCGGCTCTTACTTAGTAAAGTAAAAGTAGTAACCATAAAAATATGCGCTTGTTAATTTCATTCTGTCTTTTTAATTACGGCGTAAATGTAGTAGTAAAATTTGACTTGTCAATAGAAAAATTTATTTATTTGAAATTAATTGGAAAAGAGAGTATACAGTCGGATGTTTTTATATAAAGCCTTTATTTTAATTGAAAGCAAATTGCCATCGGCGTTTTCTTAATTCAGATATTTTAGTAACAATATTTATTGGAGTAATAGGAAATTTTGACTCAAATAAAAATTGATCGATCAAATAAACAGGAAATTCAATTTTAGACTTATCAATAAAAACAATTTCTATAATGTTGAATACTGGTGTGCCTTTTGAACTGGCATTTCCATAAATATTTATGGTTGATATATTGGTTTTATAATAGTCAAAAATATCTTCATCCGTACCAAATTTAAAGCAATTATTGCCGGCTGATAAATGGAGATACATATTTTTCGATTTACGGAAGTATCCGATACTTAGAATTAAAGTATATAAAAGTAGGAAATCGAAAAATATACAAAAGGGTATGAAGAAAAATCTGGCAAAGGGAGGAGCATTTATAAATGTAAAAACAACCCCTATCATTACAAATAAAGCAAGAAAAACCAAAGTAAAAACGAAACGGACGTAAAACTGTACTTTATTTAACACATAGTCAAATGTTTGATTTTCAAAATGTTTTTTAGACCCAATATTAAACAGGTGTTTCTCAAATTTTGACAGATCTAACTGCCCATTAAAAAAATCGGTCACCAAATCGCAAACCGCAGTTACATTGGGTAAATAACATTCATATAAATGATTTTCGTTGTCAAGATAATATACACAAAGTTTACCGTTAAAATATAAACCTACTTTCAGGTAATTAACGTACTCATCCTGGATAGTAACCGAAGGACCGGTTAATTGAATTTCTGTTAGCGTACGTTCTGCATCAAACGGAAAGTCTTTTATAAGTTGTAGTGTTTCTGACAACGACCTGGCTTTTTCATCAGAAAATTCACCTTTTTCATAAGTATTATGTTGGATCTTGGAGATAAATTCAGGCATACAAAAAGGCA
>JAQBOP010000316.1 GCA_028287975.1 Mucilaginibacter sp. | reverse complement strand
AATATCCTATGCAATACAACAAGATCAACAATCTTCTCGGCTGGCTTTGTTTCGCCATTGCCGCTGTTACCTACATTTTAACTTTAGAACCTTCGGTCAGTTTTTGGGACTGCGGCGAATTTATTGCATGTGCTTACCGCTTGCAGGTATCGCATCAGCCGGGGTACCCGCTTTTTGCCATGATCTGTAAAGTGTTCTCGCTGCTTTCATTGGGCGATGTAACTAAAGTAGCCTATTTTACAAACGTAGCCTGCGCGCTGGCCAGTGGCGCAACCATCATGTTCCTGTTCTGGACCATTACCATGATGGCGCGTAAGATGATGATAAAACAAGGTGATGAGGCCACTAAAACACAGAACATACTTATCTGGGGTGCCGGATTAGTCGGCGCGTTGGCACTGGCTTTTACAGATACTTTCTGGTTTTCGGCGGTAGAAACGATTGTTTTTGCTATGTCGGCGCTATGTACGGCAATTGTATTTTGGGCCATATTAAAGTGGGATGCACGGTCTGATAAACCGGGTATTGATAAATGGATCATATTTATCGCTTACATGATCGGCCTGTCTATTGGTATTCACTTGCTTAACTTGCTTACCATACCTGCTGTTGTGCTGGTATATTATTTCAGAAGATATAAAAACATCAACCTAAAAACAGGGCTGGTCGCTCTTGTAATCAGTATAGGTATACTGGCACTGGTACAGTTTGGAATAAGGGGCTATACAGTGGCATTTGCGGCCTATGCGGATCTGTTTTTTGTGAACACATTGGGCCTGGGCTTTGGCAGCGGGGCTATCTTTGCTTTGGCGGTGATAGTTGGCTTATTGGCATTCGGAATTTATTACAGCATCCGTAAAAGTAAACCGGGGCTTAATTTAGCCTTGTTATGCGTAACCTTTATCTATTTTGGCTATTGCTCGTTTGCTTATATCCCTATTCGTGCCACCGCAAATACTGATCTGAACAACTCGCATCCTGATAATGCTTTTATGTTGTACTGGTACCTTAACCGCGGTCAGTATGGCGACGTCCCGTTAGTTTCCGGCCCATACTATGATGCAAAGGTTACCGATCAGAAAGATGGCAGCACTAACTATGCAAAAGGGAAAGACAAATATGAAGCAACCGGGAAAGATTTAATTACCAGCTATGATCACACTACTATTTTGCCGCGGATGGTTAGCCTGCGCGACCAGGATCCTCAATTTTATAAATCCTGGCTTGGGCTATCGGATAATGACGTGCCCACCTTTGCCGATAACCTGAAATTTATGTTCAGCTGGCAGATCTGGCAAATGTATGGCCGGTATTTTTTATGGAACTTTGCCGGACGATATAATCAGCAGGATGGCCAGTTTCAAATGGGCGGTTTCCACGGTTATGTTGACGGCGACTGGACGACAGGCCTGTTTGATAAAGTAAAGCACCTGCCAAAATCAATTGTTCAAAGTAATACCTATACGCCGCTTTATGCTATTCCGCTTATATTAGGTTTGCTTGGGCTGATATATCATTATCGACACAACAAAAAAGACGCTATAGTGATCACGCTGCTCTGGTTTTTCACTAGTATAGCTATTGTGCTATATGTGAACCAGGCTGTACAGCCCCGTGAGCGTGATTACTCTTATGTGGGATCATTTTATGCTTTCGCGATCTGGATAGGGCTGGGGGTGATTGCCGTTGCCGAATTCATTCGCAAAAAAGCAAACGCTCGTACCGCAGGCTACCTTTCTATTGGCTTGTGCCTGCTGGCAGTCCCTGTGTTACTGATAAAACAGGAATGGCGGTCGCATGATCGTTCTACCAAGCGTACGGCGCATGATATGGCTTACAATTACCTCATATCGTGCCCTAAAAATGCCATCCTGTTTACCGGTGCCGATAATGATACTTATTCGTTATGGTATTTGCAGGAAGTGGAAGGCGTGCGGCCTGATGTGCGCATCATCGTCAATACCCTTTTTGGAAGCGATTGGTATATCCACCAGATGCAAAAGAAAATGAACCAATCAGAACCACTGCCGATATCCATGCCATTTGAAAAATACAAAGCCGGTACGCGCGACTTTATACCTTATAATGATGCCAAAATACCCGATTCGGTAGAACTGAAAGAGGTATTTGATTTTGTTACCTCAGATGATCCGCAAACTAAAGTGCAGATGCAGGATGGATCATATGTAAATTACCTGCCCACCAAAAGCTTTAAATTATCTGTAAATGCAGACGATGTGGTTAAGAACGGCGTAGTGAGTCCCGATCAGAAAAACAGGATAGCCGACAGTATGCAATGGAAGTTCCAGGGGAGTTACTTGTTAAAAGATAACCTGGCATTGATGGATATCCTGGTTCATAACGACTGGAAAAGGCCGATATGCTTTACTACTACAATGGGTAATGAGGGTTTAAACGGTTTACAATCGTACCTGTATAAAGAAGGGTTTATTTATCATCTCATTCCATTTAAAAATGACGCGACTGTAAAAAATCAACCGCCTAAACTGAATACCATGTTGATGTATAATAACGTCATGAACAAGTTTAAGTGGGGTAATTATAAAACCGCGAAATATTTAGATGAGCAGTCCAGTGGGTTATTCTATACATTGATCAACAATACCTTTGTTGAACTGGCTAACGGCCTGATAGCCGAAGGACACGATGACCTGGCATTAAAAGCGCTGCAAAGATACGATGCCGAAATGCCTGATATCTATCCTTTCACAGGTATTGAGCAAAGCAAGATCCGAATAATTGATACTGCCTATAAGTTACATGCACATTCCATGGCCAACAAATATGTATCCGGCATGGACGATCATATAACCGACCAGCTTGCCTATAACTACAACCTGATGCAAAGCAGCCCCGGCGATGTCAATGCCGATAACGTGCAATTTGACCTGTCTGTTTTAAATACCATTGCGCAACTCACCAAACAAAACCAGCAACTGGCATTAAACACCAAACTACAGGCCCAGTTAAATGACTACGCAAATAAATTTTCGGCCATAATAAAACTACAATAAATCACCTGCCTATGAAGTAAAGCCCCGGTCGAAAGATCCGGGGCTTTTTGTCGGATAAATTAACTTTCTCAACGGTTAGCATTATATGACTAACTATCGGGTTTGATTTATCGCTCTGCCGAAAATGGAAATATTAGAGGTCGCGAAGGCCGCCATCTAACAATAGCTCGGCACCCAGCATAAAGGCAGAGTCGTCAGAAGCCAGGTAAAGCGCTGCGGCTGCCAATTCCTCGGGCGTACCTATGCGTTTTACCGCAGTGAAATTGCCCATGGCTTCTTTCATTGCATTTGCCTCTTCGGCGCTGTTGGTTACCGAAGCAAGTATCGGTGTATCTACAGGCCCTGGAGTTAGGGTGTTGACACGTATTTTGCGATCCAATAAATCTGCAGAAAAACTGCGTGCCAGCGAACGGACGGCAGCCTTGGTTGCAGAATAAGCAGAATGATTAGGAATACCCTTACCGTTAACCGTAGAAGAAATAAGCACCACCGAAGCGCCGTCTTTCAACACCGGCAAGGCTTTTTGTACAGAAAAGAAAGCACCTTTGAAATTAATATCGCTGAGCTGGTCAAATTGTTCTTCGGTAAAATTAGCCAGAGGTGCTAAAACATAAACACCGGCATTTACCACCAGGGTATCTACCTTACCAAAATGGTCTGCAACTGTTTGATAGATCCGGGTCAGGTCATCCAGTTTAGAAACATCGCCCTGGATGCCCAGTCCGTTAGGCCCGATCTCTGCTATAGCCTGATCAATAGATTTTTGATTGCGGCCGGTAATAGCTACCCGGGCACCTTCCTGTGCAAAACGTTTGGCAATAGCTAAACCAATACCGCTGCTGCCCCCGGTAACAACGGCTACTTTATTGTTCAATTTTTGTGACATAAATATTAAATTTTAGACCACAAAATTGGGGGCGATTGTATGTTCAAAGCGATGAACTAGCTTAAGAAAAATATGTGAACTGGTTCACTTTTTCCGCACCTTGTCATTACGGATCTTAGACAGGAATTCGCGGGTCATGTTAAGATATGAGGCGAGCGCGTATTGGGGCAGGCGCTGCACCACCTGTGGGTATTTGGCAACAAATTCATTGTACCGCTCTTCGGCGCTTTGCGTCAAATTAGATACGATGCGCCGCGCCAGGTAAGCCGCTGTCTGCTCGGCCATCAGCCGGAACAGTGTCGCCAATTCCCAATTGGTGTCTTTGAGTTGCTGCTCGGCCTGGTAATCTACCTGTAGGATGATACTATTTTCAAGGGCCTCTACAAACTGCGTGGCCGGTGTTTGATGAATATAGCTGTTATAGTCAGACAACCACCAGTCCTCTACTGCAAACTGTATGGTATGTTCGTTTCCTTTATCATCTATCACATAAGAATGAAATGCGCCTTTCAATACGTAAATGCGGTATTTGGCAACAAAACCCGGCTGAATGAGCAATTGTTTCCGTTTTACCTTCACCACCTTGAACGCAGCCGTCAGCAGCGCCATATTTTCGGGCGAAAGGCGGGCCTTACGATTTATATTTTCAACAAAGGGCGAGAGGTCTTCCATGGCATTAAATTACAAATTAACACAAATTTTAGGGAAGCCTATTTTGTGAACCAGTTCATCTTTTTTTGAGTGATGGGTTGGGTAGTTTTGTAACCTGCTATCGGGGCTGATCCTGATTGACTTTTAAACATATTCAACAAATAAACATCATGGAAAAATTTGCATTACTTGCACGCCTGGAAGCTAAACCCGGCAAAGAACAGGAAGTAGCTGAATTTATAAAAAGCGCTTTACCCCTGGCTTTAGCCGAAACAGGAACTGTATGCTGGTACGCTTTTCAGATCGGGGTATCCACCTTCGGTATTTTCGACACTTTTATGGATGAGGCAGGCCGCAACGCCCACCTGGGCGGCGAGATAGCCAAAGCACTGATGGCTAAAGCGCCTGAATTACTGGCTACCAGTCCGGTTATCGAAAAAGCAGATTTGCTAGCGATTAAATAAATCCTGGTTATTTGGTACAGTGTGAGGTATGACAAATAGGTAAATTTAACCTGCAAGAATGTCCTGTTTGCCCCGTTTATATGTCGCGGGCGCACGCCTGCTACTTTGCTTTAAGTGCTTACCTTTAATTACTTAAAACAATAGTCATGAAGAGCAACAGGGAGATCATCATCGCGTTCAATACCGCTTTTGATAATAGTGATAGTGCCGGTATCGCTAAATTTATTTCAGATGATTTTGAGTGGCACCTGCTTGGCAATAGCGTAATTAAAGGAAAAGAAAACGTGCTGCAATTTTTCGCGGACCATCCAGACACGCGGGTGATCACCGTGAGCAAAGATCATATCATTGTAGATGGCCACAGCGCATTAGTTGCAGGCGAAGTGCAATGCACCGACAAATCGGGACAGATCTACGATATGTACTATTGCGACGTTTATGAACTTGCACAGGGGCTTATCACAAAGATGATTTCTTACACGGTAAGTAAGAAATTTTAAATTATCATCGTCCCAAACATTCCAATCTGGCGCTATCGCGCTGCATTACTAAAAAAATGGTTAGTAGTTATGTAACAGATAGCTGACTATAGTACCAATAATAGCAGCGGATGCAAAACTTATTAAAGTGCCTACTAATATGTATTCTGTCTTTTTTTGTGGCCGGTCCTCGGCATCGCCAAAGCGAAGAATAGATTTGGCGGCCATTAAAAAGCCTAATGCGGTATACTGATTAGTAATGATGAAAGTGAGTACTAAAACGCGCTCACAACGACCGATCCATATACCGGCTTTATCTAAGCCTGCCGTATCCATACCTGCCTCTTTTTGCCATTTACCGGTAGCGTTGCCGATAGCGATACCCAACGGCCCTGTTACCAGGTAGTAAGCTATGATCAGGATCCAAAAATGTACAGAGTTAAAATATTTTGGGATCCAGGTAAATATGGTGTTGGCATCGAAATAGAACATGATCCAAACCACGATAATTACTGATATATGCAGTAGCTGATCGGCAAGGAAGTACGCGAAAGTATGGGCCCTATGGCTTTTCCATATGTCAATTAATAAGTGGCTTACCATAACAATCAAGGGTAAGTACCACATGGTCCTGTCCCATAAAAATAAGTATGTCAGTGCTGTTACTACCAGCACATGATAATACATTTCAGGGGCTCTTTCCTTTTTGCTGTTCTTGGCTTTTACCCATTTGGCGGGCTGCAATAAAAAGTCGCCTAACAAGTGAGCCAGGATCAGCCGTAACAATATGATCAGTTCCATTATTGAAGATATTGGTTTTCTAATTTTTTGCTGATATAATTAATACCCTTTTCTACCTCTTTCCATTTTGCCGCACGTAAACTAAACGCAATAGCAGGTTGTGTCATGTTTAGTTTTTTTGCTATTTGGTCTTGCGTGTTATCATCTTTTTCAAGCAACAGAAAAATAGTTTCGGCCTGGGTTCTTGTCCAGCTCCGGATAATCGAATTCATGAACATCAGTAACATTTCAAACACCTCGTTATTCTTTTCGTCGGCTGTAGTAAGCCTGATAATATCATCTTTATTTAACAGGTCAAATTGCCGGCCGGATAAGTGAAATGCTTCCCCGTCCGAATCCAGTACATTCTTGCCTTTGTAAGCAATTTCTCCGATACCGATAGATAACCGGGTGCCTAACGGAACAGGCGGATCCGTAGAACGCCTTTTGCCTGCAACACTAAAACTACCCGAATTTAGTTTAAACCAACATATTAATTGGATACATTTTTTTAATGCCTGGTTGATATCTTCTATAATCAGCTGGTAGCTATCCCCTCTAAATATTTGGGCATCCTCCGTATTACTAACCATAGTTTTCATCAACTCCTCGGTACCAACAACT
>JAQBOP010000304.1 GCA_028287975.1 Mucilaginibacter sp. | reverse complement strand
GCGGTTTGAATTTTACCTGACTGGTCAACCAGCGGTACTTCTATTGCTGCCAATGGCTTAACTATCGACTGCACATCCTGGCCCGCCGTGTATTTTTTGATATCATCAAGGCCGATCATAAATTTATTATACTGCCTTCCGGCCTTTAACGATCTAAGCTGGTCTTTGCCTGTTAATCCGAAGGTTTGGAAGTTTTGATCGGTTACCATGGCTGACAATGCCTGAACGGCCTTGCTTACCTGGTCACGGGAAATAGTTTCAACCTGATTGCTGGTTTGTGCCTGATCTTGTGAAAAAATAAGGACCAATGCCGTAACGAATGCAGCGGTCACAACGATTTTTATTAATCTATGCTGTTTCATGTCTATTAGTTTTAATGGTTGTTCGATTATTTTTTAGCGATATTGTAGTAATCATCCCAATGGGTATAACCCGGCCCGTTCACATAGGCATCATAGGTGACCCATCTTGAAGAACCCTGGCCTACCGGTTCCGGATCGCGGAGATAAACGTAGGCTACATTATTGAAGACAGAATAAGCGCTTATCACCATCATATGACCGCCGCCACCGCTCCAATGCCACGAAAAACAAAAGGGCGCGCCATGGCATGATATCTGGCTCTTTACCTGTGCCCAGCTAAGGGGCGCATCCGATGTATGATCGGCCGTAAATCCATACTTGTCAAACTCCGGCCAACCACCGTTATTACAAGCCGCCGGCGTAGGCGAATTGCAACAGTTTGACAGCCCAAATCTCTTGTTTGCCTCGTCACATTGCTGAACATTGGTTCCAAAAAAACTCATAGCCATTTGGCCACTTGCGGCCCAGCACCAGTTACTTTGCTGCTGTCCTGCGACAGTCAGGTTTTGGGAGCCGACATTCGGATCGGGGGTACAGCACCCGGAAACGAAGATGAGCGTAACTGCATAGAATAACGTTCTAAATTGTTTCATAAACTTTGATTCTTATATAATTACGCCTACTCTACCCAGTTTTCGGCTTCCCTGTCGTTTACGCTGCATTTGTCTGGTAACGTTTGCAGCAAATGATAGCAGCTAAATGTTGCCCGTAGTTTATATTTTCTTATAAATATTTAGCGGTCAATATCTTAAGACAAATGTAAAGAGGTAAACAAGCTAAATTATGCGTATAAATACGGTTTCTTTAAAGTGTATACCCTGATTATTCATCACATTATATAGAGCGCAAGAGGCATCACTTATTCGACAACCGCTACAGATATCGGGATCCCGACAGTGGATTATTTTCGAAACATTTCATCGAAAAATTACGAAGAATTGGAAATTTAGGCGAAAATATTAGTATATTTTAATTTAAAGTGCGTTGTATTTTTCAAATTGATGTTCACGCGATGAGTTAATACAAAATAGTATAGATCAGTTTTTGCTGTTTGTTGGACTGAAATGTCCTTTATTAAACTTGATAAACCCATTAATCAAAAACCCTCCGTCCAACTATACAATAATTCGCCATGACGATAACGTTCATAATAACAACTACATTCTTGCCTGTTAATTTCCATGTAAATACCGACCTTATACCCACAAACATGCTCCGGATGTGCAATCCCGCCAAACGACCATACCCGCTCATACGGAATAGCCGTTAACGCGCATAACCTTTGTTTGTCTGACAGTTTTTCCGCTTCCCGCGCTGTGGATTTTTTCATTTCCAACGCAAGTAAGTTATCGTGCTTCACCACGGCTGTGAATTAGCAAGTCGCAAGTTATATTGACAACAATTTCTTCATTATTAATGATTGTTTTTACTTGCCCACCTTGCTTACGATTGTATTCGTTATCGACATGATAATCAGCCAATTCTGTTTGCTTCAATTCTCGCTCGATATAATATAATAAACGCCCGCAAAGATTACGTTCGCTCACGTTATCCGTGATATTCTGTATATCCCGCCGAAAGAATGCAGGCAAAGCTGCGATAAAAAATTCAAAAACGATATCTTCCATATAGTTGTATAATATTGAGCAAAGGAAAAAGGCCAATTGGCCGATTTGAAAATATAACAGTTTAAAATATTGATATGATCAAACCTATATTAGTTATATACGTTTGCTAGTTGATGATGCGATCTCGACCATAAAAGTCTTAAGCACGTGATTTCATACTAGCCTCATTCTATTTGACAACAACGCTAAATTATGAGGCAATATCCTTGGTAATAATGGATAGGATACGTCTGTGGATTTTATCTTCATGAATAAAGTTACCCAATAACATTTCTATGATCTCAAGTTCTGAACTGAATATAGAATGTCCATTAACTTCATATTGTTCAAAGAGTTCCTTAATAGTGGAATCATTATACATATAGGCTTTGGTAATTATCTCTCCGGCATAATCTTTATGACGGTTGTAACGGTCTATGATCCGGAAGGCGTGCAGGCTTTTTCCGCTCGATCTGCGGCAGTCGCGTCCGCCCCTGCACAACGCTCTGCGGTAATATCAAAATCCCTTTTATTTACCAGGAAGTCTACGCCATCGATATTGGTTTTGAATTCATATAAACCAAGAATACCTTCTAAATATGGATGCAGGTGCGTCGATGATAAGAAAAGGTCTGCGCCCTTTAGATTTGAGTTGCATACATAACACGAAGGTATCAGATTATAGAACGACAACCCAAAATAAGGATTTTTCGCTTTGTTGATGAAATGGTCAAAATGCGGTCGTGTTCTATAATCCCTTTTTTTGATAGTAAAGGTAAATTTAGATTTAGCTGACAAAAAGCATATTATAAATCTTATACCGCCAGCCAATATTGATTATGAGACGGGTAATGTTTCCTTGAAACTAAATAATACATTTTCGAAAATAATAGTGCCTAAAAAGTAATTTAACGATGAACGACATAGTTTATACCACAACAAATTTTAGAGATAAAAAGGTTTCAGTGAAGCGCGCTATTATTATATTAGCTAAAAGCAATATCGAGGTCAATGAAGATGAGGCCGCTTTAATATTGAATTTTTTGTACCATATTGCTACGACTTACAACAAATACGATAGCGCTAAAGACAACTTAAACATTAGAGGAAAATCGAACCACAAAAAAGCGCCTTGAAGTAATTACCAATGCACTTTTTAGACCCACCAATAAAAAGCAGAAGAATTTTGTAGCGGAACATTGAATCATCCATGGCTTCGTCATAACCTTTTGTTTGCCAAAAAGTTATGGGCATAAAAAAAGGAAACACTCAAAATAAGTGTTTCCTTAAACTCCAAACTGTGCGTTTTTCGAACCAATTTTTAGATCAAATGTGCGTCTTGAGCGAATTGAAGGGGTTTTAGTCTTGACCCAAGCTGGGTTCTCGAACCAAATTAGTTGCAGCTGGAATCCATTGACGGCGCATTGGCTGTTAAAGTATGTGTGGGTTGGTAATTGATCTCGTTTTGTACACCAATCGGCAGCTATTTCTTTATCTTCTTAGCTAATTGATTTACTTGTTTTTGTAAGGACTCAATTTGTTTATCTTTTTCTATAAGATAAAGAGTCAGTTCTTCCACCTTCTTTAATAGCGTCATGTTCATTTCGCCCAGGTTAATCCCGTTCTTTTCAATTTCGCTTGCTGCTGGTACTTCTGATAAATGATGATTTTTATCTATATATGCTTTTACTTCGGAAAGCTTAGGTAGTCGGTATTTTTTTTCGAAAACATAATCGGCTACCGGAATAGTAGTAGTAACATATACCCCTTTAGAATGGATAAAGCCATTTACGGTGAGTTTTTGATCAGGCGTAGTAGTGCCGATACCTACGTTGCCGCCATATATAGTTAAATAATCAATATTCGATGGCCCCTGGATAGTGAAGTAACCTGTATATGCATCATTACCACCAATACGGAGCCGGTTGACATTTGCTGATCCGGGGGTGTTGGTGTTACCGGCATTGATAGAAACGCTGTTTACAGTAGTAGAGGTAGTATTTCGCGTTACAATATTACCAACTACTTCCAGAGCGTTATTAGGGTTGGTTAGCCCTATCCCTAAATTGCCTGCCGCATTCCAAAGACTGTTTCCCGGCAGAGAGATTGGCCCGGTATTCATATTAACAGCTCCCATCATATTAACAGCTCCCATCGGAAAATCAACCCGACCATCATTTCGAATTGAAAGCATACTTAACGAACTTGAGTTGTGAACAACAAAGGCGTACGCGTTTAAATCAGAAGTCGTGCCTTTGATATCGACCTTTGCTAAAGGAGTTGTGGTGCCAATAGCCAAACTGCCATCAGAAGTAATGCGCATTCTTTCTGCCAGCGTGCCTGCATTGCTGGTTGAAAAAGCAAGATTTGAGGTAATAGACGAGGCAGCACTCGACTCAAGTCGCGAAATTAAAAGGGCTGCAAATTTTTGTGTTCCTGACGTATTTGGAACCGCCCATGTAATTGACCCAATAGAACCAATATTTGTTGTAGCGCCTGTAGAAAGTATAATGTGAGATTGTGAGTTCGCATCCGTATTTGTATTATACAATTCAAGAAATTTATTTGTGCCGCTGTGGCTATAAGAGCTGGGTGTTGTTGTTCCAATTCCTGCTGCATTTCCCGTTGGCGGAAAAGTATTAGTCTGTGCCGAAGAAAAGTGTGCTATTGCCAATATAATAACCAGCATTGTGAAGAATTTTTTCATGATAAGATTGGTGTTTTTTATCAATTAAAAGATAATATACTGAACTATATGGTTATGAATTATGACATCGGTTTGTACCGTGGCAAGTATCAGGAGATTGAGATAGAAGAACCCGAGTTTTTCTATTGGCGAATGCGCCCGGATATAAAAAAAAGTATTTCATGAAATAGGTTTTAGGATTTTTATTTCTCCGTATTAGCAACGGAAATATAAAAATATATTTTGGCTTAACCAACTTTTATTGATCATAAGCTAATGAAAATCAGGAACTTGTGTCTTTGTAAATTATTGTTTATATCATATAATTAATTGCAAAAACCAACACTATCTGAAAGAAAAAATTACCCATTTAATATTAACTGATATCAAAAAAAAATTATATATCTTAGTTGCAACAAAACTTAAATCATATCACGATGAAAAAACTCTGCACAACGCTCGTTGCTGTATTGATAATAACTCATTCTTCTTACGCGCAATGGACAACATCGACGGGCGGTGGTATAACCACTACGACAGATAAAATCGGGATTAACGTATCAGCCCCTGCGGAAGCGCTGGATATAAATGGTAATATCAGATCAGGTATATCTGCTTCAAACTATCTGCAAATTGGCGGGGGCGCAAATGGGACGGGCGGATACTTCCAGGGTACACAAGAGGCCGGAAACAACGCCGGTTATGGAGCTTGGGTTAATCATAACGCATATTGGAATGGTACTAATTGGATCCAGCCAAGAGGAAATCTTTCAAGTAGCATGTTTGCTTCAGATTATCATTTGGGTTTTATTTGGAAATATGCGCCTGCAGGACTAGTTGATGGTGCAAGCATTGCACCGGTAGAACAAATGAGGCTGTATGCAGGGCAATTAGGAATAGGAACAGCGGGCATAACTACCAGTGCTAAATTGCATATTATAGACACACACCAGCAGTTGCGGTTAGGTTACAACGCAACCAGCTATAACAGTTTTACAGTTGATCCGGCAGGTAGCTTAACAATTGCCGCATACGGTACAAATCCAAACATTACTTTGTCACCAGCGGGGACGGGTTATACATTAATTAATAACAGAGTTAGCATAGGTACTACACCAATGGCAGGCATATTTCAGGTAAATATGGGTGCCGGCACAGATATGCTTGCTAACAGCACAAACGTTGATATTGGCCTGGGTGGTATCACTACCGGATGGGCAAGAGCATTCCGTGTTGTAAATACCAGTGGTTCAAATGGCCAGGATGGTGGGGCTTTCGGTGTAAATGGTACGGGAACCACCCCCAATTATATCTATATGGCTATTCCTACCGCCGACCAAACCGGTTATAATTCTACAAAAATATTAGTGCTTAATAATGCAGGAAATGTGGGTATAGGAACCAGAAGCCCTGATACCAAATTAACCGTAAATGGGTCGGTCCATGCTAAAGAAGTAAAGGTAGATATGAATATACTGCCGGATTACGTCTTTGATAATACCTATGACCTTACGCCTTTAAATAAAGTAAAAGAGTATATAGTAAAGAACCATCATCTGCCGGAAGTGCCATCGGCCGAACAAGTTTCAAAAGACGGACTTAAGCTGGGTGAGATGAATGCTTTGTTACTAAAAAAGGTTGAAGAACTAACATTATACGCCATTGACCAACAGAAACAAATAGAACAACTTAAACAACAAGACGAGGTCCGGATAACTGCTTTAGAAAAAGCGTTAGCCAAACTGACAAACGTTAAGTAGCCGGGTATCATAACAATTTAGTGATGATAGTTTTGATGTGAATGGATTTTACCTGATAACAGTTACATATCCCGATAAAGGTTTTAAGCCTTTTTGCTGCAGGTTAATAAAATAGTAATAGGTACCAACCGGTATATCGGCGCCATGGTATTTTCCATCCCAGGGTTTGGGGTAGCCAACCGAGTAGTAAACGGATTGGCCGTACCTGTTAAATATTTCAACCGTAGCTCCCTGATATTCGCTAAGGTTAGGTATCTCCCAGGTATCATTAACCCCATCGCCATTAGGTGTAAACGTATTATTTATAACCGGAGGCTTAAGTACAAATACAGAAAAATAGGCCGAGAATTGGCATAGCCCGTTTGATGCTGTGACCTTATAGGTTATATCATTCAAAGGTTTAATTGTCGGGTATGGAATTGTATCATTATCAAGATTGGTAGCGGGCTCCCATTTATAAGATAAGTTGTTGCCTGTATATTTAGGTCGCAGCATAACGCTTTGGCCGGGCAATAAATATATTTTGCCTGATATTTCTATCGACGGTTTAGCGATTACTGCTATTTCATTAGTCAGCGAATCGGCACAGCCGGCAACCGAGGTGAATTTATATTTTATGGTATGCGTGCCTAAACCGGCTAATGACGGATCAAATAAACCTTTAGCCGTAACACCATCTCCGTAATAGATGCCTCCGTCGCCATTTATACCGGTTAATTCACTCCCTTGTATAAATTGTACCGGTGCAGAATCAATGCACATAGTGCTTAATTTATCAAATTTTACCCTGGGCAGCGGTAATAATGTTATGCTTTTGCTAATGCTGTCTACACAACTACTGCCAGAATAGGCTAATAGTGTTATTGTGCAAATGGTATTGTCGGCAAGGTTACTAAACGGTGGATAATAAATGTAAACGCTGTCAGGAGTGAAGCTTGTGGTAATTACCTTATAGGTTGATTGTCCCGGTGCTTCAAAATGCCATTCTAATTTATTGACCGATCCAAAGTCTTTAACTTTTGACCGGTCTTTTAACACAATTGGTTGGTTGTTGCAAATGGCTTCATTGCTTAATATATCAAAATCCGCTTTTGGCGCCGAGCCATTTATTAACAGCTGTTTAGTTATGGTAGTATCGCAACCTTCGGCCGAAGATACTTTCATGGATACATTATATAATTGTGCATTGCTATAATGATGTTTAGGATTTCTCTCAGTTGAGGTATTGGGATTATCTATAGTTGCATTTTGGTCGCCGAAATCCCACAGGTAAGTATCTGACTGGTTTGAGTTGGATGTTGATGTAGTTTGAGCTTCAAAATTTACAATATCAGTTACACAAACCGGTGGTAATAAAAAATCGGCATTGGGGTGCGGGTTAACCGTAACAGTGCGGGTCAACGTATCGCTGTTGCATCCTTGCGCGTTAACTAAAACCAGTTTCACGTTAAATACGCCTGCTTGTTTATAAATATAAGGTACGGGATTGTTGTTATTTGTGATTAAAGAATCACCCATGCCAAAATACCATTTCCAGGTTGATGCAGTAAAGTCGGTTGTTTTACTTGCGTCGGTAAAATAAATAGTTTTTCCCGCACAATTTGGAGCGGAAACGGCCATGTCTAAAACAATTTTCCTGCTGATATTGATGGGTTGAATTAAAAAAGATTGACAACCGGTGGATGAAGTAACCGTTAGTTTTACATTGTAGGTCCCGCCATTGGCGTAAGTATGGACAGGGTTAATTTCTGCTGATTCGTTGCTACCATCACCAAAATCCCAAAGCCTGCTCCTTCTGATCCATATTTATATGGAGAAAGTGTTAAACCACTTAAAAATGGTTTTAGTCTGAGGCTTGTTCCTGGAAGTAAAGTTAAATGTGATTTGACATTGTATTTTACAAAAGAAAATAAGAGGTTTTTTCTAACTAAATATATTACGGAGTACTATTCAACAGGATTACCTCATAATAAATATCGTACATATCATCTACATTTTAATAAAATTTATGAACTTAATAAAATTAAAACATTGAATTTACTTCAATTTCCAAATTGGTAGTCTATCCCTAATCTGGCGCGAGGTACTGTCATACAAAGCAAGTGATTTGAACAATATTTTTCAATAAATTTGCAGTGCG
>JAQBOP010000297.1 GCA_028287975.1 Mucilaginibacter sp. | reverse complement strand
CATTTCGATAAGCAAAAACCTAATCCGTTTTATACATCTGCTCCCGGTGATAGTACGCGCGATTTTAGGGATCCCAAAGTTTTTGTTGACGAAAAAACCGGCGAGTTCCACCTGTTTGTAGCAAGCTGGAAAGAAAATACCCCGCTGCGTCACGCGGGAGGCAGCCTGGTACACATGGTGTCAAAGGACCTGAAAAACTGGACCGTATTAGATCCTGTTTTAACCGGGCAGGGCTCAGTGCCTGAATGTCCGGATTATTTCCTGTGGAACGGTTGGTATTATTTGGTTTATGGCGACAATGGGGATACTTATTACGTAATGTCGCACAGCCCATACGGCCCGTGGCAGGAGCCAAGATACCAGGCTTTAAATGAATCGTGGGTCAACGTAGCTAAAACCGCTGCTTTTAAAAATGGCCGCCGGATAGTAGGCGCCTGGATCCCGAGCCGCGATCAAAACAAAGACAATAACGGCGAACGTTTTGGTGGTAACATGATCTACCGCGAGGTGAAACAAGAAGCCGACGGTACACTGGCTACCAGTTTTCCTGAAGAGATGATCCCCGCAACCGGCGAGCCTTCAAGTTTAAGCATCAAAACAGATATGGACGCCAAAGCAGATGGCAATGATGGTGTATCCATCAACACTACCAGCGGTATGGGCTCTGCTCATTTGGAGAATTTACCGCTTAATTGCCGTATTACCATGGAGATAGATCCGACAACTCCAATTGCCGAATACGGATTTTATTTAAGAGCTGATGGCCAGGCGGACAATGGTTACCGCGTAGATTTTTTGGCGGGCGATAAGGACGTTTGGCTGGGCAACACCATGATCCGTGTGGTTGAAGGTTTGGATAAACCCATGAAACTGGATATCATTATGAAAGATGACATCATCGATATGTCAATTAACGGCAAACGCTGCGTTGTGAACCGGTGCCCTGAGCAAAAAGGTAAGCAGCTTTATTTCTTTGCAAAGCATGGTAATGTTAAATTTAGGTCGATAAAAATAAGCCCGCTTAAAGAAGATTGATATGTTATTAGGTTTTGATATTGGCGGCACCAAGTGTGCTGTAGTTTTAGGTAAGTTGTTAGGCGATGATCCAATCGAAATAGTGGATAAGGTAGCTATGCCAACCGTCCAGCCGCCGCTTGGGATGATCGAGATCTTGTTTATAGCGGCTGAACAGTTGCTGACAAAGCATGGCATCAAAAATGAACAACTGGACGGCATCGGCATTAGTTGCGGCGGCCCGTTAAGCAGCAAAAAAGGTTTGATACTATCCCCGCCCAATTTACCGGGTTGGGATAACATCCCGATGGTGGAGCTAACAGAAAAACGGTTCGGTAAGAAAGCGCTTTTGCAGAATGATGCAAATGCCTGCGCGGTCGCCGAGTGGAAATATGGTGCCGGCAAGGGTTATGAAAATGTGATCTTTTTAACCTTCGGCACAGGCATGGGCGCGGGGCTGATCTTAAACGGACGGCTATATTCAGGCACGTCTGATTTTGCAGGCGAGGTAGGGCATTTGCGCTTATCTGATATGGGCCCGGTTGGCTTTGGCAAGGCAGGTTCGTTTGAGGGTTGGTGCAGCGGTGGAGGTATCGCCCAACTGGCACAAATTAAAGTTCGCGAGCGGTTACAGGTAGGCGAGAAGGTCTCGTTTTGTGACAGCCTGGAAGATCTGCATAAACTCACTGCCAGGATAGTTGCCGAAGCCGCGCATAATGGTGATGAACTGGCTATAGACATTTATAATACCTGCGCCGAATATCTTGGTCGTGGGCTTTCCTTGCTGATAGATATTTTAAACCCGGAAGTGATCATTATGGGCAGTATTTACGGCAGGGCAAGATCATTGCTGGATACCCGGATGATGCAGGTAATTGAGCGCGAGGCATACGTTGGCTCGCATAGCGTTTGTAAGATCGTGCCGGCAAGTTTAGGCGAAAATATCGGCGATATAGCGGCACTTAGCCTGGCCGTGTTGAGTAATAGTTAAAATGGTTTAACATGAAAAGGTGTGCAGCTTTAGTGTTAGTATTGTTGTTTTTTGGGACGGCGGTTATCGCGCAGCAAAAGACAATTACTATTGGTACGCTGTTGAGCGATATGGTTAACAAGGACCTGGATGTTTGTTTTCCGGTACCGTATTATACCTCGAAGCTGCAAACCAGTTACGACCGCCGTTCGGTGATACCCAACACGCCATCATGGCATGCAAATGATGATGGCTCGGGCTTTATCCGCTACGAAGCCAATAATGGCCGGGTTGAGAAAGTGTTGTTCGATGAAAAAGGCCCGGGCGTTATTACCCGGATCATTACCACAGGCAAAGCCGCCGGTGCTAATCTGCGTATTTATTTTGACGGCGAAAAAGAGGCCGGTATTACTATCCCGGCGTATGATATCTCAAAGTTTCCGGTAGATATTCCCAAAGGGCTGATCTTGCTGCATGAGCATTATAATACTACACAGGGCAGTTCGTTTTATTATCCTATTCCATATGGCAAACGCTGTAAAATTACAGTGGATGATCTTAACCGGGGGTATTATTTCCATGCCAATTACCGTGCTTATGCGCCGGGTACTAAAGTAAAGACTTTTACGCTGAAAGAAGCCAACGCGTTGAAGTCAAAGACATGGCAAACGGTTTACGAACTTTCAAATCCGGAATTGTATGGAGCTGGTGAAGCCAGTGTAAAGCAACAACTTAAACCAGGCCAAGTCTTAAACTTAAAACTGCCGGCAGGAAATAAAGCGATCAGAACATTAATATTTGATATTGATGGTTATAACAAGGCTGATTACGAACAACTGATGCGCGGCCTCATTGTGAAAATAAATTTTGATGGTAAACAAACCGTAAGTGCCCCTTTAAGCGATTTTGCCGGGGCGGGCATGGGTGCGCCAAAGGTTGATAGTTGGTATTTATATTCTGATGGTAAGGGTAGCTTCAATATATTATTTACTATGCCTTATAAAAAAAGTGCAGAGATACAGTTGGTAAACATAACTCAATACGTTACGCATGCGGCAATTACAGCAAATACATCGCCCTGGAAATGGAAACCCAACACACTTTATTTCCATGCCACCTGGCGGCAGCAGAACGGCCTAAAAACCAATGCAGGTTTAGATTACAATATGGCCACACTAACCGGCCGCGGGGTATTTAAAGGCGATGTTTTATCGCTTTACAATCATACCAAACGCTGGTATGGCGAGGGCGATGAACATATCTGGGTGGATGATGATAAATTTCCATCGCATTTTGGCTGCGGAACAGAGGATTATTATAACGCCACTTTTGCGCCTATCCATGTGTATCAAAATCAGTTTGGTGGCGCCCCTCGTGAGGACGACGAAGCATCGCGTGGGTATAATACTTTTGTTCGTACCCGTAATTTAGACGTGGTCCCGTTTAATAAAAAGCTAAAGTTTGAGTTCGAACTCATCAGTTGGGACGACGGACTGGTAGATTATTCATCAACGGTTTACTGGTATGGCGATCTTAATTCGCGGGCTGTAACCGCATCGCCAGATAAAGACGCGCTGTATGTTTTGCCTAAAGCTGTATATACAAGCGATAAATAATTAACAGTTTGATAACCTGTTTTTCTATCAAAATATATTAGTTTTATCAGCATGAAAATCAGGTTTCAATTATTGCTGTTGGCTATATTCCTGCCGGCTGCCGGTCATGTATTCGCGCAGGCAAAGTACACGCATTCGCATAACGATTACGCAAATAATACGCCATTTTATAAAGCGTTTTATAACGGATTTAATTCTATCGAGGCGGATATATTTTTGGTTGATGGAACCTTGTTGGTATCGCATAGCGACAAATACCTTGAGCCGGAACGCACTTTAAAAGGTATGTACCTCGACCCGATATTGTATGCGCTGCGTCGCGACACCACCCGTCGCTTATGCCTTTTAATTGATGTTAAAGACGATCATACCAAAATACTACCCGCGTTGATAAAAGCGTTAAAGCCATTAACGCCATTGCTGATGAGTAAGGAAAACCCTCAGGGCCGGTTAAAGATCTTGATCAGCGGTAATCGCCCTGTTCCGGCTAATTATAAAAATTACCCTTCTATATTGTGGTTTGATGACGACCTGATCTATCCGCATACGCAAGCCGAATGGGACAGGGTAGGGCAGGTGAGCCTTGATTTTGAAAAATGGTCCAAATGGAAAGGTGTAGGTACAATAGCTGATGCCGATAAACAACGCTTGCAAAAAACGGTTGACAGCGTACATACCAATACCGGCAAGCCGGTCAGGTTTTGGGGCGCGCCTGATAACATCGAATCATGGGGTACCCAGATTGATTTTGGCGCCGATATTATAGGTACAGACAGGATTGAACAACTGGCCGGTTATCTGGCAAAAAAATCATTAAGACAAACCATAACAACAACCATCCCCAACAAGTTATCAAAATAGGTTTCTTTGATTTTTTAATACTAATCGGCATAAAACAACCAATAATTCAAGGTATTTTTGTAATAAAATTAACCCGGGTTAGTAAATGCGTTTTATTGTTTTGTGCTTCGTTGTTATGGTTACCTGCTGCATGGCAGGCTACGCGCAGGAAGATACATCGGCCCAACAAAACACCGTTGTTAACCCCGCCCAACAACCCGTTGGCGTACAGGTGCTCGACTCGGTAATACAAGCCACAGCCGCCCGCCAAAAGTTTATCGAAGATTCGCTGGCATTTCAATACATTAAATATCCCGACTCGACCATGAGCCGGGAAGCCGCCCTGCAATTTATCCAGGATAACCTGTATCATGGTAATGATTTTTTAGATATCCCTTTTAAATCAAAAAGCATACTCAGGAGCGGACACATCCGTCAAACGCGCGATCAATGGATCATTACCATAATAATTGGCTTGCTTCTATATACCGCGCTACTCAATATTGTGATGAACAAGGATGTTAAAAGTGTCTTTTTATCTTTTTACAGTAAGCGTGCAATTGTGCAGGCCGGCAAGGAAGATGTACAGATAAATTTCTGGGCTTTTGTAGGTTTGTTTTTGTTGTTTGGTTTAACCTTTGGTTTATTTTTATACCAACTGGCGGCCTATAAAGGGATCTACTATAGTGTTAGCGGTTTCAGATTATTTACCTCGCTGGTGCTCATCATTTTGCTGTTATTCGCGGTTAAGTTCCTGGTATTAAAGTTTGTAGGGTTTGTTTTTGATATCCAAAAGCTGGTAACAGAGTATGTTTCAGTATTGTACCTAACCTACTTCAATATTGCCTTTGTGTTTTTACCCGTTACTGTGTGTTTTAGCTTACTTGCGGCTCAGTTAATACCCATTTTGTTGCTGGTGGCCGTAGTGTTAATAGTTATCATCCTTACGTGGCTTTATCTGCGCAGCAGTGTAAATATTATTTCTAATTTTCGATTTCATAAGTTTTATTTATTTATCTATCTTTGTGCCCTCGAAATTTGCCCCATTTTGATATTAATAAAAGCATTGAATATATAATTTTTAGGTTTTATAAGAAGCGATTTGGAAGATAGAAAGAAAAAGGTTAAAAGTATATTGGTTACTTTGCCGAAGCCCGAAAACGATAAGAATCCATACAACGAACTGGCTAAGAAGCTAAACCTGAAAATAGATTTCAGGTCATTTATACATGTTGAAGGAGTGCCGGCTAAAGATTTCCGCAAGGATAAAATTAACCTTGCAGATTTTACAGCCGTTATATTTACCAGTCGTAACTCGGCCGATCATTTTTTCAGGATCTGCGAAGAAATGCGGTTTGAGGTGCCTGTAGAAATGAAGTATTTCTGCCTGTCTGAAACTATTGCCCTGTATCTTCAAAAATATATCCAATATCGTAAAAGAAAGATATTTTTTGGCAAGCAAACCGCTTCTGACCTTGCCGAGGTCCTAAAAAAACACTCGGGCGAAAAATTCCTTTACCCTTGTTCTGACGTAGCTGCCGAAGAAACCCAAAGGTTTTTGCTGGAGAACGGCTATGATTTCACTCCGGCAGTTTTGTTCCGTACCGTATGTAGTGACTTGAGCGATCTGGCTGAAGTGTTTTATGACGTGATAGCTTTTTTCAGCCCGTCAAGCATTCAGTCTTTGTATAAGAACTTCCCTGATTTTAAACAAAATAATACCCGTATAGCAGCTTTCGGCGCAACAACTCATAAAGCCGTACTTGAGGCCGGATTGATCTTAGATATCCCGGCACCAACTCCTGCTGCACCATCCATGACCATGGCCATTGAGCAATATTGCAAACTGGTAAACAAATAAAAATTTCAACGATTTTTAGTCAACCGCGTAACATTTTTATTATTTTACCGTAATAGTGTAAGCAAAATGCTTATGACTGTTACCGGATACTTTTAATGGATCGGGTTTAATTAAAAACTTGTTCGGTCGTTAAGTTATTTGCTTTTTAGTTTAAAGAATGCTACTTTTATTTAGAAAATGCATTTTTTAGAATTTGATGGAGCAAATTTTATATATTCGGGGGTCATTTTATGGCGAGATTTGATTTGTAAAAAATGAAGCAGATATACTTTTTAGTTATAATTTTAGGTACAGCAATATTAAGCGGATGTCATCACAGTGACAGAGGAGAGGCAATTGGGGCACCATCCCGATACTCGAAACCTGAAGTACCTTATGGTATGGTATATATCCCAAGCGGTAGTTTCTTAATGGGACAGACCGACCAGGATATCACCTTTGCTCAAATAGCTCAAACAAAACAGGTTACTATACCTGCTTTTTTTATGGACCAAACAGAAACAACAAACAGTCAATATAAGCAGTTTGTTAACTGGGTTCGCGACTCGATAGCTATTACTTCATTTTTAAATGATCCTAAATATTTCATGGGAGCAAATACAAAAGCCCCGGCTCCAACTAATACAAACGCGCTTACACGTACTGATAAAAGATTTATTAACTGGGATTATGTAAAAAAATATCCTGTATGGGGCGCCGGCGGCAAAAAAAACGCGGCTACTACTAATAATAAGCTGCAAGGCATGTTTTACCAGGGTGATGACCGTGTTTTTGACCGTAATGAGATTGACGTTAGGTTATTAAAATATAACTATGCAATGCCTTTACTTCGCGAAGCATCAAATTACAGGAACGACAAAACCAAAAAACGTTCTGATTTTATTTTACGTGACACTGTGCCGGTTTATCCGGATACCTTGGTTTGGCTGAGCGATTTTTCGTATGCTGCAAATGAGCCAATGGTTGAGGGTTACTTTTCACATCCGTCATTTAAAGATTACCCTGTTGTGGGTGTAACCTGGAGACAAGCACGCGCGTTTACAGTATGGCGCACACGTTATAATGACGCTTATAAAGATTCAAGACGTTTGCCGCACCGCTCGCCTTATATGTTGCCAACCGAGCAGGAATTTGAATATGCTGCACGGGGTGGCAGGATAGGTACAGATTACCCATGGGGCGGGCCTTACATAAAAAATGCTAAAGGCTGCTTATTGGCAAACTTCAAACCGGGCCGTGGTAATTACTCAGATGATGGCGGCGCGTATACGGTAAAAGTGAAATCTTATTTCCCTAATGATTTTGGCTTATATAATATGGCAGGTAACGTTGCCGAGTGGACCGGTTCAGCTTATGATCCATCAGCATCAACCTTTGTGAATGACCTTGCGCCTACATTTAACTATGAGGCCAAAAAAACAGATCCTGAAGTAATGAAACGCAAAGTGGTACGCGGCGGTTCATGGAAAGATGTAGGTTACTTCCTGCAAAATTCTTCACGTACCTACGAGTACCAGGATAGCGCGAAATCTTACATAGGTTTCCGTTCTGTAACACATTTCCAGGGACGTGACCTTAGCGACAGGCGCTAATTAAATTTAAACTAAAAACTAAAATATACTTTATATCTAATTTTATGGCAGGGAAAAAACAACCATACGGACTTAATAATGTTGTATCCTGGGGTGCAACAGTGGTTATTATTGGCTTATTGTTTAAAATACAGCACTTGCCATTTGGCGGGTTGTTTATATCAATTGGATTAGGTGCAGAGGCAATAATATTCTTTATCCTAGGATTTCAGCGCGAAGAGGTTGAGATTGACTGGACAAAGGCTTATCCGGAACTGGCGCATGATTATAGTGGTGAATTACCAAAGATAGCAGCAAGACCGGCAATTGGTAGTGGCGTATCAACTACAGCTGCTTTAGACAAAATGTTGGAAGATGCTAAAATAGGCCCTGAATTGGTAGGCAGCCTTGCCGAAGGTTTAAGAACCTTTGGTGACAAAGTTAATTCGATATCAAAAGTATCAGACGCAGGCGAAGCTACTATTGCCTTTACTACTAAAGTAAAACAGGCAACTCAAAGCTATGATAACTTATCAGCGTCGTTTGAGAAAGCATCTGGTAACTTGTTAGAGCTGGCCAATACAAATGTCGATTCAAAAGCATACCATGACCAGGTAAACAGTTTAGCTAAAAATCTTTCAGCATTAAATGCTGTGTATGAGTTAGAGTTACAAGACTCAAGCGCGCATTTAAAATCAATGAATAAGTTTTATCAAAATCTATCATTGACCATGAATAACTTTAATGAATCATTAGAAGATTCAAAACAATTTAAAGAAGAAGTTGGCCGCTTAGCTAAGAACCTGTCATCATTAAATGCTATTTATGGCAATATGTTAACAGCAATGAATCAACCACGCCCGGCATAATTTGGTTAAGTAACAGGATTTTGAATACTAAAAAAGATATATAACAAATGGCCGGAGGTAAACAAACCCCAAGACAACGGATGATAGGTATTTTATACCTGGTGTTGCTGGGTCTTATTGCCCTTGATGTACCTGAGAGTTTGCTTGATGCTTTTAAAAACATCAGCGACAGCTTAACGGCGTCAAAAACAAACGTGCAAACTGGTATTGATAATACTTTTAGCGCGTTTGAAAAAACCAAATTAAAAGAACAACCAGAAAGAGCCAAACCTATCTATGAAAGAGCTGAAAAAGCAAAAAAACTGGCAGATAACCTTAATACATATGTAGACTCTTTAAAAAAGATGCTGGCTGACGAAACCGGCGGTATGGATGAAGCTACCAATGATTATAAAGGAAGAGAAAACCTGGACGTGTCTGTTGACTTAATGGTTAACAGGAAGAGAAACGCGTACGAGTTATCTAAAAGAATTAACGCGACCCGTGAGGCGATGATAGAATTGTTAAATGCGAAAGACCGTACGGGTGTAAAATTGCCATTGGTAACTTTAGCACCGCCGCATAGAACCGGTTTCCAGAATAAAAGCTGGGAGCAGGCAAACTTTGGCGAGGGCATGCCAATGGGTGCAGCAATGACCGCTTTAGTAAAAATACAATCGGACACTAAAAATGCCGAGAACGAGGTTATTAAAAAGATATTAGGAGAGGTTGACCAGGCTGTTG
>JAQBOP010000280.1 GCA_028287975.1 Mucilaginibacter sp. | reverse complement strand
AATATCGATTGATTGGTTATACCCGCGTTGCCGTATATCAGGCTGTACATGCTTATCATATCGGTAAGCGGCGCGCCTGCGGCAGCAGCTTTAAAAATGTTTGTTTGGGTAATGAGGAACGAGGTTTGGTACCCGCCCCACGAGTGCCCGTGTATGGCCACCCTTTTGGCATCCACAATGCCGGTACCTATAGCCGTCTGCACAGCCGGAACAACACAGGCCACCGCCGACATGCCCGGGTCGTTAAGCTTATATTTAATATCGGGCATTAATACGGCATAACCGTTGCTGGTATATATCGATGGGTTAAAGCCGGTGCGGCTGTAATCGGGCATCGAGTAAGTGTTCAACCCGTCAGTCAGGCGCTCGTAAATGTAGGTTATCGTTGGGTAAGCCTTGCCGGGCATATAATTGGCCGGTAATAATAAGGCGGCCTGCAGCGTGTCGCCGGCTGTCGAAACATAATTAAAAAGCTTAACGCCTGATGACCAGGCATATTTATTTTGGTCGGGCGTATTGACCGTTACCTGCTTCGCACCCGAAAGGTCGGTTGCCGCGCTGACGAACATTTCCGGCGATTGTGTATGGCTCTCTTTGCTATACGCGTAAACATTGCTGTTTATGCCTTTGATCACATCGCCATAGAGATAATCATCTAAAAACAACAACCTTATTTTATCGCCTTCAAGCAGTCCGATGCCATTGCGCTTTGTGCTGCGGTCAAGAACGCTGAAAAATTGGGGCTTTTTCAAGTCGACGCCCTTTTCGTCCCGGTATATCCTGAAACGGTTCCTGATCTCCAGTTTTTTGTTTTTCCAGTTCCCGGTTAGCGGGGCAACGGAACGGCCGTCTGCATCTATGCGCCACAGGTCGTAATTGTCCTTTATGAGTACATATTTAGAATCAGCCGACCAGCCAAGGCAATTGGTAGACGGCTTCGTTACATTGTGGTCGTCAAGGTCGTCTATAAAGGACGACTTGATTTTTTGGGTAAGATCATGTTTTTCGCCGGTTTCCAGGTTGATCGAATAAAAATTGCCATCCTGGTAATAACAGGCCAGTTTTCCGTTTGGCGACAGGGTAAAACCCTGGTTGTTGTTTTCGTAATATTTTGTGAAGAGAAGTTTTTTGACGCCGGTACTTAACTCGATGGCATAAACATCGGCATATTGCTGTCCGTCGAGATTGCCCATCAGCTCATATTTCGCATTGTCAATACCAATCGCGTATAATTGTTTTGGCGCAACCTCAGCCGAACGCATATCACTATCGGCCAACTGAATAAATTTGTTTCCGGCTACCCGGTATTCGCTGAGATAGCTATAGGCTTTGTCGCTGGTTTCCTGCACTTGCTGCTGCGATTGCAGGCGCCTGTCCTGCCAGTTCCAGATGATCATATCCGGCTTTTCTATGTCATCTTTTTTAGCTTTCGCCAACGCGGCAAGCTTTTTAGCCGACGAATCTTTAGCGGCAACAACTTTTTTGCTGGCCGCTGTGCTGTCCTTGTCGCTTTTCTCAATCTGCCTGGTACCGAAAAATAATGCCGAAAAATCATCCGACCAATAAGGGTTTCTGTCACCGCTGACGCCATACCCGGTTGGAAAGCTTTTGTCGGTTAGTCCATTGTAAATAACAACTTCAGGTACTATTTCCTGTACCTTGTTTACACCAATAACGCTATAGATTTCATCCTTATAGCTATCGTTTTTATTAGATTTTAAAAGCGCGAACGCGGTACCCGGTTCGTTCCAATTGATCGATTTGTATACAGCCTTGTCATTATCAATGGCCGAAGTGGTTCCTGTTAACATGTTATGTATATACACGCCATTGCCGTTATGGTCATTTGCGTCCACAGAATATGCCAGCAGGTTTCCGGCTTTGTTAAACGAAAATCCATTCACATTCCCCACGTTATAACTTTTTTTAGTCGATACATTATAAAGCAACAGGTCAGTGCCCTTTGGCGCATCCTTTTCTTTTGACGCGGTTTCAAGCGGTGCGAATTGTATGGCTATCCATCCTGCCAGTTTCCCCGAAAACCCGAAATTGCTTACCCGGTCGAATTCCGTTTTCGTATTATTTGAAAGGTTAACGATGAGCATCTTATCATACAACGTTTTCTTCGTCTTTTTAGCCGCCTTCACATCAGCGTCTTTGGCCGACACCTTGAATGCGATGAATTTTGAATCGTCCGAAAACGCCAGCCAATTAGCCGTAGCGCCGCAAGGATAACGATGCGTTGTGGTATCGCCGGTTTTGCGTATCACAACCTCCTGGTCGCCTTCAACCGGGCCGGTAGCGTAGGCCATCCATTGCCCGTCGGGCGATAAAGTTGACGACCCGGGTTTTATGAAACGCCATTTTGAGACATCTTTCCAACCCAGGGCAGGTTTTTGCTGGGCATTTGCATTTATACCAAAAAGGATTGCCGCGAAGGCCAATGTGATCAATCGGATTTGTTTCATAATCAATTATAATTATAAGTGTAAATATGTTTATAAAAAAGATAAAATTGAAAGCCTTTGCATACAAAAAGTAAACAAGATATGGTAAATGGCGAATATTAACCTTGTTCAATCCTTCATTGTCATAACAAACAGCCCCTGCATTTATACAATTTGTTAATTTTTTGGCTTTTCATTAAAATTATCACTAAATTTCACCTTAAAATTTATCATGCAGCTATAATGGTCGTTAACTATAATTTAGTGTAAAATTAAATTGGAAAATTTAACCAGGAGAAGCTTTTTAAGCAAGGGCGCTATGCTGGCAGGCGGGGCTTATCCAGCTATGCTGGCATTAAGCATGCTGCGGCCTGCTCCGGCTTACGCGTTCAAATTACACGGCAACGGCAATGGTAAACATATCATTATTTTAGGAGGCGGCCTTGCCGGGATGACTTGCGCGTACGAGTTAAACAAGCTGGGATACCGCTGTACTATACTTGAAGCCCGCGAAAGGGCGGGCGGGCGCTGCTGGAGCGTCCGCACTGGAGAGGCCAACACCGAAACGGGTCAGTCTGCGACAACCGCGCGGTTTGACGAGGGCCTGTATTTTAACGCGGGGCCTTCACGTATCCCGCATCACCATCAGCTTACGCTCCACTATTGCAAAGAGCTTGGCGTTCCTGTACAGGTTTATAACAATGTAAATGAGGGTGCTTATTATTTCTCTGAGGGCAAAGGGCCGTTATCAAATAAAAAGATACCCGTTCGCGAGGTGCATAACGATATCAGGGGCTATATGTCCGAACTGATGGCAAAAAGCATCGCGCACGACAGTTTAGACGCCGCCCTGACCAAAGAGGACGCCGAAAAAGTTTTAGAATACCTGGCGGCCGAGGGAGGGCTTGATGTGGATAAGCTCTACAAGGCATCTGCACGCCGGGGTTATGCCGAGTCGCCGGGCGCCGGTAATAAACCAGGTAAAATAGCCGACCCGCACAAACTGGCGGATATTATCAATTCGGGGTTAATGGACCCGGATTTTTACAATGTTGCCGAGTACACCTACGAGCTGCAGATGACCATGTTCCAGGCCATTGGCGGCATGGATCAGATAGCGAAGGCATTGCAAAAACAGGTGGCCCCAATGCTAAAGCTGGGCGCCGAGGTAACCAGCATTACCAATTTGCCCGAAGGCGTTAAAATTGTTTACAAGGATGCTTCGGGTAAACACGAACTGTACGGCGACATTTGTATCTGCACGCTTCCGCTGCCGGTTTTAAGCAATGTCGAAAATAATTTTTCGGGTGATGTAAGCCGCGCTATCGATTACATCAGCTATATGCAAACCGGTAAAATAGGGTTGCAGTTTAAACGGCGCTTTTGGGAAGAGGATGAGCATATCTACGGCGGGATCACCCATACCAATAACGACTTGACCCAGATATTTTACCCATCATACGATTACCTGGGTAAAAAGGGAATTTTGATCGGTTACTATAATTTTAATGAAAAGGCGCAGCGCACAGGCGAGTTAAACTACGCTGGCCGCGAAAAGCTGGCCATTCAAAAAGGCCGGCTGATACATCCGCAGTATGATACCGAGTTCGAGAAGTCGTTTTCGGTGAGCTGGCACAAAACAAAATATAGTTTAGGCGGCTGGGCGGTATACACCGGCGAAACCCGCAAAAACCAATACCCGGTTTTATTAAAACCAGATAAGCACGTATATTTTGCAGGAGAAC
>JAQBOP010000278.1 GCA_028287975.1 Mucilaginibacter sp. | reverse complement strand
ATGTTTAATGAATCTTGAATCTCGACAAATATGCTGCTTGCGCCTACTAATAATGTAACCACGACAATCACAACAGATATGCCTGTTTTGCCGGAAAGGGCAAGGCATTTTAAAATTGCATGGATCTGTATCGCGGCTTGTGTGCCTACATATTGCGCAATTTGAGGATATAATCTATTGGTGGCAGCATCATTGCCTAAAAAAAGGCCGGCTAACGATATTACCAATATTAAAAGCGGCGCCAATGAAAATACGGTGTAGTAGGCTAATGAGGCGCTTAATTTTAAGCCATTATCATTAATAAAACCGCTGAAAGTAGCTACAAGAATTTTCCAGATTTTTTTAAGGTATGCTTTACTAAAGACACTCATTGCTACATAATATATTTACACACGGCCTAAATAATCACGTGCGGTTGCTATAAAAACTAAAACTGTTTTGTACTTAGCAATTTTGATGCCTTTTGTTGGGATAGCTGCTTATTAATTTATTTCGGGGTAGATAAAGTAACTAAAAATAAGTTAATGGTGTGATACGATTAATAGGTCAAGGTCTTTACTCGGTAGTGAAAAACGTTCGGCAATATGTTTATTAGTAAGATGCCCCTGGTAAATGTATACGGCTTCGCGGATACCTGATTTTTGCCAGATCACATTCTTTATTCCTCCGTGCTCGCCAATCTCCAATAATATCGGGGCAAAAATATTGGTAAGCGCATAAGTAGCGGTACGTGCCACACGCGAGGCGATATTAGGCACACAATAATGGATCACATCATATTTTCTGAACACAGGATGGGTATGGTTAGTAATTTCTGAGGTTTCAAAACAGCCACCCTGGTCAATACTCACATCAATAATTACCGAGTTAGGCTTCATTTTGCTTACGGTGCTTTCAGAAACAATGCACGGGCTGCGGCCATCTTCGGCGCGCATGGCGCCGATAGCTACATCGCAAGTAGTAATTGCCTTCTCTAAAACAATTGGCTGCACTACTGATGTAAATACCCGCGCGCCAATGTTATTTTGCAGGCGGCGCAGTTTATAAATTGACGGGTCAAAAACTTTCACTTCGGCACCTAAGGATATGGCGGTACGCGCTGCATATTCGCCTACGGTACCCGCGCCCAATATTACAATTTCGGTAGGCGGTACGCCGGTGATACCTCCCAGCATCAGGCCTTTGCCATCAAATACATTGCTTAGGTATTCGGCAGCTATCAATATAGATGTAGCACCAACAATTTCGCTCATGGCGCGTACCACGCTTAATGAATTGCCTTCGTCACGCAGGTGCTCAAAACACAATGCCGTTATTTGTTTTTTAAGCAGGGCATGCAGGCACTCGGGTTTTAAGGTAGACACCTGCAGCGCCGATATGAGGATCTGCCCCGGTTTCATAAAGGCAATTTCTTCTAAAGTAGGGGGCGCTATTTTTATAATGATATCTGCCTCGTACACTTTTTTGGTATCGAACACAATTTGCGCGCCTTGCTCGGCATAGTCTTTATCTAAAAACTTAGCTGCCTTGCCGGCGTTGCTTTCCAGCATTACCTCGTGGCCGTTATTTACCAACAAGGCTACGGATAAAGGAGTTAAGGGGATCCGGTTTTCCTGGAAGGATACTTCCTTGGGTATGCCGATATATAGTTTGTTTTTTTTATTCTTGATCTCAAGCATCGACTCCTGGGGCTGCATCATTGCCTGCTTTGCAATGTCTGAAAACCCGCTGTATTTCCCTGAACTCATACTGTGTTTTTATGGACTATGAAGGTATGAAAAATAGATCAGTTTTTTTCAACAGATATTTGTCTCGCGCCATCGGCAAGTACGCTTATAGTTACGCTGGTGTAATGCAGGGGCAGCATGTCCGGGATCTTTTCGGGCCATTCAATAAAACAATAATGGCCCGAGTAAAAGTATTCTTCGGCACCCATGTCTAAAGCCTCGGTTTGGGTTTTAAGACGATAAAAATCAAAATGAAAGATCTTATCAGCAGATCCGGCATATTCATTAACAATAGCAAATGTAGGGCTGGTAACGCCCTCTTTTACGCCTAACGCAGCACATAGCGATTTAATGAAAGTAGTTTTACCCGCGCCCATATCACCGTAAAATAAAAAGATGCGGCTTTTGCCGGCAATGTTTATTAATTGGGCCGCAAGGCCCGGAAGGTCAGAAATAGATGTAGCGGTTAATGTCACTTGGTTGTTTATTGTAAACGTAAAATTACAAAGCAATCTTTAAAATTTACGCTTTTTGTTCGATGTTAGAACTCCAGTTCAAGTAGTACCGGGCAATGGTCTGAGTGCTTTGCTTCAGGCAGGATAGCTACTCGCTTAATGTTATCTTCCAGCTCTTTACTTGCCATGGCGTAATCAATGCGCCAGCCCAGGTTCTTGGCACGGGCATTAGCACGGAAACTCCACCAGGTATAATTATGCGGTTCCTTATTTAAATGACGGTAAGTATCAACATAACCCGACTCGATAAAGTTCTCCATCCATTCGCGCTCCTCCGGTAAAAAACCGGATGAGTTGGCGTTTGATTTTGGGTTGTGGATATCGATAGGGCGGTGACAAATATTATAATCCCCACAGATGACCAGGCGCGGGTGATCCACTTTTAACAGGGTAAGATATTTACCAAACTCATCTAAAAACCTGAATTTAAACGCCTGCCGTTCCTCGCCGCTTGAACCTGACGGGAAATAAACACTCATTACCGACACTTCGTCGAAATCAACCCGGATGTTACGGCCCTCACGATCAAAATCAGCGATACCGCAACCATACTCAATATGATTGGGTGTACGTTTGGTTAAAATAGCAGTGCCACTGTAACCCTTCTTCTCTGCCGGGAACCAATAGTGCTGGTAACCTAATGCTTCGACCAAATGCAGATCGGTCAATACATCCGGCGTAGCCTTAATTTCCTGCAAACAAACTACATCTGCATCAGTAGCCTGTAACCAAGCCAGCCAGTTTTTATTTATCGCAGAGCGGATGCCGTTAACGTTGTAAGTGATTATTTTCATGCCCCCTAACCCCCTAAAGGGGGAATTTTTTGATGTAAATATATAGTGAATAATAAATAATAAGCAATCAATTGCTCCCCCTTCAGGGGGCTGGGGGGCTAAGAATCTTATCCAAACTCTTACACTCACCCTTTTTCAACACAGTCACCGTCATAAATACATTTTGCAGCGGTCTGTCACGTTCGTCTTTTTTCACGCCGGCAATACGGTCAACCATATCGATGCCGGTTACAACTTCTCCGTATACGGTGTAACCCTGGTCAAGAAACGGTGTACCGCCGACAGTTTTATAAATTTCGCGCTGTGATGCCGGTATAGCGTGGCCTTTTAAACGGCCCTGCACCAGTTTATCAAGATCATCATCGGTAAGACGCTTGCCTTCAACAAGGTAGAATTGACACCCGCTTGAGGCCTTTGCCGGATTATCATCGCGCGCAGCGGCAAGTACGCCACGTTTATGATATAAACTGTCATTAAATTCGGCAGGGATGGTATAGCCAACGTCCCCGTTACCCAATTCAGCGCCCTGCTTGTTTTTGCTGGTATCCCGCGAGTCCGGGTCACCGCCCTGGATCATAAAGTTTTGGATCACCCTATGAAACAGCGTACCGTTATAAAATCCTTTTTTAGCCAGTTTAATAAAGTTATCCCGGTGCTTAGGTGTTTCATTATATAGGCGAATAATGCAATCGCCGTAACTGGTACTTATCCGCACATATTGGTTCTTAGGTGGTTTTGCAAAAGCGGTAAGCGTAACCAATAAAATGGCGAGGGTAAAAAGTCTTTTCATGTAGTTAATTAATTTCTTCTTCAAAATAGTTAATTATCAGCGATTTTATCAGCAATTCCTGCTCAAGCAACGCATAATTGGGTATGGTCTTTACCAGTTTCCAATGCGGCCAGCCATCCTGGTCCAGCCCTTCCAGCTCATAAAACCCCATCATGCTAAACAGTTTGCAATTGGCAATATGCATCAACTCTTCTTTTTGTCGTTTGCTAAATTTGCGCGGGCCCTGTCCCAACTCCTGCACGCCAATTAAAAAAAGCATCACCTTTACATCCGGCTTATCGCTGTCAAAATCCTGTGCAATACGGTCCTGTAATTCTTTCCATTTCTTGTTGATCTCTGCCGGTGTCATGCAGCAAATATACATTGCAGCCCTTGCTAATTATAGACAAAATAGAATTGTTATTGCAACTATATTGCTTTTATGTGCTTATTTTACTTTTTTATGCTTAGTTTTGCGCAAGATTAATAAAAGGCACTGCTGATTTTGAAAAGGAACAAGACAAATATTTTTTTCTCGTGGCTGTTATTGATCTGCTTTATAGCGGGGCAGGGTATGGTTTACGCTCACCAGCATAAAATTATTGCAGGCAATAGCTACAAATCGCAACGTAATGTAAAGAATCAGGCGCGTACCATAGTACAGGAAAAATGTTCTATGTGCGATGCCATGCATCATACAAACGCGGTAATTAGCCATTACAGTTACTTTAGTCCCAACATTGTTACAAAGCATTTTTACCGGGTTTATAATTATGCTTTTATAAGCATAGCACTGGTACTATCAGCCGGACGCGCTCCGCCGGTTTCGGCATTCTGCTAATTACATCCGGCCGTTTTACGGTTCAAAACAATTCAAATTTTAAAGCGCATCAGGTATGCAGCAAATCCACATCAACATGGATAGCCATACACAAAACATTAAACCCCAAATGAAATATCATATAAAATTAATAGGCCTGTTAGTTATCCTGCTGGCAAATGTTTTTCTTGCAAAAGCAGACAACGCCATAGGTACTTTATCCGGCAAAGTAACCGACAAAAAAGATGGTACGCCAATTATTGGTGCTACCATTAATATACCCGACCTGAAAACCGGAACCATAACCGACGCGAACGGTAATTTTTTATTAAATCACCTGTCAAAAGGTATTTACCTTGTTCAAGTCAGCTACGTGGGTTATTCGACGGTATCGCAAAGGGTAGATTTTTCAAAGACAACAATACTTAATATCCAGTTACAAGCCTCATTTATCGAAGCCGGCGAGGTAGTGATAACCGGTGTAAGCCGGGCCACCGAGTTAAAAAAGAGCCCTATACCCATGGCGGCTGTCAGTAAAGCGTTTATTGATCAACGTTCGGCAGCGGGTAATGTTATTGACATGATAGCCAACTTGCCCGGCGTAAGCGCGGTAACTACCGGCCCTAATATTTCAAAGCCGTTTATTCATGGCTTGGGTTATAATAGGGTTATTACCCTTATGGA
>JAQBOP010000364.1 GCA_028287975.1 Mucilaginibacter sp. | reverse complement strand
TCTCCCTCTCCTTTGGAGAGGGCCGGGGTGAGGCTTAACAATCCGGTTCGTCGCATTTCTCGGTAGAGAACTCGGGCTCAAAAGTGCTGTGGTTAATATCCATATGTTGCAGGCGGTGCCGCAGATCGGCTTTAATACCGTCAAATAAATGCAAATCGGTTGGGTCTATTACCAGGTGAGCAGTTAAAGCGTTTTCTGTAGTGCTTAGCGCCCATACGTGCATGTGGTGTACATCAACTACGCCTTTGGCTTTAAGTAATTCGTGCCTGATCTTAGTAAGATTCATTTCTTTCGGAACGCCGTCCATCTCTAATCGCAGGCTGTCTTTAAGCAGGCTCCAGGTACCGCGTAATATCACTACTGCTATAATTAAACTCACCACGCTGTCTATCCAGTATAGCTTAGTAAAATAAATAATAACACCCGCTATTACTACCCCTAACGACACCACAGCGTCCATTGCCATGTGCATGTAAGCGCCTTTTACATTCAGGTCGGTATCTTTATCTTTTACAAAAAGCCATGCTGTAAACGCGTTAATGCCTATCCCTATTAAGGACACCCATGCCACTGTGCTGCCCTCAATAACCTGTGGGTGCATAAAACGGATAATAGCCTCATAAGCGATAACCCCAATAGACGCAACCAATATCACCGCGTTAAAAAACGATACCAATATGGTTGAGCGTTTGTAACCGTATGTATAATTGTTGTTTGAACCTACTTTGGTTAATTTAAATGCCAGTAAAGCTAAAGCTAAACCAACAACGTCGCTCAGGTTATGCCCGGCATCGGTTAATAAGGATAACGACCCGGTGATCAGTCCGGCAATTACCTCAATAATAACAAAAGCCGAGTTTAAAATAATACCCCAGATAAATGCCGCATTTAAATGCTCAAGTTTAGGTGTATGATCGTGATGATGACCGAATCCATGCGAATGATCATGGCTGTGAGCGTGAGAGTGACCTGACATGGCGCAAAGTTAGGCTTTAGAAAGGGTAAAGTGAAATTGAAAGCGATAACAGCCCCCTCTAAACCTGCCTGTCCGGCAGGCAGGTCTCCCCCGGTCGGGGAGACTTTTTAATCAACAAAACTGTATTTAAAGCCCTCCCTTCCGGGGAGGGTTGGGTGGGGCTTACTCATGATGATATGGTTCGCCTTTTATAATAGTAAAAGCGCGATACAACTGTTCGGTAAAAAACAGGCGGATCATCTGGTGCGAAAACGTCATCCGAGACAGCGATAATTGGTCATTGGCTCTGTCATAAACCGATGCATCAAAACCGTATGGCCCACCAACCACAAACACCAGGCTTGATGTTGAGCTGATGGATTTTTTATCAATAAATGCAGCAAATTGCTTTGAAGTAAGCTCCATTCCTTTCTCATCTAACAAAATTACATGATCCAGCGGCGAGATCTTTTTAAGGATCAATTCAGCCTCTTTAGCTTTTTGCTGTTGCTCGGTTAAGGCTTTGGTGTTTTTTAATTCGGGCAGGTCAACCAGCTCCAGTTTGGTATAATGTTTTAAACGCTTTACGTATTTGTCAATGCCATCTTTTAAATAAGCATCTTCGGTTTTGCCAACGGTTAAGAAAGTTATCTTCATAAAAAAACAAATAAACGAGCCTCACCCTGCCCTCTCCAAAGGAGAGGGTGTTAACAGCGAACTTTAAAAAGTCCTCTCCTTTGGAGAGGATTTAGGTGGGGCTAACTATATTAACTCAAATAAACGGTTATTTAAAATATTAGTGTTTATTTAGCCTGATTTTATTTACCATGGAACAAGATATTATTGATCATTATAAAAACAATGCACAGCAGGCATCGCAAGAGGCCGATAAATTTAAAAAACTGTCAAATGAATATTCTTTTTTACGGCTTGGGTTATTTGGGCTCTTAATATTTGCAATATGCATCGCCGTAAGCATTGACAGTATTGTTACAGCAATAATCGCATTAGTAATCGCTGTAGCCGGCTTCGGATGGTTGGTATCTGCACAAAATAAGTTTGATATAGCACGGAATTACTCGCTTGACTTAAAACAGGTTTTAGAAAATGAAATAACCAGTATTGATAGTTATGCCAACATATATCATAACGGCAGTTGGTTTTATAATGACAAACATTTTTATACGGCTGACCTTGACATTTTTGGGCCTAATTCTCTTTTTCAGTTAATTAATCGGTCGGCCACGTTAAATGGGAACATGAAATTGGCAAGCTGGTTAACAGCACCGGCTAAAAAAGAAACTATCCTACCCAGGCAACAAGCCGTAAAAGATCTGGCTACAAAAAATGATTGGAAACTGGAATTTCAAGCCCACTTATTATTTTCTAACAAACAAGACCGCAATCAAATTAAAAACCTCATCGCTTATTTAAAACTCCCGGTTGAATTAGATGACAATACGTGGCTACCCATATACACTTTAGCAGCACCATTTATATTAACAGCAATCGTCATTACAGGCATTTTTTACACGCCCGCTTTGTATTTTGCTGTTTCCGTAGCATTTTTCAACAATCGCCTGGTTTCGTCCAGAAAAAAAATAGTTGATAAAACAGACCTTATTGCCGGCAGAATAAGCACATCATTAAACCATTTCGCATTAGCATTTAACAGCATTGAAAAAGCAACCTGGGACAATGAATATTGCGCTACCCTAAGCGCCAGGCTAACAGATCAAAATTCAAATACGGTTTCGTTTAAAATAAAACAGCTGTCAAAATTAATAGCAAAACTAAATAACCGCTTAAACATAGTTGTTAAGTTTATACTTAATGTGTTATTGGTGTGGGATATAAGGCAAGTAATAGCCATCGAAAAATGGAAGAAAAACAATCACGAAAGTTTTGACATTGCTTTTGATGTAATTGCCGAGTTTGAAGCTTTGCTTAGTTTAAGCAGCCTTGCTATAAATTATAATAATTGGGCTTTCCCGCAAATTGAGGATGGCCCCGCTTATACCTTAGTTACCCAAAACATGGCGCACCCGCTAATCAACAGTAAAAATAGGGTAACCAATGATTATGAGCTAACCGACACGTTTAAAATAGATATCATCACCGGATCAAACATGGCCGGCAAGAGCACATTTTTACGCACCATAGGCATTAATACCGTGCTGGCACTTTGCGGTGCCCCTGTTTGCGCTGATAGCATGCGCGTGTCCGTAATGACCATGGTGAGCTATATGCGCATCAAGGATTCATTAAATGAAAGTACATCAACCTTTAAAGCCGAGCTTGACCGGCTGCAAATGCTGCTGGCTGCCGTCGAAAAGGAATACAAGGTTTTCTTTTTGATAGACGAGATGCTGCGCGGCACCAATTCGGTCGATAAATACCTGGGCTCAAAAGCGGTGATCCAACAACTGATCGCCAAAAAAGGTGTAGGCATGGTAGCTACGCACGATCTGGAAATAGCCAAACTGGAAACCGCCTATCCCGATTATGTGCGCAACTTTTATTTCGATATCCAGGTGAAAGACGGCGAGATGTTGTTTGATTATAAAATGAAGCACGGCGAGTGCAAAACTTTTAACGCTACGCTCCTTCTTAAACAAATTGGTATCAATATACTGACTGCATAGCTTTCAATCTGATCATTAGAGATAGTATCAAGATTCCGAAATAAAATTTGGCCTCTGTGGACACTTTGCGTCTTCTCTGTTTCTTTGTGTTTTATTTTAACCACAGAGATTCACAAAGATAGAGCAGAGAATCACAGAGCCTTTTGTTATCCAAATTAAGTTTTTCAATTTCTTTCTATTCTATTTTTAATACAGCTTTTGATTTTTTTCAAGAAAAATTTGCGCAAGCAAATACTTGCATTTATATTTGCAAGCATATACTTGCATAATGATTCAAAGAAGAGATGTATTCCAGGCTATTGCCGACCCTACCCGACGCCAGATCATTAACATGGTGGCCGATAAGCCGCTAAATGTTAATACTATAGCCGAGAGCTTTGATGTGAGCCGCCAGGCCATATCGCTGCATATCAAGATCCTTATAGAATGCGAACTCATCAAGATCAAAAAACAGGGACGTGAGCGTCTGTGCGAAGCGCAATTAGACCCGCTCAACGACGTTGCCCTTTGGCTTGACAATTACCGTAAACATTTTGAAAGTAAACTGGACAACCTTGAAATTTATTTAGATAAACTTAAACAAGAGAGAAAAAATGGAAAGTAACACTAAAGACCGCGAATTACGTATTGTAAGGACGCTTAATGCTCCTATTGACCTGGTATGGGAAGTATGGACCAAACCTGAACATATTGCTAACTGGTGGGGGCCTAATGGCTTTACCAATACCATAAATACCATGGACCTTGTGCCGGGCGGCCAGTGGAATTTGGTAATGCACGGCCCTGACGGGACGGACTATGTTAACAAAAGCACCTTTAAAGAAGTAATCGAGTTTAAAAAGATCAGCTACGAGCATTTTAACCCGCATTTTATAGCAACCATTAATTTCGAGGCGCAAGGCGAACAAACCCATCTTAACTGGCACATGTTGTTCGATTCGGCGGAGATATTACAAGCTATAGTTAAAGCCAATAACGCTGCCGAAGGTTTGAAACAAAACGTAGAGAAACTAAACGCGTACTTAACTGCCATGTCTGCCAAATAACAAGGCCATGAAAATCATTATTAAAAACATATTAGCGGGTATATTTATAATGGCTGCTACACAAGTAAACGCACAACAAACACCTGAAAAAATGAAAGCAACATCAGCACACGCGCCGGTTAACGGAATTAATATGTATTATGAAGTATATGGCAATGGCGACATGCCTTTAGTGCTGCTGCACGGCGGCGGCTCAACCATACAAACAACGTTCGAAAACATCATACCATTTCTGGCCGCAAGCAATAAGGTTATCGCCATTGAGGCACAAGCACATGGCCGCACTACCGACCGTGACACACCCGAAAGTTTTGAACAGGACGCGGATGACGCGGCGGCTTTACTGAAGCACCTTAATATTACAAAGGCAAATTTTATGGGCTTTAGCAATGGCGGTACCACAGCGCTGCAAATCGCCATAAGGCACCCCGAACTGGTTAACAAAATAGTGGTGATCGCGGGTGCCTACCAGCGCGAAGGCTTTATGCAGGGTTTCTTTGATTTTATGCCTACAGCCACCTTTGATAGTATGCCGCAGCAGTTAAAGGATGCTTTTATGAAGGTAAATCCTAACCACGCGTTGTTAGTGAACGTGTTTGAGAAAGATAAAGCCCGAATGGTAAATTTTAAAGATATCAGTGATGACCAGATCCGCGGCATAAAAGTACCGGCTCTGTTTATGGTTGGCGATAAGGATGTAATAACGGTTGACCATACCATGAAAATGGCGCGGTTAATTGCCGGTGCCCAATTATCGGTAATACCCGGCATACACGGCGAATGCATTGGCGAGGCCGGCAGCGGTGCCCCCGGTAGCAAATTACCGCAGTCAACCGCTTTATTGGTGAATGAATTTTTAGATAAATAGTAACTATCACAGCGAAAAAGCGCGAGACGGTGCGATTCCCCTCTTGAGAGGGGTG
>JAQBOP010000253.1 GCA_028287975.1 Mucilaginibacter sp. | reverse complement strand
TTCATGTTCTACTACTTATTAAATTAATAATGTATTCGATTTAAAATTTTGCGTTAATGCCCATGGAATACACCCTGGATACAGGATATGCCGTAAAGTCACGCCCCTGGTTTAATCCATTTAATCCATTAATTCCAACCTCAGGGTTCATCCCCGGGTAATTCGAGAAAATAAAGGCGTTCTGTAAACTGGCAAAAACTCTTAAACTTTTAAAGGATGAACTCTTTTTAAGCGGCAGCGTGTAGCCAAGTGCAATATTTTTTACAGCAAGATAAGACCCGTTAAAAACCTGCCTTGTAGTAAAATTTCGGAAATCGGCAGTAGTTCCGCTCTTGGTACGCGGATAGATACCGTCTCCGGGATCTTCCGGTGATCTCCACCTGTTAGCTACCCCTTTTCTTACATTAAATACACCATCCAGATTTTCGGTAGACTGGAAAGAATCATCGGCAATATCATTGCCAACAGTACCTGCCATTGTTATACTTAAATCGAAAGCGTTGTAATTAAAAGTATTGGTTAAACCGTAAATAAAATCAGGATTAGGATTACCTATCCAGGTTCTGTCATAGCTATCGATCTTTCCATCCGGAACACCATTTGGCCCACTGACATCTTTAAAACGTGCTGTTCCAACTTCGGCAGTAGCATCATGCGGCTCTGAATCAAACTGTTGCTGAGTCATATATACCCCTGTGTTGATATACCCATAAAATAATCCGATAGGATGTCCAACTGCGGTTCTGTTATCATCCCATGCTTCGCCATAACCGCCGATAGGTGTATTGTTGGTGCCAAGTTTGATCACCTTGTTACGATCAAGCGAAATATTGAAATTGGTACTCCATTTTAATTTACCCGTCAAATTTTTAGTGTTTACCGTAAATTCATGGCCCCAAAAATTAAACTGTCCAATATTCGAGGTAATGGTCGAAAATCCCGATTGTACGGGTATATCTATGCCGTATAATAATCCATCCGTTTTTTTCCGGTAGTAGTCATAAGTAAATGATACGCGGCTGTTAAACAGCTCCAGGTCCATACCTATATCGTAACTGGTACTTGTTTCCCAGGTTAAATTATTATTGCCGATCCCGCTAAGTGTCTTGCCGGAAGTTACCGCATTATTAAGTACGTAATTATCCGTATTAACCGAAGCTAAATAGGTGTAGTCGCCAATATTATTGTTTCCCACCTTACCATAGCTGGCTCTTATCTTAAGGAAACTGATCGGTTTGATATTTTTTAAGAAATCCTCATCAGATGCCACCCAACCTATAGAAGCAGAAGGGAAATTACCATATTTGGTATTGTCACCAAACTTAGAAGAGCCGTCCCTTCTAAAGTTAAGGGAAACCAAATATTTGCTATCAAAGTTGTAATTGAAACGCCCGAAATAAGAAAGTAAAGCCCATTGACCAAAATTATTCAAGTCGATATTTCCTACCCGGGTTGTTGCAGCGTTTATCCATGAAATTTGGTCGTCCGGAAACTGGCTGCCTGAAATATTGGCATTTTCAATTGAATAATGTTGAAATGAATAACCTGCAAGTACATCAAAGTTATGCCTGCCTGCTAATGTTTTTTGATAATTCAATGTATTTTCAGTTAGCCAGGTTGTATAGTTACTGGTTCCGTAATATCCGGAAGCAGGCTGCGGCGGAGCGCTAAATAAACCACCCTGTGCAGTTGAGGGTATAAATTGCCTGTTGATGGTATTGTTGTTGCTGATATTAATGACCGATTTAAATTTAAGGCCATCAATAATTTGTAGCTCGCCATAAGCATTAGCAACTACATTGGTTTGTTTGGTCCTGTTGGTGATCTGAGTTAAAACCAGGTAGTAGTTGGGATTGGCAAACATGCCCGGCTGTGAAAAAGAAATCGGGTATGTACCGTCATCATTCTTGTATTTCAGGGTTGGATCCAAGAGGTAAGCGCCCTCGATCAGGTTACGGCCATTATCCAACCCGGGCACAACCTGGTTGTTGCTTGCAGACGCGCTTAGGTCAAAGCCTATTGTCAGCCTGTCAGAAGCTTTATAAACATTATTTGTTCTGCCTGTGAACCTTTCATCAAAAGAATTCAGCATAACACCCTCTTGTTTGCTATAGTTCAAATTGGTTGATGATAAAAGATCTTTTGTACCCGAACTAAAGGCAAGGTTATATTTTTGAGTAAGCGCATTACGTAACAATATATCAAACCAGTTTGTTCCGGGATTATTAGCATACTGACTTGGGTTTTGATAGATAGCAGGAACACCACCTGTGTACCCTTCATATTTTGCCGCGTCTTCGTAATATTCTTTTTTGTATTCGGCAAACTCTTCTGCATTCATCAAATCAGGTTTCCCATGATTAGATACTGATTCTATACCCGTGTAAGTGCTAAATTCAAGATTTTTTATCCCGGCCCTGGCCTGCTTGGTTGTAACCAAAATAACACCGTTGGCCGCACGCGAACCATATAACGATGATGCTGACGCGTCTTTCAATACAGTTACGGTCTCGATCTCATCGGGGCTTAATGATTGCAGTCCGCTTTCTGAGGGGAAACCATTAATTACGATCAACGGGCTATTTCCTGCATTTATTGAAGCCGCGCCACGAATACGGAAACTTAACTCAGCACCAGGCGTACCGGAGTTTTGATTGATCTGTACACCGGCAAGTTTCCCCTGTAACCGCTGCCCGACATTAGGTGCCGGCATATCTTTCATTTCCGCTTCATTTACCTGCGCGATAGAACCGGTTACTTCATGTGTTTTCTGCGTTCCGTAACTTACCACTACAACCTCTTTTAAATTACTTGTAGATGCAGATAAGTTAACATTTACGATGGTGCGGCCATTTAAGGCTACCTCTTGCGTTTCGAAACCCAAATAAGAAAACACCAGCGTAGCCCCAACAGTATCTGTAAGCTTTAACAGGTAGTCGCCTGTTGCATCGGTTGTGGTACCTATAGCTGTGCCTTTTACAGTTACGTTTACTCCGGGCAGATCTTCGCCCTTATCATTAGTTACTTTCCCTTTAACTGGAATTGTTGCGGCGGCGTTTTCTCTGCCGTCCAATAACCTGATCTCGGGCTTTTGCTTTTCAACAATAATTACTTTGTTCTTCTTTTCGATGTACCCCAGATCAACACTGCTAAAAATGCTTTGTAAAATTGCAGCTACGGTCTGGTCACCTTCGTTTACTGTGACATGCCGGTACTGTCTTATAAGATTTTCATTATAAGTAAAACGGATATTGGTTTTGCTCTCAATATCCTTTAAGACAGACTTCAGGCTTTGGTTATCAGCCTGGATATTTATTTTCGTTTTTTCTAATATCTGTCCGGCTGAATCGCTCGCCCAAATTAACTGGGTGCCCAAAACAACAAACACGAACATATAGAAGGTAAGTTTCATGGTGCGTAAAATTAACGGCATGAGGAGGTTGGTATATTTTTCCATACCTTTGAATGTGGTTAAGTGAATATTAAATGTTTACTAACTCGCATTGATAATCAGTGAGTGATTGGCGTTACTAACCTGATTTTTCAATTGATTTAACCGGTATGAAAATCAAATTCATACCGGTTTTTTTTATTTTAGGTGGTGCGTAATTTTTTTATCTCATATAACTTCTTTTTAAGGTTTAATAAAAGGTTAGTTTGGTTTATTGTTTAGGA
>JAQBOP010000191.1 GCA_028287975.1 Mucilaginibacter sp. | reverse complement strand
CGACTGGCTTGAGCCATCACGTTGAAGCGGATTTTTTTCGTTGCAGGCCATTATTTAGCGGTCAATATGCTTGAAGCTTCGTTTTTATAAAAAGGGAATACATAATTGTAGCGCGAATTGGTGGTCCGCACCGTATAATCCAATTTAATTAACAGCAATCCTTCACTATCCCTGCTGCTGTCAATTTCGGTATTGTTTAATGTTATCCTTGGTTCAAAATAAAGTATAGCGGTTTCTATCAGGTCTTTTAAATAGGTTTTAAGGGTAAGATTAACTGCCTCAAAAACTATGTTCTGCATATCGCATCCATAAGTCGGCTGCATTATCCGCTCGCCCAGTTTAGTGGTGAAAAGTATGGTAAGGCTGCTTTCAATATCGGCTTCATCAACCAGCATTTCAACCTTGCCCGCTGCCTTATCAAAATGCGGCGGGAAACTCCAGCCACGTCCAATAAAAGGTATTTTCTGATCCATCTTTAATTAGCCTCCTATTATTACTGTCGGGCAGCCCAATATTATTACACCGCCATGCGCTGTACTGTCGCCCATACGGGCCGCGGGCTTGCCACCTATTAATACTGTTGCCGATCCCAGAATGATCGAATCAGGCGGACCAACACAGGTACACATATCGCCTACACACACCGCCGGCATACCGCCTATCAACACGGTTGGCACACCGGGGCCTATTACAGGGCCGCCTACGTGCGGCACCACCCCGGTAACCATCGGACATGTATGCATATCGCCAATTCTTGCTGCTGCCGCCATTTAATTTATTTGAACTATAGATCCTTTTAAACTTGATGTACCACTTGATTTAACTTCTGCGCTGGCCGTCCCCTCTGCCGAAAAAGCAGCATTTGCCTTCACGCTTAGGTTCATCCCTTCCGCGCTAAAATCTTGCTGTGCTTTTAGGGTCAGTTTGCCTTGTGTTTCGATGGTTATTCCATCGCTATCCATTTTGATGGAATTGTTGTTTTCGTCCTGCATTTGTATCACTCCCGCATCCTCGTCCATCGTAATTTTTTTGCCCGCCGGAGTTTCTATCGTTAATGATTTTTTATCATCATCGAAGATCATTTTCATTTTGCTGCGGGTTACAAAACCCTTTTGGTTATTTGCATCGGCCGCAGTTAAAGGAGCTACTTTTGCGCTGCTGTTAAGCATACCCAAAACAACCGGCTTGCGTGGGTCACTGTTCAAAAAGCCAACTATTACCTCGTCACCTACCTCGGGCAGGAAAAAACTGCCGCGGTTATCGCCTGCATCAAGTGTAGCTACCCTTGCCCAAACACCCTGGTCGTCGGGACTGATAATTGGCAGGCGTACCAAAATTCGGCACTCGCCGTCAGGATCATTTTCCAGCTGTGTTACCACGCCTATCTGCAGACCCGGTATCGCCTGTATCAAAGCTGATGCAGGTTTTATGCTTGTCTCAAATTTTTCTGTGAACCAATTCGGGTCCAGCCCAAACTGTACATCTAACTGCCATTCGCCGGCACCTATATAATGCTGTATGTTGCTCACAAAAGCGTTACCATTAAAGCGGTCGCTCAAATTGCTTAGCTTGATAATCATTCCCGGTTTTACCGTATGGATCCCTTTAAACTTCACCCTGCCCCGTACTTTTGATAGTACTTGTTTTAACTTAAGCGACGTAGCCCATGATTCCAGTTCGGGTTGCGGCAATTTGCCCCCATGATTAAGGTGCAGATCATTAACAGAAAACACTCCGGCCAGGTCATCAGAACTTAGGTTGCCATTCAACTCGCCCGATGGAGAAGTAGCATCAGCCGTTTCAATTTCCTGTGATGAGGGGTTCCAGGTACGTCCTGTAATTGCCGGGAACTGTAACCGGGTATCGATCTCGGCATCCAACTCTAATATGGTAGCACCAAACGATAGCTCTAAAACCTCTTGCTGGCCGATATCGGGCGCTTTAATGCTTAATGTACCGTCATCCGTGTAAACCAGCATACCGTTAACCTCTGCCCTGCCTGTTATGAAATCCCAGTCGGTAGCTTCATACTGTACAAGGTCATCAGTAGTTACAGCCATGTCTGCAATATCGGTTTGCAAACCGCCATAAGCACTTGCTATGGTCGATATCGCGTCGCTGTCTTTTGTGCCTGCGCCAAAGTATTTACTATGGCGCGCCAATGTCATGGCTATGGCCTTATCACGGCACTCAAGAACCAATTGCGATCCGCTGCCACGCAACTTTATACTGTGTTTAATAATTACACCTTTAAAAATGGTGTAGGTATCGGCATCATAACCGCATAGTACCTCAACATTCTTTCCGGGGACGAACAAAGCGCCGTTACTGGCGTCAAATCTTTGTTGAGATGTATCGCCGTCAATTATAACCAGTTTAGCGGTGGCTATCCTGTTTACCCCTTTATCAATAATAATAGCCTCTACCTGCAAAGTACGCGGTATCTCTGTGCCCTCTATTTTAACAATAGGGGTTACAACGGTACTGGGCCTGGTGGTGGGTATGGTACGGCTATCGGGCATTTGTTTATTAATTTGTTAATGGCGGAAATTTAATTTTTTCACCTGTTTGCAGGTATCTGAAATCATTCAGGTTATTGGCTTGAGCTACTTCTATATAATATTTGGAGTCGCCGTATATTTTATAACAGAGCAGTGGCAACGTATCGCCTTCCATAACAACCCTTACTTTGGTCAGATCGGGCGATTGCGCGTTTTCTTGCGCTACCCGCTTTTTATCTTCAATTGAGCCGATAAATGTGGCTTTG
>JAQBOP010000165.1 GCA_028287975.1 Mucilaginibacter sp. | reverse complement strand
CTGGGTTATTCTTATTACCATAGCGATAATTACGTAAAATCAATTACAGCGTTTACCAAAGAGATCGCGCTTGAGCCTGCCGATGCACATGCGTACTATTACCGGGCAAGGGCGCAATATCATTTAGGTACAGATAGCCAGAACCCTGCCGAAAAAGAAAAATATTTATTGGGTGCTATAATTGACCTTACCAAAGCTATTTCTATTAATCCATCAGACGCAAAGCTGACCGTGTTTTATCAAAACAGGGGCATAGCCTATAAAGACTATGGTATATTCAGGTTGCAGGCAAACCCGCATTTTTATGATAAGGCAAGAGCTATTAACGCATTAAAAGCTTCAATTGCCGACCTGCAAAAAGTTTTGGATACCGATAAATCAAGAGAAGACATATCTTCCCTTATCGATGTATCAAAAGAAAAAATAAATTCGGCTACTGCCATATCGGCCCACCATTAATTCAGCGTACCTTTTATTACATAGTTGTTGGCTCCCAACAAACGCACCTTCTGATATTTTTGAATGATATAAACTGAATCGGGGAAATAACTCAATTTTTCTGTGGTTTGGTATAGGATGTTTTTGGTACTGTTATAGATCAGGATCCATTTGATCTTATTATCCTTTTTATTGACTACGATCAGCCGGGTTTTCAGATCGGGTGTTTTTGCGCGGTAAAAAATGGCGTTGCCCGTATTCTGCACAGTATAGCTATCCCGCCACGCCGGTTTGTTAATATCCGATTGAATAAACAAATTCAGTTCCAGATCCCATTTGCTAATATTAACCTTTTTGGTTTCGCTGATATCGTTATGGGTTACTGTTTTAAGAACGGGGTGGTTGTGTTTGCTTAACCGCAATATCTCTTTATTGAAGTAGCCTTTTAAATCAAAGTAATTGGGCGCACTATCCTGTATAGCATCCGGCTTGCATGATGGAAGAAGGGTTACGACACATAATAAAAATAAGAAAGCGAGGCTGCAAGAGCGACAAAGCTCCCCTCTTGAGAGGGGGCGCGATGGACAGAGCGGTTGCAGGGGTGTGTTATACGCCATTTATTTCTTGTTGTGTTATTATATAAGCTTCAATGGCTCTCAATACGTTGATCATATCATTTCTAACCTCTTGTTCGGTAAAGCGCATAATGGTTAGATCGTATTCTTCCAAGTCTTTTTCACGTAACACGTCAAGTATAGATTGCTCGTCGTGGTTATGATAATTCCCGTCTACTTCAATTACCAATCCTAATTCATAACAATAAAAATCAGCAATATAATTTAGTAAAGGTTTTTGGCGATGAAAATCATAACCATATAATTGCTTGCCATTTATTTCTTTCCAGAGCAATATTTCACCTAAGGTGCTATCGTTCCTAAGTTTGCGCGCGAAATCCTTGAGCCTTTTGTTGTAAGGGATGATTTTGCGTTTCATTGTCGCTTATTTTTCCAATCGTTTTAAAGGACACACCCCTTCCCCCTCTCAAGAGGGGAGTCGCACCTGGCCTCGGCTTTATTAAGCTTTTAAGAGAATTACTATCCCTTACACCAATACATTCCCGCTCATTTCCTCAGGGATGGTTACACCTAAAATATGCAATACTGTTGGGGCAATATCGCCCAGCTTGCCATCTTTTACCTGTTTAACATCCTTGTCGATAATAATGCAAGGTACCAGGTTGGTGGTGTGCGCTGTATTTGGCGTGCCGTCTTCGTTGATCATAAAGTCGGCATTGCCATGATCAGCAAGTATAATGAACGAATAACCATTTGCTAAACCGGCTTCTACAACCTCCTTAGTACACCTATCGGCAGTTTCGGCAGCTGTAACAACGGCGCTGAATACGCCGGTATGGCCAACCATATCGGTATTGGCAAAGTTTAGTACCACAAAATCAGGCCAGCCACTTTTTAACTCAGGGATGATCGCGTCGCGGATCCCTTCGGCACTCATTTCGGGCTGCAAGTCATAAGTAGCAACCTTTGGCGATGGCACCATCAGACGCTTCTCATTAACAAATTCTTTTTCACGTCCACCCGAAAAGAAAAACGTAACGTGTGGGTATTTCTCAGTTTCAGCTATGCGGATCTGGTTCTTGCCGACATCCTGTAAAATTTCGCCAAGTGTTTTGGTCAGGTCCTCTTTGGTAAATATTACCTTAACATCCTTAAACGTTTCGTCATAAGTGGTCATAGTAACATAATACAACCCAAGCGGGTGCATATTATATTCCGGGAACGCCTTTTGCGTAAGCGCTACTGTAATCTCACGCCCGCGGTCAGTGCGGAAATTAAAGCAGATCACTACATCACCTTCTTTTATTACCGCTAATGGCTCGCCTGCATCATTGGTTTTAACAATGGGCTGCATAAACTCGTCGGTAACATCCTTTAAATAAGCCTCTTTTATAGCCTGCCGGATATCATCTGTTGGTTCGCCCACACCATTTACCATAACATCATAAGCCTGCTTTACCCGCTCCCAGCGGTTGTCGCGGTCCATAGCATAATAACGGCCAATGGCCGATGTCAGTTTAACCGGGGTGTTTACAATATGATCTTCCAGGTCGGTAATAAAACCTAAACCCGATTTAGGGTCGGTATCGCGCCCGTCAAGAAATGCGTGAACAAATACGTCGCTCAAACCTGAGTTAACGGCCGCATCGCATAATCCTTTTAAATGTTTGATATGTGAGTGTACACCACCGTCAGACACCAGGCCGATAAAGTGTACGTCTTTATTATTTTCTTTAGCGTAGTCGAAAGCGCTTTTTAGTACCGGGTTGCTTATCAGCTCGTTATCATCAACCGCTTTGTTAATGCGGCCAAGTTCCTGGTAAACAGTACGGCCGGCACCCAGGTTCATGTGGCCAACTTCCGAGTTGCCCATCTGCCCGTCGGGTAAGCCAACTGCCATGCCCGATGCTTCAAGTTTCGAGTGAGGATATTGACTGATCAATGAATCAAAAAAAGGCGTTTTTGCAGCTAAAATAGCGTTCGATTGATCATTACGGCCGTAACCCCAGCCATCTAAAATTATTAATGCGAGTTTCTTTTTGTTTTCCACGACGCAAATATAAAGGTGAAGTTGTTTATTTCCCGACGTCATGCCGAATTTATTTCGGCATCCCACAGATAGTTGTTTGGCTTGCCGGATGTTTAATAAAAATACGGATTAGTTGACTATTGCCTTGAGCAATTCTTTTCCATAGCTTTAGCCAACCAATTAACCCACACCGTGAAAAAACTTATCCTTGCATTTTGCCTGATATCTGCCACCTTTGCTCAAGCTCAAAATAAAACCGACCGTCAACAACTTGCTTCAATAGGCGATTTTAAACTGGAATCGGGCAAAAACATAACCGATTGTAAAATAGGGTACCGCACCTATGGTAAATTAAATGTCGCCAAAAGCAATGCGGTGGTGTTTTTAACGTGGTTTGGCGGCGTGTCTCAAAACAACGAGGGTGGCGATACCTTTAAAGCAATTGATACCACACGTTTCTGTTTAATTATTGTGGATGCTTTGGGCAACGGTGTTTCCTCATCACCATCAAACAGTATAAAGCAACATAATACAAGTTTCCCGGTTTTCAGCATCAGGGATATGGTAAACAGTCAGCATGAGCTGCTAACAAAGAAACTTGGAATTGCACATGTTCGAGCGGTTATGGGCATTTCTATGGGTGGCATCCAAACCTTTCAGTGGGCAGTGAGCTACCCTGACTTTATGGATGCGCTGGTTCCGATAGTAGGCAGCCCGCAGCCAACGGGATTTGACCTGATGTTATTCACCACCTTCCGCCGGATCATCGAGGCAGACAGCGATTATAATCATGGCAATTATAAAGTGAACCCTAAGATCACCAATGCCAATTTATTGTGGGAGCTATTTTTGACAACGCCCTCAGAAAAGGCCAGGAGCCGTCCGCATGATAATTTCCCGGATTGGCTTAAAAGCATGGATGCCCAGGGCCACCCGGACTGGAACGACACGTGGTACCAGATCACCGCTATTATGGGACATGATATTACTAAACCTTTTAACGGCTCCATGCAACAGGCGGCTGCTCATGTTAAAGCTAAAATGATCATTGTATCCTCAAAGCAGGATCATATGGTAAACCCTAACCCTGCTATCGAATTTTCAAAATTATTACCTGCTAAATTGATATTGATAGACAGCGATGCCGGTCACCTTGCCGGGAACCTGGGCAATACCGAGGCAAGAAATGCGGTAATTGAGTTGCTGGCGGGGAATTAAATTACAATATACTATACTTAATTCATTGTCATTTCGAGCGATAGCGAGAAATCTATACAAGCTAGGCGGCAAAGCAGTGTATAGATTTCTCTCTCGTTCCCTGCCCACCGGCAGGCGGGCTCGTTCGAAATGACATTGAGTTTATATATCCCAATAAAAAAAGCAACCCTACTGTAGCGAAAGTTAACTACCACTCGTTTCATCACTAAAACAGGTTTAATTAACAATTATCATTTACCATTATTTAGTTTTATGAAACAATTAAAATTACTTTTCGCAGCAGCATTGATCGCTTTAACCGCAGTTAGCTGTAAAAAAACAACTCCGTATACCCCGCCGCCGGCAATATCTGCAATATCGTTTTATGATGCCATCCCTGATGCGCCGGCTTTAAGTATTTATCTGAATACCAGTAAACTTTCTAACGATTCTCTGAAATATAAATCTGCTTTCGGGTATTCAACTGCTTATTCAGGTAGCAGGGAAATAATTGCTTACAAAGGCAATGACAAAAAGATCTCGCAAACTGTTACACTGAAAGAAGGATTGTTTTATTCGGCTTTTTTTACCGGTAATTACGCTGCGCCCGAGGTTGTATTATTAGAAGATAGCTTAACCAATCCGCCTACAACTAAGGCAAACATCAGGTTTGTAAATATGAGTATTGGCGCGCCTGCGCTTGACCTGGGTGTAAATGACGGAACTACGGTTATCGCCAACAGGTTATACAAAGCTAATAGTCCTTACACTGCTATAAACGGCAATAAACAATATACCTTTGTAGTAAGAACGCATGGCGAAACTGTTGCCAAGGTAACAATGCCTTCTGTAAATATCCTGACCGGCCATAACTATACAATTTGGGCCCGCGGTGTATATACAGCTACAGATGCCACAGCGTTGGGTGCAGACATCGTGCTGAATTATTAAGACGCTACGGCCCCCTCTAATCTCCCCCGGTAGGGGAGACTTTATAAATACAAAAAATCTACGGTATAGTCGCACTTACTTTGGCGGTTATACTGTGGATATTTGTAATTTATATATGGGGTTATGACGTTTAGGAGAGATAAAAAAGTCTCCCCTACCGGGGGAGATTAGAGGGGGCTAATCTTACTAAAACCATTGCTCTTTAATCGGGGCGATGGTTGTTAATTTATTAAAGGTGCTGAAAATAGAGCCGGCTTTAAAACAACTTATTGAAGGGTGCGCAAAAAAGGACTATAAATGCCAGGAGCTTTTATATAAGGCTTTTTATGGCTATTTGTCGGGTGTTGTTTTTAGGTATGTGAAGGAGCGCGAAAGTATAAACGAGTTGATTAATGATGCTTTTGTAAAGATCTTTAAAAAGATTGACAGTTTTGAATTTAACGGCCCGCCTGATGAGCTGGCCAGGGCCTTTAAGGGCTGGATAGGCCGGATTGCCGCCAATGGGGCCATCGACAGCATCAGGGCTAAAAAGAGCATATTATATGTGGATGATATAGCCGACGAAGCTATAATGAACATTGGTGTAGAGGCCCCTGATAATTTATCCTATAAAGCTATTGTTGAACTGATTGACGGATTGCCGCCCATACAGCAGCTGATATTTAATATGCACCAGGTAGAAGGGTTTTCGCACGAAGAGATAGCGCAGAAGTTTAAGATCCCGCCGAGTACCAGCAGGGTGTATTTAACAAGGGCAAGGGTAAAGCTGGTAGATCTCTATCAAAAAAGCATGAAGACGTATTATGAAAAATGAAGATAAATTTTTTAGCGGGATAGAGGATACGCTGCACTCGTACGAGGACACGTATGTTCCCGGCGCGTGGGAAGATTTCCGGCAAAAACGGAAACGCAGGCGCATGGGGATCTTGTTTTTCAGACTGGGCAGCGCCGCGGCTGTTCTATTGCTGCTTTCATACGCCACCTTTCAGCTCTTTACAAAGGCACCTGCAACGGTGCAAACAGTTTATACTAAAAAGGAAGTATCGCCACCGGCGCCACAACAAATTATTCCTGCTCAACCACAACAAGAAAATACCATACAACCCGGACAGACAAACCCGGCGATTGACAGATCACTTACTGCTGATAATATTGCAAAATCTAATGATCATCATAAAGAACAAACAAACCCATTTACCAACTTTGTAAAGGTCGAAACACCACATAATCCGGGTAGCCCGGTAAACAAACCGGCTTATACCAATGGTGATAGCGCTATTACAGCTATTGCAGCAACCGGCAATCCTGTAAAAAATAATAACCAGGGTTTTAATCCGATTCAGAAACCGACTGTTATTGATTCGGCTTTAAACAAGCCGGTCAAGGGCATAGTTTCTTCGGATGGAGCTATTGCCAATGTCCATCCTGACAATAAAAAATATACCCCAACAGGCAGGTCGGTTTATGATAGCATCATGAACAGCAAAGTCAATAACCGGGTAGCCCACACAACCAAAAAGGAGGTTAAAAACCTAACTTATTCCATGGTAGTACAACCGGCATTGGGTAATCAAAAAATTAATTTGGGTACGGGGTTCCAGGTTGCCTACAAGCTTAGCGATAACCTGTATGTAAATAGCGGTATTGGCTATTCGGCATTAAACGGTACCGCCCCCGGTAGTTCCAATCCGGATGCCCTGAATAAAACGCAAAATGTAAACCTGGCGGTATCCGGCTTCGAGGTTCCGCTTGGGCTGCAATACCGTACCGAGGGCGGGTTTTATGTATCAGCAGGCGTAATGGGGATGGGCGTTGTTAATAACCGCCTGCAATATGATCACGTGGTTGAAAGTACCAACACCTTTAGCACCCCTAACGCAGCAGGCTTTGTACAACAGGCGGTAAGGTTAACAACCGAAAAGAAGACCGAAGACAGTAAAGAAAAGATCAATAATTATCTTGGGTTTTATATGCTTTCTATTGGCCAAAAGAAAACCATCGGCAATAAAAAGATCAACTTCGGGCCATTTATGCGTGTGCCTTTTGGCGGTGTTTCATCACAAAATGTAAAGTTTTTACAAGGCGGTATCAGCCTGGGCTTTGATTTTTAATGAGTGAGTGATCCCGATAACTATCGGGAAGTGAATGAGTAAAAGCCCCTCCCAACCCTCCCCGGTTGGGAGGGCTTTTTTTTAAGTCTCCCCTACCGGGGGAGATTTAGAGGGGGCTTTACCAATTTGATCTGCATATCAAAACTATGACATCCAAAAAATGTTATTACTTTTGAACCTTCTAAAAACATACTTGATTTGGATAAGGAACTTGTACGCCATTTTGTAGATAATGCTATAAAAGAAGATGTAGGCGATGGCGACCATACATCATTAGCCACCATACCGGCCGACACAACCGGAAAAGCGAAATTGTTGGTTAAAGACACCGGCATAATTGCAGGCGTAGAGCTTGCCGAATATATTTTTCACCGGGTTGATAAAGATCTTAAAATAAACGTTTTCATAAAAGACGGCACCGAAGTGAAACCCAAAGATATTGTCTTTGAGGTTGAGGGGAACGCCATCAGCATACTTACCGCCGAACGGCTGGTGCTGAACTGCATGCAGCGGATGTCGGGCATTGCTACCAGTACAGATAATATTGTCGACCTGTTAAAAGGTACCAATACCCAGGTATTAGACACCCGCAAAACCACACCCGGTATGCGGTACCTGGAGAAATGGGCAGTACGGATAGGCGGCGGCGTAAATCACCGTTTTGGCTTGTATGATATGATCCTGATCAAGGATAACCATGTTGATTATTCGGGCGGGATTGCAAGAGCTATTGAAAACGCGCATCAATACATAGCAACGTTAGGTAAAAAGCTGGCTATTGAAATTGAAGTGCGTAACCTGGACGAATTGGAAGAAGTATTACAAAGCGGCGGTGTAGACCGGATCTTACTGGATAATTTTAACTTTGCCGACCTGAAACAAGCGGTTAATATCATTGAAGGGCGCTACATTACGGAGGCATCCGGCGGTATAACCATTGATAATGTACGTGAATACGCAAATTGCGGGGTTGATTATGTATCGATAGGTGCTATAACACATTCTGTTAAATGTTTAGACCTGAGCCTAAAGGCTGTTAAATAACCCGGAGGGATATATAATATAGCAGGTATTACCAATTGCGTTAAATAATGATTAAACTTGTTAGTACAATAATCAATTTATAATATTGCGTTGACATGATCACTCCTTATTCCATTTCAGCGCTTATCGTGGCTTATTTATGTGGTTCTATACCCACCGCGGTGTGGATAGGGATGGCGTTTTATGGGGTGGATGTAAGAGAGTATGGCAGCGGTAACGCAGGCGCTACAAATACCTTTAGGGTGCTTGGTAAAAAAGCCGGCATCCCTGTAATGCTGCTGGATATCTTAAAAGGCTTTACCGCCACTAACCTGGCTTTTTTTATAGGCGTTACCACTACCGGTGGGGTAAACTCCATCCCTTATACTAACTACGAATTAGCCCTGGGCATAGCCGCCGTAATGGGCCATTTGTTCCCCGTATTTGCAGGGTTTAGGGGCGGTAAAGGCATAGCTACTTTATTTGGGATGGTATTAGCCATACATTTCCATGCCGCATTGCTTTGTGTTATAGTGTTCATCTTTGTTTTATTGGTTTTCAGGTACGTGTCGTTAGGCTCTATAATGGCCGGGTTTACTTATTTGTTGGGTGTTACGTTTGTTTTTCCCAGTAACCGGTCGGTAGTTATTTATGGTATGTGCATGTGCCTGCTGATATTGGTTACCCATCAAAAAAATATCGAGCGCCTGTTAAAAGGCACCGAATCAAAAGTTAATCTCTTCAAGAAAAAAACAGCCTGATCACGGCTAAACAATACTGCGGCAAATAGGTTATTACTACTAATGATCCCCTAATGGTCATTAACTTTTATGAAGAAATTTAAATTATTACTACCCCTGACAATTATTGGCGCCATATATTCATGCGCTACTGTGCCCTTAACCGGCCGCAGGCAATTAAGCCTGGTGGGCGATTCACAGATCAATCAATCCGCGGCGGCAAGTTATTCGCAACTGCTGTCTGACCCAAAAACAAAAGTAATCGCCACAGGTACAGATGCGCAACGTGTTAAGCGGATCGGTGCGCAGTTATCAGCCGCTATCGAGCGCTATTTACAGCAAAATGGCTATGCGGGTAAATACCAGTTTAAATGGGAGTTTAACCTGATACAAAGCAGCGAAGTAAACGCTTGGTGTATGCCCGGTGGTAAAGTGGCTGTTTACAGCGGGATATTGCCGATTACGCAAACAGACGCAGGCCTGGCAACCGTAATGGGCCATGAAATTGGCCACGCCATAGCACGCCACTCGGCCGAACGCATGTCGCAGGAACTGGCAGCGCAAACGGGTGGTACTTTGGTGGGCGCCGCCGCAAATAACCAATCGGCAACTACACAGGCTATTATCAATAAACTGTATGGTGTTGGCGGTCAGCTTACTTTATTAAAATATTCGCGCGACCAGGAATCGGAAGCCGACAGGTTAGGTTTAACTTTTATGGCGATGGCCGGCTATGACCCTAATGAGGCCGTAACCTTTTGGAAACGCATGGCCGCGCAAAGCAAAGGCGGCGCCCAGCCCGAGTTTTTAAGTACGCACCCGGCAGATGCTACCCGTATTGCCGCCATACAGCGCGAGATACCCGAGGCGATGAAATATTATAAAAAATAGCACATTGGGAAAACGCGTTTTCTTGAAAGCCGAATGGAACAACCTAATCATGTTAAATTATGAGGTTGATCCGGCTGTGTTAAAACCATACCTGCCTGCCGGTACCGAACTTGACCTTTGGCAGGGTAAGGCATTGGTAAGCATGGTGGGCTTTATGTTTAACAATACCGAAGTGCTGGGTATAAAATGGCCGTTCCATGTTAATTTTGAGGAGGTTAACCTGCGGTTTTATGTCAGGTATTTTGACGGTACGGTATGGAAACGCGGCGCGGTATTTATCAGCGAGATCGTGCCCAAATATATGATCGCGACCATAGCGAACGCGTTGTATAAAGAACATTACAGCAGGATGCCCATGCGCCATTCTGTAAGCCCGGTCGGTAATGACAGCACCAATTTTTTATACGAATGGAAATTAAACGGCGCATGGAATAAATTAGGCGCTACGGTTAGTAATCATTTAGCACCCATACAACCCGGCAGCGCCGAAGAATTTATATTTGAGCATTATTGGGGCTACAATTCGTGGAGCGACACCTTAACCATGGAGTACCAGGTTGAGCATGTCAGATGGCAGATAGGCGAAGTAAAGGACTACATCTTTGAGGCTGATATAGCCACGCTTTACGGAAAGGAATTTGTGCCTTACTTAACTGTTAAACCTTTTTCGGCCTTTTTTGCAGTGGGGTCAGAGATCAAAGTGCGGATGGGGGATAAGATATCGACTGAATTGAAGATTGGATAGGTTTATTCGACCAGTTGAGGTTGATTTATTAAAATGGATTTTCACCACTTAGAATTTTTTTCAGTCCCGCACCTATATACTCAGATAAAGATTGATTAAGACTTTCAATAAAATCAGCTCCAATTTTTACCGGAAGAAAAGCTTCATATACCATAGGATCGTTAAGGTCCTCATCAAGGTATACAAAAAGAAATTGCTCACCTGCATTATAGACATCAATAACAAAAAAGGGACGATCAATGCTGTGTGTTGACTGTTTTAACCAACTTCTGGATTTTTCTTGCATAGCTGCCTGAGATTCAAACAAACCGAAATCCAAAACATAGCAATATTTTCCAGCAAGAAAAAGCAGTTCTCGCAATGCAACCGGAAACGGATTTCCTCCATTATACATATATTCAAGATTGTTAATTTTAGTTATGGTAATCGGTTGCAAAGTTTTAACAAAGCCTCCCTTAATCTCTTGTATAGAGGGATTGTTATTGAGTGATGTCAAATATTTAATATCCATAATTAATTTAATATTGTTCAAGTCTGATTACTGGTCGAAGTTTAGCTTTAGCGTAACTTCGTCCTAAAATAAGTTCAGCTTTCAGCTTAACTGTATAACTACGCGCGCTAAGAAAAGTTATTGCAAAGGCAAGCAGAATGCTTGCTACATAATGGATCGAAGTTTAGCTTTAGCTAAACTTCGATCAGTTTGGATGAAATATTATAAAAAATAGGCGGTTTGGGAAAACGTTGCGCCTTACAGTCATGCTGAATTTATTTCAGCATCCCACGTGCTGAGTAAACTAATGCAAATTAAAGCGCCTGCGTTGGATATTAGTTATGGTAACAATATCGAAGTTGGAACAAATTAATTAAAAATAAAGGCTCTCCATAATCAAAAATGAAGAGCCTTTACATGCTTTGTAGCTTAAATCTTAATTGGGAGTATTCAAATCACTAATGCCATATTTTAAATAATAAATAGCATCATCAATAGATTTATTTATTGCTCCATCAAATCCGTCGTTTTCCGCTCTTTTTACTAAAAAGCCTTTAATTCTTAGAATATCTTTGCTAGCCGTGGAGTCAATTTCAAATTCATATTCTTTGAAATCGTTTGATTTTATAAAAGTCAATTCAAAAATGCCTCTATTTAGCGTTTCATTGTTAAATCTAAAATAGCATCCAAAATGACCATTGGTTGACCTGAAGGGGTTAATTAATTTCGTTTTCACGGTTTCCATAACACTTTAATTAAATTAGACCTAAATATCGCCAAACGTTTCATAACTTGGTTGTATTAGTTTTAAACATTTTAGTAAATAATCAGACGTTTATTGGTTATTTTGATTTGTTGTCTCCCACGCTGGCTGAGTATGGAGCAGAGAAAGAGCGCTGAGTACTTGTGCTTAACAGCAAATATATCTCAGCAACCTGCATGAAATACAAAAACAGATCATTAATGCAATAAATTGTTTTTTACTGCAATTTATTGACGGATACTGACGCAAATTGACGGAAATTGCATCAATTTGTGAGAGCATGCAGCGGTGGAAAAAGCTTTAATATTCGTGTTCTTAACGGCACCAAAAGACGCTCTTCAGATCTGCGCAAAACATAAATTCTGCACCATGTGATTATCAAAGGGTTAGCGAAATTTGAACCTAACTTTTACTGACTTAAAAGTTGTTACATTTTGTTTCAACGGTTTTTTGTAAAATACTGATGGGTAAAGATTTAACTCAAAATTTTGTTTCACTTGTTTCATTTGTTTCACACTTTCGTGAAACAAGCGTGTCATAAACTTTGGTCTAAAACCTCTAAAATTGCCTTTGCTTTAAGCAGGCATTCCTCGTATTCTTTTTCTGCATCGGCATAGTAGGTTATCGCCCCGCCGGTATGGAAAGATAGGTATCGCGTAGCCGAGTTATACAGCAAGGTCCTGATCACCACATTAAAATCAAAGTCGCCATCAGGGCTGAAATAGCCTATAGCACCCGAATATATGCCGCGACGGCTGCGCTCATATTGCTCCATCAACTGCATGGAGCGTATTTTAGGCGCGCCGGTCATACTGCCCATCGGGAAGGTGTTGCGGATCGCGTCTACTGCCGAAATGCCGTCCTGTAACTCGCAAACCACCGTAGAGATCATTTGATGTACCTGGTTAAAGGTATATACGCCAAACAGTTCTTCGGTTTTAACCGTACCCGGCTTAGCCGAGTGTGTCAGGTCATTACGCACCAGGTCTACGATCATTACATTCTCCTGTAGCTCTTTGCTGCTGTTATGCAACTGTTCCTTAATTAGCTCGTCTTCTTTATCAGTTTTGCCGCGCCCGGCAGTGCCTTTGATGGGCTGCGAGATCAGTTTGCTGTCGCGCTTGGCCAAAAACCGCTCGGGCGATGCACAAAGTATGTAGTTATCCTTCCACTTGTAAAAAGTACCGAACGGCGTAGGTGATACCCGGTTAAGCTGCAAAAAGGTAGCTACCGGATCGATGGCAGCATTATCCGCGAAGAACTCCTGGCAAAAGTTGGTGACGTAGATATCGCCGCGGGTAATATGTGCCTTAATTTTATTTACTGTGGCGATGTAGTCTTCTTTACTGAAACGTGACTGGAGTTTGATATCATTAGCTTCATACACAGACAATACCTGGCGTTCTATATCCCTCAAAATATATTCAGGATTATCAGCAATGACCTCAATGTTATTCCCGTTGATCAATATCAAATGCTGAGGCGCAAAGAAATACAGGTCAGGAAAATGCAGATGGTCGGGATTGGCAGACGATAGTTGTTCGATCTCGTTCTTTAGGTCATAGCTGAAAAAACCCGTTAACCAACCCGGGTGTTTATCACGAAACTTAGCCAGTTCCTGGAATGCAACACCTGTATTCGCGGTAACGCTATCCTTAACCCCGGCAGCAATTAGCGTATCGAATTTAGAGTAAGGGTCGTTAAAATTATTTGAGTCGAGGTAACAGGCTGCGTCAAAACTCGCGGCCCATTGCAGCGCTTTTTGCTTAAATAAAAATAGGTCTGATACTTGTATGGTCACGGTGTAAAGTTAAAGCAAAAGGCCCCGTTTACCACGGAGCCTTCTATATTATTTGTATCGATTGGCAACTATTAGTGTAATACCAATGTTTGCTTCCTATCGGGCCCTACAGATAACCATTTGATAGGTACACCCAATTCTTGCTCCAGGTAATCGATGTATGATTGCAGTTTTGCAGGTATCTCAGATAATTCAGTTATTCCTGTCAAATCTTCATTCCAGCCGTCAATTTCCTTTAAAACAGGAACCGCGTCAACAGAACAAATATCATAAGGCATGTAATCAATTTGCTCCCCTAAATAATTGTAATGGGTGCAAGCGTATATTTTATCGAAGCCGCTTAGTACGTCAGCCTTGGTCATTACCATTTGGGTAACACCGTTAAGCATAATGGCATATTTCAAAGCAGGCAGGTCAATCCAGCCGGTACGGCGCGGACGGCCTGTGGTTGCGCCAAACTCATGGCCTATTTTACGCAGCTCTTCGCCAACTTCATTATCTAACTCGGTAGGGAAGGGGCCGCCGCCAACACGGGTGCAATAAGCTTTAAAGATGCCTATTACATCACCAATTGTATTTGGGGCGATACCCAAGCCTGTGCAGGCGCCGGCAGTAGTGGTATTTGACGAGGTTACAAATGGATACGAACCAAAGTCGATATCCAGCATAGTGCCCTGTGCGCCCTCGGCCAAGATCTTTTTACCTTTTTTAAGGTAATCGTTCACAAAATGTTCAGAATCAACTAATGGGAATTGTTTAATCAGGTCGATAGCCTCAAAGAAGGCAGCTTCACGCTCGCTGAAATCAGCAACCTCGCCATATAGCGCCTGTAGCATAGAAGTATGTTTGTCAACCAGTTTTTTATAGCGCTCTTTAAAATCAGGCAGGGTGATATCGCCGATACGCAAGCCATTACGGCCGGTCTTGTCCATATAGGTTGGGCCTATGCCTTTTAAAGTCGACCCGATCTTGTCTTCGCCCATTTTCTTTTCAGAAGCCGCGTCAAGCAGTTGGTGGGTAGGTAATATCAGGTGCGCCTTTTTAGCTATCATTAAATTCTTTTTAGCTAAAAGGTCATGCCCGGCATCTTTTAATTTATCAATTTCTCTTTTTAAGGTGATAGGGTCAATAACAACCCCGTTACCTATAAGATTAAGGGTGTTATCAAAAAATATACCTGAAGGGATGGTGTTTAATACAAACTTCTTTCCGTCAAACTCCAATGTATGGCCGGCATTAGGGCCTCCCTGGAAACGGGCTATCAGGTCATAACCTGCGCTCAGTACATCAACAATTTTACCTTTACCTTCATCGCCCCACTGGAGGCCTAATAATACGTCAACAGCCATTAATTTTTATTTTGAATATATATATTAAGTTTTTTTTTGATGTCTTTTTTGATATTATCCCATTGCAGTTTTTTTAAGCAATAAGGATCTGGTTGTAAGTCGGCCTCAGCAAAATAAGTGATGGATTTAGCAAGCATTATCAAAGCGTTATTTGGATATCTTTTTTGATAAAATGCAATCATTTGTTCCAATGAATAATGATTTAATAACTCGTATAAATCCCAAAAATCTTTTTTTGCTCCGCGCCCCGCAATTGCATTCAATTTCATCGCAATTATTTCTTCAATTGAAGCAAACCTTATACCATCTATAAAATTTTGATTATAAATAAAAGGTTCAAAGGTATGTACAAAATCTACTTTTACATCATTAATATAAGTAAAGAACAATCTGGGACTTTTTATTCCTTCGAAGGAAAATGGAGTAAATTGATTTTGTAATTTATAAACAATCAAATCCCTGTCGAAGGGTTCGTCTGTGAATAAGTCTAAATCTATTGATTCTCGATGACCAAATAATAGAGATAATGCTGTACCGCCAACTAATCTGAATTTTTTCAGTTCGTCGATACTCATTAAATTTATCAGTAAACCCAACGTTTCGGGTCTAACTGTTTCTTTATATAGCATTTAAAATTCTTAGGTTCAAGATTAAATATTGCACAGCAAAAATAAATTTCTTTCTCGCCAATCCAATTTGCTTTTACAATTTCTTTTTTGATCTTACTGTCACCATAAAATTTTCTGAGAGAAATAAGATCGTCAAACGATCCTCGGTCAACAACCTTTTCAATCACATAGCGTGCATTCTTCTCATAGTCGATCTTATCCATATCAACATCCCAAAATGCCTGTTTGCTTAAAATAGGTTTGTTCATAGCTTATACTTTTCTGTCGCAAAAGCCTTCTTTAAGTTTTTCACAATTACCATAAAGATTTAATGAGTGGTGCTTGATCTCGAATTTTAGCAAGCCACCCATCATGCTTTGGATCTGCTGGATGCGTGGGTCGCAAAACTCGACCACCTTGCCACAATCCAGGCAAATAATATGGTCATGCTGCTTGTAGCCGTATGATTTTTCAAACTGGGCCATGTTTTTACCAAACTGGTGTTTGGTCACCAAATCGCATGACACCAGTAGCTCAAGCGTGTTGTAAACCGTGGCGCGGCTAACGCGATATTTTTTATTTTTCATGTGGATATATAATGATTCCACATCAAAATGGTCGCTTCGCGAATAGATCTCTTCTAATATAGCAAAACGTTCAGGGGTTTTACGTAGGGTTTTATTTTCAAGGTAAGCCTCGAAAATCTTTTTCACCATTGCTATAGTTTCCTGCTGGGACATATTTTTATATTAAATATCAAAGGTAATATTTAGAATCAAGAATAAAGAGCCAAGATTCAAGAGGTAAATCTGTTAATATAAATAGCTTAACTCCTGGCTCTCATCTTTAAGATGCTTTTTCTACGGCATCAAAACGGGTTACCGCGGTTACTCCGTTAACGGTTTTTAATCTTTTTATCAGGTTATCTAAGTGCTCGGTATCGTTTACGTAAACCATAATAGAACCTTCAAAAATACCATTGTCGCTGTCAACTGTTATGGAGCGCATGTTTACCTTAAAGTCGTTTGATATAACGGTGGTTAGTTTATTGATTAGCCCTACATCATCAATTCCGGTAATGCGTAGTCCGGTTAAAAACGCCAATTCTTGCTGGTTGGTCCAGCGTGCCTTAACAATCCTGTAACCGTAGTTTGCCATCAATTTGGCTGCATTAGGGCAGTTGGTACGATGTATTTTAATGCCGTCGCTAACCGTAACAAAGCCAAAAACATCATCACCGGGGATAGGGTTGCAACAATTGGCCAGCTTGTAGTCAATTTTTTGCATATCCTCGCCAATTAGCAATATATCGCTGTCTTTAGCCTTGATATTGCGTAGCAAGCCTTGTAGTTGCTCGTTATCTATTTTATCCTGAGGCTTATTCTCAACGACTTTTTCAGATTGCTGATATTCTTTAAGGTCCTTCATATCAATGAGGCCCTTGGCTACATTAAAGAATAGGTCCTGGGTTGAAGCCAGTTTAAAATAATAGCTCAGCTTATGGATATTTTCGGAGTTGTAGGTGATCTTTAATGATTTTAGTTTACGCTCCAATATCTCCTTACCATCCTCGGCAACCTTACGTTTCTCTTCTTTTAAGGCCGATTTAATTTTGGCCTTTGCCTTGGCTGTTACTACAAAGCTTAGCCAATCTTCTTTAGGGACCTGTTTGCTCGATGTAATTACCTCTACCTGATCGCCGTTTTGCAGTTTGTAGCTAAGCGGAACCAGTTTATGGTTAACCTTAGCGCCAATACAGCTTGCGCCAACGTCTGTATGGATCTCGAAAGCAAAATCAAGCGCGGTAGCATTTAAGGGCAACTGGATAAGCGCTCCCTTCGGTGTGAATATGAAGATCTCGTCTGAGAACAAATTCATTTTAAAATCGTCCAGGAACTCAAGCGCGTTCGAGTCTGGATTTTTTAACATATCCCGCACCTTTTGCACCCATTGGTCAAGGCCGCTATCGGTTGATGATTCTTTGTATTTCCAATGCGCTGCGAAACCTTTTTCGGCAATCTCGTTCATGCGTTTGGTACGGATCTGCACCTCAACCCACTGCCCGCGGGGGCCCATTACTGTAGTGTGCAATGATTCATACCCATTTGCCTTTGGCGATGAGATCCAATCACGAAGCCTGTCTGGGTTTGGCCGGTAAAGGTCGGTAACTATTGAATAAGCTTTCCAGCAATCGGCTTTTTCACTTTCAGGCGTACTGTCAAGTATCACGCGGATGGCAAAAAGATCATATACCTCTTCAAACGGAATAGATTTTTTCTTCATCTTATTCCAGATGGAGTGGATAGATTTTGGCCGTCCGAAGAGATCGGCATCCAAACCTTGTCCTTGCAATACTTTCTTTACCGTCTCAATAAAGTCTCGGATAAATTTCTCGCGTTCTGCTTTTTTCTCGTTTAGTTTATTTTTAATGAATTGGTAAGTTTCTCTTTCCATGTATTTCATAGAAAG
>JAQBOP010000163.1 GCA_028287975.1 Mucilaginibacter sp. | reverse complement strand
GGCAGAAAGTGTAAGCTATAGTTTTTTTGTGCCGCCTGCTCCGTTTGCATATAGTATAACATTTAATTACGCGGTGGTTTTACAAAATCCGCCGCATAAATACTTTGAGCAACCACGTTTTACAGCTCGTGTTTATGATGTCGCTGCTGATAAATATGCTGATTGCCCTTCGTTTGATTTTGTTGCCGGATCTGCGCTTCCGGGGTTCCAGTTATCTACACGTAAGTTAAAAGATAGTGATGGTACACCTGCGCCGGTTTTTACAAGGAGTGGTCATCTGCAACAATTGATATGCGCCCTTATAGCGGCAAATTAATGCGGCTGGTATTTACCACAAACGATTGTACTTTTAGTAAGCATTTTGGCTATGCTTATATTGATGTCGACGAAAGTAATTCGTCGCAACCCATAAGGGGTAATACTTATTGCGAAGGAGAAAAATCGATCCTGTTAAAAGGTCCCATTGGGTTTGCCGACTATAAATGGTACAATGCCGACATGACCGAGGAATTAGGCACAGGGCAAACCTTAGAGCTCTCCCCGCCACCGCCTGATCAAACAGAATATGCATTAAAGATCACACCATATCCTGATCTTGGGTGCGAAGATGTTTTGTACACGGTAGTAAACAAGATCAATAATGGGTATAAACTGCAGGTAGTTGACACAGTAAGGGGATGCCCGGAGACAGGAGTGGACCTCGCTGGCCCGGATATAACCGCGGGCAGTACACCAGGCATGACATACAGCTATTTTTCGGACGTTGCCGGGACATATATTAGTGACCCTAAAAAAGTCATGCTACCCGGTACCTATTTTATCCAGGGGCTTAGCCCTGATGGTTGTACCAATACGTTGCCCATACAAGTTAAACTAACGGCTCCTGTTATTAAGGTTAATCAGCCGCAGCCCATACGTTATCCCAATACATTTGATATTACTACCGCTTTTGAAAGGGTAGACGGCCTGACCTATAGTTATTACATGGATGCGTATACAACCATTCCGCTTGAAAATTATGACGCTATTAATAAAACGGGAAGATACTTTATCAAAGTTGAAAATAAGTCTGGCTGTGTAACTGTCACGGATGTGGAGGTTACACTTTTGCCGCCGTTACCCTATGTAGTTACAGCCCCTAACTTGTTTACGCCTAATAACGATGGGGTGAATGACAACTTTAACCTTCACATTGAGGGTTTTGTGCAGTTTAATAATTTAAGCATTTATAACCGGTACGGCCAACTGGTTTACAATACCAAATCCCAGGCAGATCTATGGAACGGTAATTTAAAAAACCGCCCGTTGCCGGCAGGCACCTATTACTGGATGTTTAATGGTTTGGATACCTATCACCATACCAAGATCACCAAAAGCGGATATGTTGAAATTATCCGATAGTGTTAAGATTGATTCTAAATAGCATATATCGTTGGCAATAAACATTATTCCCTGTACGTTTTGTACTTTTGTAAACTTTTGTTACAGGAAATAAACCATAAATGAAAAAATCTTCCATATTTGGCCTTGTTGTTATAGCTATCGCTATAGCAGTTATCATAAGTGTTTACTCTAACTCAAGCACTTACGGCTCATTTAAAGATGCATCAAACACTAATAGCGAGTTGCACATAGTGGGGCATCTTAATAAAAATAAGCAACTGCTTTATGATGCAACCAAAGACGCTAACTATTTTTCTTTTTACATGAAAGATAATAAAGGCGAGGAGTGTAAAGTGGTGTTTACCGGCGCTAAACCGCAGGATTTTGAACGTTCAGAGCAAATAGTTTTAACCGGGCAAATGAAGGGTAACGAATTTCACGCGACACATATACTAATGAAATGTCCGTCTAAATACACCCAGGACAAAGTAGAAATTACAGAGGCCAGAGCTAAACAGGCCAGCATATAACCTAATTTTAATGGATAATCCTTTTAAAGGCGAACACCTTTTACCGGGCCACCTGGGCCAGTTCTTTACTATTTTGGCATTTGGCTCGTCATTATTCGCGGCAATAAGCTATTATTTTGCAACTAACAACCCGACTGATACCTCATGGAAACGTGTTGGCCGTATGGGCGCGCGTATCAATATGATAGCTGTTGTTGGCATAGGTGCTTGTTTGTATTATATCATCATCAACCATCTTTTTGAATATTATTACGCCTGGGAACATTCCTCGAGGGCGCTGCCTACCCATTATATCATTTCAAGTTTTTGGGACGGACAGGAAGGTAGTTTCTGGCTGTGGACGTTCTGGCAGGGTGTATTGAGCAATATTTTGATCTGGAAAGCCAAATCATGGGAGAGCCCTGTATTGGCTGTGATCTCCTTATCGCAAGCTATAGTAGCCACCATGCTGGTAGGGGTAGAAATATTGGGCAGCCGTATTGGTACATCGCCATTTATTTTGTTGCGCGAGGCGATTGATCTTAAAAAAGAAGTTCCAATTTTTGCCACTAACGCTGAAATGTATCATAGCTATTTGACTTATGTAGCGAAAGACGGTAATGGCATGAACCCGTTACTGCAAAACTACTGGATGGTAATACACCCGCCGACGTTGTTCCTGGGTTTTGCATCAATGGTAGTGCCTTTTGCTTACGCTATTGCCGGCCTTTGGCAAAAAAGATATACCGAGTGGATCAAGCCTGCTTTGTCTTACTCATTATTTGCGATGATGGTATTGGGTACCGGTATTATCATGGGCGCGTTTTGGGCATATGAATCCTTATCATTCGGCGGTTTTTGGGCGTGGGACCCGGTAGAGAATGCCTCTATCATCCCCTGGTTGATATTGGTAGGCGCAGTACACGTAATGATCGTTTACAAAAACACCAAACACTCTTATATTACAGCTACAATTTTAACATTGACCAGCTTTGTGCTGGTATTATACGCATCGTTTTTAACCCGCAGCGGTGTATTGGGCGATACCTCGGTACACGCGTTTACGGACGCCGGCATGTTCTGGCATTTAGTTGCCGACGTGGTTATTTTCCTGGTGTTGGCTGTTGTACTGCTGGTTATCCGATGGAAAGAGCTGCCGCGCACCAATAAGGACGAAGAAACCTATTCGCGCGAGTTCTGGATGTTTGTAGGAGCAATATTTTTATGCCTGTCATGTTTTCACCTGGTTGTAGTATCATCTATCCCGGTATGGAACCTGATGTTCGGCACTAAACTGGCCCCGCCTACTGATCCTGTAAAACATTATAACATTGTTCAGGCATCATTCGCCGTTGTGGTTACGTTGTTAACCGGCTTTACCCAATTTTTAAAATACAAAAAGACAGATAGCGCCAAGTTCTTTATCTCTACCGTAGTTTATTTGGTGGTAGCTGCATTAATTACTTTGCCTATTATTTATTTTACCGGGGCCAATAAACTGCAGTTTGTGTTTATCCTGATTATGGTTGGTGCCATTTACTCGGTACTGGCTAACGGGAAGGTGTTAATTGATTCTTTAAAAGGTAAATTTAAACTGGCCGGATCGGCAGTGGCGCATATCGGTTTCGGGCTGATCATGATAGGTGCTTTGATATCTGCAGGTACCAGCAAGGTTATCTCTGAGAATACTTCCGGCCAGGATTTCGGTGCGGATTTTGTAAAAGTGAAAAATAACCCGCGCGAAAATATTATCCTGTATAAAAACGCCCCGGTAGTAATGGGTAAATATACCGTTACTTATGTAGGCGATTCGATAGCGGCACCAAATCATTATTTTAAAGTAAACTATAAAATTATAGATGCGGCGGGCAAGGTTACGGAAGAGTTTTTATTGAAACCAAACGCGCAGGCTAATGCCAAAATGGGCCTGATTGCAACGCCGGATACCAAGCATTATTTATTTAGCGACCTGTACACCCACGTTAATATGTCTAACGCTATAGCAGTTGGCGAGGGTACGGAAGCTGCCGGCCACGACGAAGCCGACGACGATAAAAAATATGAAGCACCAATACCTTACGAAGTAGCGGTAGGCGATACCATACGATTTAGGGATGGTTATGTTGTTTTAAGCAGCATAGGCAAGGTAGATAAGGTACAGGATATAACACTGAATGATAAAGACGTAGCCATAGGCGCAAAACTACACGTGGTTGCCAACAGCAAGACCTACGATGCCGAGCCGATCTACATGATCCGCAATAACAACGCGTTTGATTTTGCACGTAAGGTAGAAGATGCCGGGCTGAAACTGCGCTTTACCAAAGTACTGCCGCAAAAAGGCAAGGTTGAGATCACCCTTTACCAACAACCCGAAAGTGCCAAAAAATGGATAGTAATGCGTGCCATCCAGTTCCCGGATATTAACTTTTTATGGTCGGGAACTATCATTATGGTTATTGGTATATTGCTTTCTATTTTTAGAAGGAATAAGGAGTTGAAGACTGCATAGTCAGCCCCTCCCAACCCTCCCCGGAAGGGAGGGCTTTAAAATAACAACAATTAATCATCATCATTAAAAAGTCTCCCCTACAGGGGGAGATTTAGAGGGGGCTTTGGCTACATGCGTATCACTATCATCGGTTCGGGCAATGTTGCCACACATCTGGCTGCCGCGTTTAAAAATGCAGGGCACCGCATTGTGCAGGTATATAGCCGCAGTATGCAACACGCGGCACTGCTGGCTTACCACGTAAAAGCCGAGCCGCTTGACGACCTGATCCAGATAGACCCCGAGACAGATGTTTTTGTTATAGCCGTTAAAGATGATGCCATTGGTATAATAGCCGAGCAATTGGCGCCGCATCAAAAACTTATGGTACATACATCCGGCGCTACAGATCTGTACGCGCTGCTTGCTTTTGCCGATAATGTTGGGGTATTTTATCCGCTGCAAACGTTCAGCAAAACACGAGAAGTAAATTTTAGGAATGTACCCATCTGCATCGAGGCTGCCGATGAAAAAATTGCCAAACAATTAAAGGAACTGGCGCAAACAGTCAGCAACAGCGTTTACGATATCGACAGCAAGCAGCGCAAAGTATTGCACCTGGCGGCTGTATTTGCCAATAATTTTCCTAATTACCTGTATACCGTCGCGCAGCAGATTATGGCACAGCACGGGCTTGATTTCGATCTGGTAAAGCCCCTGATATTAGAAAC
>JAQBOP010000057.1 GCA_028287975.1 Mucilaginibacter sp. | reverse complement strand
AAAGGCGCTGTATTAAAAGACGGCTATAACCAAATTGCTATAGAAACAGGAATGGATAAATATACCCGCTGTGTAGGCTTTAATTGCCGCACCATGGTAACCTTTACGCCGGAAGCCGGAAACGGACTGGAAGTTAAAACCCTGATGCAACAGGAGATGATCAAGCGCGGTGTCTTATGGGCAGGTTTCCATAATATGTGTTACAGCCATACAAATGAGGAAATTGAATATACCCTTGCCGCTTACCGTGATATAATGCCATTAATGAAACAAGCTATCGAAAGCGGTGATATTAAAAGCTATTTAAAAGGTGAGGTGCTGGAAGCTGTATTCAGAAAAGTGAGCAATTATAACATCAAGCCTAAAAACATGGAAGCAAACTAATATGGATATGTTTTCATTACAAGGCAAAACGGCTATAGTTACCGGTGCTTTAGGGCTGATAGGTAAAAAGCATTGCGAAGCATTGGCAATGGCTGGTGCTAATGTAATAGTTGCCGATTTAGACGGCGCACAGGCAGAACAATTTGCGGAAGAGTTAGGCCAGACGCACTTAGGGATCAGTGTAGACGTAACCAGCAAAGAGTCGTTAATAAAAGTACTTGACGTAATATTAAGTAAATACGATACCATAGATATCCTTGTAAATAACGCCGCGATAAATGATATGTTTGAAAACCCCGCGCTGGCAAAAGACTTGTCGGCGTTTGAAAATTATCCGCTAAGCGCTTTTCAAAAATCAATGGATGTTAATGTTACTGGCGTGTTTTTATGCTCGCAGGTATTTGGCTCGCACATGGCTGAAACAGGTGGCGGAAGTATCATTAACATAGCCTCGACTTATGGCATGGTTGGGCCCGATCAAACTATTTACCGCGATGAATGCGGCGAACAGAATTTTTATAAATCGCCCGCATACCCGGTTACAAAGGGGGCGGTTATCAACTTTACACGTTTCCTGGCAGCTTACTGGGGTGATAAGGGTATAAGAGTAAACACGCTTTCGCCGGGAGGGGTAGAGAATGGACAGAACGAAATTTTTATTCAGAAATATTCAGCAAAAACATTACTGGGCCGTATGGCAAGATCATCCGATTACCAGGGAGCGCTTGTTTTTTTAGCAAGTGAAGCTTCTGCCTACATGACGGGGGCAAATCTGGTAGTAGACGGCGGATGGACAGCAATCTAAACCAACAATAACATGAAAGAAAATTTAAAAGAAAAAGCATCAGGCATTAAATTATTGATCACGGATTGTGATGGAGTTTTAACGGATGGCGGCGTTTATTATAGTGAGGATGGAGAAAATTTAAAAAAGTTTAACATCCGTGACGGAATGGGGGTAGAACGCCTGCGTAAACTGACCGGCATAGAAACTGCTATTGTTACCGGCGAAGAATCATCTTCTCTGATCAAACGTGCGCAGAAACTAAAAATTACCGAACTGCATTTACTGGTTAAGGATAAACCGGAGGTTTTAAAAGAGATATTATCCCGGCTACAGCTATCGGCAGCCGAAGTTGCCTATATAGGTGATGATTATAATGACCTTGAAGTAATGCGCATGGTTGGTTTTTCGGCATGTCCTGCAGATGCCTTGCCGAAAATAAAAGCGCAGGCAGATTATATATGCGAAGCTAAGGGTGGCGAGGGTTGTTTCCGTGAGTTTGCGGAGCTGATCATAGAACTTAAGAATGATCTGAGTGCACCTACGGCTGTGGATACGATCACATTAAGCAATGGACGTAAAATTGGTAGGGGACAGCCTTGTTATATTATTGCCGAGATAGGAATCAATCATAATGGTTCTTTAGAAATAGCAAAAAAACTGATCGACGAAGCAGTGGCTGCAAAAGCTGATGCAGTTAAATTCCAAAAACGCACACCCGAAATATGTGTGCCGAAAGATCAATGGGAGGTGATGAGGGATACGCCATGGGGCAGGATCAGCTATATAGATTATAAACGCAAAACAGAATTTGGTATAGCCGAATACGCAACAATAGACCAATACTGTAAAAAATTGGGTATTGATTGGTTTGTATCCGCCTGGGACGTAGAGTCAGTTGATTTTATGGAACGGTTTGATACTATCATGTATAAGCTTGCTTCAGCTTCATTAACTGATTTTGAATTGATTGAGCGCATTTTACAAACCGGCCGCCCACTAATGCTCTCTACGGGCATGTCAACCATTAAGGAAATTGAAAACGCGCTGGCCTTTATTAACGCTTTTAGCCCGGGCTATCCATTGTTTGTGGCTCATTCAACCTCTGCCTACCCTTGTAAACCGGAAGAATTGAATTTGAAAATGATCCAAACACTTAAAAATAAACTACCGGGGATACCCATTGGCTATTCAGGCCATGAAACAGGTTTAGCAACTACCGTAGCCGCAGTTGCTATGGGTGCCACTTTTGTAGAAAGACATTTTACACTTGATCGTGCCATGTGGGGATCAGACCATGCCGCTTCTGTTGAACCACAGGGCCTGCAACGTTTGGTGCGTGACATAAGGGATGCTGAGATCGCTGCAGGTGATGGTATAAAAAAAGTATATGAATCTGAGCT
>JAQBOP010000055.1 GCA_028287975.1 Mucilaginibacter sp. | reverse complement strand
AATTATACTGTTTACAATAGGACATACATGCCAGTTGTGCCAAAACTTTATGGAGTTGCCTATATAAGTTTCGCCGCCGTGGTCTGAAGTATTGTTAGCATAACCGCCTTCATACCGCATTGTAATATCAAATGCAGGGTCAAATTGTGCCATGATTGATTAATTTAGATTTACTACTAATGTACGTTATATTTTGAATACAAGTAAGTTATGGCTTTTTTCGGCAGCAAAAATTTCCGACATTCACCTCAGTAATCATCATCTGTAAATATGAAATCTATCTGTATATTCTGCGGCGCCAATTTTAATAACGACCCGGTTTTAAAAGAAGCTATCGAGTTATTGGCCGAGGTTATGGTGAACAAAAATATCACGCTAATTTTTGGCGGTGGTAAGGTAGGTGTAATGGGTATTATAGCCGATGCCGTTTTAAAGCGGGGTGGAAAGGCTGTTGGTATTATCCCGCGGTTTTTAATGGAAAAGGAAGTTGGCCACACCGGGTTAACCGAGCTGCACATCGTCGAAAATATGCATCAGCGTAAGCAAATGATGAATGACCTTTGCGATGGCGTGATCATGCTGCCCGGCGGTTTTGGTACACTTGAAGAGTTTTTTGAAGTGTTAACCTGGCTGCAATTGGGTTTGCATCATCACCCGGTTGGTGTACTAAATGTAAACGGTTTTTACGATCTTTTGCTGCAGCAGATGGATGTGATGGTCGAGCAACGCTTCTTAAAGCCTGCTAACCGCAAATTGGTCATTGCATCATCAAATGCTATTGAACTGGTAGACCTGATGGAAAACACTCAGATTAAACCAGACGAAGTTTGGTTCAGGGATAGAAATCTTTCTTAAAACTAAAGTGACTTTATTGGCTGGTAAGCAAGAAACGCCGCCAGCGTAACCGCAGGTATTTGTGTAATGAATACCAGGCTGTACACACGTGCCAGCACATTATAACGTTTGCACAACAAGGCAATGGTTAACAGTATCATTGTTATTAAATTAAATAGTCAGTTATGCTAAATAACAAAATGATAACCATACTTTCAAGTTTTTTGTAATATAAATGTTACGAAATCGTTTTTTAGCTGTAGATTATAAAAAATAATCTTACCCACCGTTTTTTACCTAAATTGTATTTCTGTTACAAGCTACTATGGATATTGAATTTAATAAGCAAGAAGATCTTAATAAACAATTGGTGTTTGAGGTAAATACCAGGTTAAAAAAAATATACCAGAGCGGCGGCGAGAAAGCTGCAGCAAAACAAAAAGAGAAAGGCAAGATGCTGGCCCGCGAGCGGGTTGCTTATTTAATAGATAAGGATTCATATTGGTTAGAGGTGGGTGCATTCGCCGGCGATGGCATGTATACTGAACATGGTGGCTGCCCCTCGGGTGGGGTAGTAACCGGTATTGGCTATGTATCCGGCAGGCAATGCGTTATTGTAGCTAATGATGCTACTGTAAAAGCCGGTGCGTGGTTCCCTATCACCGCTAAAAAGAATTTACGTGCCCAGGAGATCGCCATGGAGAATCGCTTGCCCATTATTTACCTGGTCGACTCGGCAGGCGTTTACCTGCCGTTGCAGGATGAGATATTTCCTGATAAGGAACACTTTGGTCGCATATTCCGCAATAACGCTTTGATGAGCAGTATGGGCATCATCCAGATCTCGGCTATCATGGGCGCTTGTGTTGCAGGTGGTGCTTATCTGCCTATAATGAGCGACGAGGCTATGATCGTAGAGGGTACGGGGTCTGTTTTCCTTGCGGGATCATACCTGGTTAAATCGGCCATTGGTGAGGATGTGGATAACGAAACCCTTGGTGGCGCTACCACCCATTGTGAAATATCCGGCGTTACCGACTATAAACAACCAAATGATCAGGCTTGCTTAGATGCTATCCGCAAGATCATGAGCATGACAGGCGATTTTACAAAAGCCGGCTTCGATCGCATAAAACCCGCGACACCCAAACTAAATGTAAAAGATATTTACGGCCTGCTGCCTGATAGCAGGGAAAAAGCCTACGACATGCGCGAGATCATATTAAGGCTGCTGGACAATTCTGAACTGGAAGAATATAAAGAAGGCTACGGCCAGTCTATTATCTGCGGCTTGGGCCGTGTAGACGGTTGGGCCGTGGGCATTGTGGCTAACCAGCGTAAGGTCATTAAATCAAAAAAAGGCGAGATGCAGTTTGGCGGCGTGATCTATTCAGATTCGGCAGATAAGGCCACTCGCTTTATCATGAATTGCAACCAGAAGAAAATTCCTTTAGTGTTTTTGCAGGATGTTACCGGCTTTATGGTAGGCAGCAGGTCCGAACAGGGTGGGATCATAAAGGACGGCGCCAAGATGGTTAACGCAGTTGCCAACTCGGTGGTACCAAAATTTACGTTTGTTATAGGCAACTCGTACGGTGCGGGCAACTATGCCATGTGCGGTAAAGCTTATGATCCGCGTCTGATCTATGCCTGGCCATCTGCCAAGATCGCGGTTATGGGCGGCTCGCAAGCGGCTAAAACGCTGGTACAAATACAAGCCGCGAGTATGAAAGCCAGGGGCGAAGATGTTGACGAACAAAAAGAAGCCGAACTGCTAAAGCAAATTACCGACCGATACGATGCCCAAACTACGCCGTATTACGCGGCAGCCCGCCTATGGGTTGATGGTATTATTGACCCATTAGAAACCCGCAGAATCATATCAATGGGTATTGAAGCCGCAAATCATACACCTATCGAAAAGCAGTTTAATGTCGGGATAATACAAACATAATCCTGAAATTATACTTTAAAGTTAAGATTTAACGTTTACGAAATAAACATAAGAAATTATATCTTCGCAAAACTGAATCTTAATCAAAAGCCATGAAAAAACTACTTACTACGTTAGTGATCTGCCTTACCACGGCATACATATCCAATGCACAGGTTATCCCGAGTTTCCAGTTTGGGATAAAAGGCGGCATGAATTTAACCAGCTTATCAAAAACCGGAACGTTCAATACCAGTAACCAGGCCGGATACCTTGGCGGGGTATGGATGCGGTTTGGGGCGCTTGGCTTTAATTTCCAGCCGGAAGCTTATGTGACCAGCAAAAATGTAACTGTTGATGGCATTAAAGCCAAATTTACCAGTGTAGATGTCCCCTTATTAGTTGGCGGTAAAATTGGTGCGTTTGGGTTAGGCGCAAGGTTCTATACCGGCCCTGTGGTATCATTCGCTATTAATAAAGATCAAAGCTACAGCAACGCGGCAAGCAACATTACCAAACTTAATTATAAGGATCAAAATTATGCCTGGCAGTTAGGTGCCGGGGTAGATATCCGCGACCTGTCTGTAGATCTGCGTTACGAGGCCGGGCTAAGCAAGCAGGAATATAGCACCGGTTCAACCAAGATCAACCTGTTCAATCTTTCGTTAGCTTATAAGTTATTTTAATCGAACAGGGCCACAATTATTACTAAGCCCAGCATACAAACGCTAAAAACGAAAAAGTAGCTAAACGTTAAACCGATCATTTTTGATATGGTTCTGCCTGCCGAGCGATGGTAAACAACCCGCAATGACCTGTAGATATACCATATGACAATGAATGTCGCCGCTATGTTTAAACAATCAACAACGCCGCTCCATGCTTCGGGGATGGCCATTTTAAGCAATATCATGATCCCAAGGAACAGGAACAAAAAGCAGTGGAAATGAAATGAATAGATGAGGTGTTCCACATAAAATTTCTTGTTCCTCCAAAAGGTTATTTTCAATAACAAGGCAAATAACGGTAACAGCAGGAACATCATTTTTGGTGTGTTATGCTTTAAGCCTTCTATTAAATTGGTCTTTACTTCTTTTGCATTAGCGTTAAGTTCAAACTCTCGCTTCCTAATCAACCGATGGAAAAAACCATCCCGTTGGTCTGCCGGCATTTTTTGCTGCGAACTTAAATAGAGCTCATAAGTAGTATCGTTTTTGCGTTTGGGGTCATCAACATCATCACCAAAAATACTGTAATGCATCTTTTTATGGTTAGCGCTGACTGTATTATTGTCGTCATCATCGTCCCTGTCTGAAGTATCTATTTTGCTTAAATTAGAGTCAACTTTAGTTTTTACTTTTGCAATAATTCCCTTTGCCATATTTGGTGTATTGGGGTCTTTGCTTATGTTATCCAATTCTTTATCAGTAGTTATAAGCGTCTTTTTGTTTTTGGCTTTAGTATCATTATTATTGATTTTTACCGGCTCAAACCCGCTTTGAAACAACAATACAAAATATACCAAACTGATAAATATGTACATTTTAACCGGGTGCAGGTATTGTACCCGCTTACCCGCCATATACTCGTTAGTCAGTTTGCCAGGCTTAAATAGCAATGGTTTTAGTGTATGAAAAAATTGATGGTCGAAGTGAAAGTAATCGCAGATGGCATGTTTCATCATTTGGCCAAAGCTTTCCTTAATTACAAGTTTATCCTGGCCACATACGTAGCAATATTTGCCTTTAAGTTCTGCTCCGCAGTTTAAGCAATCATTTTCTTTACGGTAATGTTTTTTCATGTATAACAGCAGGTTGTGGTCTGGTTGTAATATTAATGTTGTACATTTTGTATGGCACGGCCTAAAGCCATATTATGTTTATACCTGAATACAAACGGAAAAATAACTGCTATAACCAATGCATAAGCAGCAAAGCAAAGCCAGATGCCATGCCAGTCTTTACTTCCATCGGCATGAAGGAAAAACTCTTTGATAACAACACCGCTGGCAAAACTGCCAAACAATGCGCCAAAGCCGTTTACCATCATCATAAACAAACCTTGTGCGCTACCCCTAATTTCGGGTGTGGTTTGTGTTTCGATAAATAGCGACCCCGATATATTAAAGAAATCAAAGGCCATACCGTAAACAATGCACGACAGGATGATCATCCAAAGGCCCTCGGCCGGGTTACCAAACGCGAATAAGCCAAAACGTAATACCCAAGCCAGCATACTAAACAGCATCACGTATTTAATACCAAACCTACGTAAAAAGAAAGGTATAGCTAAAATGAATAATGTTTCTGAGATCTGTGATATAGACATGATAATAGCTGGATATTTCACCGCTATGGTATCTTGATAGCCGACCACCTTTTGAAAATCATGAATGTAGGTATCGCCATATGCATTAGTTAGTTGTAATGCAGCTCCTAGAAGTAAAGAAAATGCAAAAAATATAGCAAATTTAGGAGTCTTAAATAATACAAAAGCTTTTAAGCCTAATAGATCAACTACAGATTTACCACTTGCTTTATTTAAAAGCGGTGGGCATTTAGGTAGGGTAAATGAATAGAAGCCCAATGTTAATGATATAGCAGACGCAATATAAAATTGGTTTGAGGACGTTTCGTTATGAGTTAAGCTTACAGTCCAAAGTGCTGCAATAAACCCTATAGTACCCCAAATTCTTATTGGAGGATATTCTTTTACAATGTCAATATTGCTATTTTTTAACGCAGAATAAGCAACCGTTATTGATAATGAAAGCGTTGGCATGTAAAACAACATATTAAGCAATAACACCCAAAAAAACACTGTAGGATCTGTTACCAATGGCAAGCAAAATAATACAATGGCTCCCATTATATGCATAATTCCATATAGTTTTTCGGCATTGACGAACTTATCTGATATTATGCCACTGATAGCGGGTGTGAATATAGCCGCCCAACCCATAGTCGAAAAAATAGCTGCGAAATGTTCGACTGACCACTGTTTATTTTGAAACCAGTAAGCGCCTACTGTAAGCAGCCACGATCCCCAAATAAAAAACTGCATGAAATTCATCAGTATTAAGCGAAACTTAATAGTCATATAGCCGGATTTAAAACAACAATTGTCAGTTAAAATTCAAAATCTGAAAGTAGTGATTTTAATGGGGATTTGAAAGCAGAGATTAGTGTATATCGAATTTCGGATTTTCAATTTCGAATTTTATATAATTATTAAAAAATTGATAAGCCGACAGCCTATCGTTAAAAAAATAAATCCGAAATTGAAAATCCGAAATCCGATATCAAGACGCCTTGCGTCTATTCAGCTCATCACGTATTTTGGCGGCTTTTTCGTACGATTCTTCGGCGAGGGCTTCCTGCAGTTTGGTTTTTAATTCGTCCGTACTTAAGGCACTGAACCCCGGCGCGGTTGGCGAGACCGGGGTGACCTCTTCGGGAGTTTCGGTGATATTCTCCAGGTAAACAAAGTCGTTGCCCTCGATGACAATACCCGCGCTTGACAAGATAAATTCGTAGGTAAAAATAGGGCAATCAAACCTTACGGCAACGGCTATGGCGTCTGACGTACGCGCATCTATCTCCATTACTTTTTTACCATCGCTGCAAATCAGCTTTGAGTAAAATATACCGTCGACCAGGTTGTAAATAATAACTTCCTGCACCATAATATGGTATGCCTCGGCAAAGCTTTTAAAAAGATCATGCGTTAATGGCCTGCTCGGGGTCATTTTTTCTATTTCTATGGCAATGGCCTGTGCCTCAAAACTGCCGATAATAATAGGTAACCTGCGCCTGCCGCTAACTTCGCCTAATACCAATGCGTATGCGCCCGACTGCGTTTGACTGTATGACAAGCCAACTATATCAAGCTTAATTTTTTTCATGTTATTACCCATCACAACAGTCCTTTTTATGCCAAGGCTTTATGTTCTTTAATAGCTGCTATCAATTTTGGTACCACTTCAAAGGCATCACCAACTATGCCGTAATCGGCTACTTTAAAAAAAGGAGCTTCTGCATCCTTGTTTATCACCACAATTACTTTCGACGAGCTTATACCCGCCAGGTGCTGTATGGCACCCGAAATTCCTATTGCAATATACAAATTTGGACTGACAGCTATACCAGTTTGTCCAACATGTTCGCTATGTGGCCGCCAACCCGCGTCTGAAACCGGTTTTGAACAGGCGGTTGCAGCACCTAACAGGCCGGCCAACTCCTCTATCATGCCCCAGTTTTCAGGTCCTTTTAAGCCGCGCCCGCCTGATACGACGATCTCGGCATCAGGCAAAGAAACCTTATCTGTCGATCTTACAATCTCCTTCAGCATAGCTTTAAAATCCGACTCTTTGGTTTCAACGTTAAAGTCTTCGACCTGTACCTGTTTTGCAGCCTCAACTATTTTGTATGAGTTTGGCGTAAGTGCTATTACTTTATTGGCCGATGTCAGCTCGACCACTGCGAAAGCTTTACCCGAGAACGCTGTTTTTTTAACAGTAAACTTACCGCCGCTTTGCTCCGGTAATGCTACCGCGCCGTCAATCACGCCTGCATTCAGCTTAACGCCAAGCCTCGGTGCCAAACCACGGCCAGAGAATGAATTAGACAACACTACTGTATCAGCACCTTCTTTCTTTGCAGCTTCGGCTACAACAGAAGCGTAAGCCTGGTTTATAAAGTTTTTTAGCTGTGCGTTGGCTACATTTAATATTTTATCTGCACCATATTTGGCCAGCGAGTTTAGTTCGCCCGCGCTTACATCGCCGATAGATATGACGGTAAGGGTGGTGTTTAGTTGATCGGCAATTGCACGGGCATAGCTTACGGCTTCAAAAATTGACTTTTTGAATTTGCCATCAGCGTTTTCCGCATATATTAAAACTGACATAGTTTATGTTGTCTGATAATAAATTATATAACCTTTGCTTCTGTGTGCAGCAATTCAATAAGTTTACCGGCATCGTCGGCAGCAACAAGTTTTACCTGCCCGCGGGGCGCCGGTGTTTCATAACTGATGATCTCTGAATTTGTTTTTACATCTACACGCTCAACAACGGTTAATGGTTTGGTACGTGCCGACATGATGCCGCGCATGTTTGGTATTTTGGGTTCAGCAACGCCTTCGGCAGTCCCGGCCACAAAAGGGAAGGGGATGGTCAATAATTCTTTACCACCCTCAATTTCGCGTTCAACAACGGCTTTGTCGCCTTCAAGCTCTAATTTTTTGATGATAGAAACCGATGGCAGGTCGAGCAGTTCACCCAGCATACCGGCAACCTTTGATCCGTTATAGTCTATCGACTCCCGGCCGGTCAATATCAGGTCGAAAGGGTTTGCTTTAACATATTGTGCTATTTGATAAGCTACAAACCAGGCGTCGTGCGGTTTGGCATTGATACGAACCGCATCGGTAGCACCAATGGCCAGCGCTTTGCGGATGGTAGGTTCAGTATTGGCCTCGCCGACATTAATTACAGTTACTGTACCTTTACCGCCATCAGTTAGCTCGATAGCGCGTGCAAGGGCAATTTCGTCATAAGGGTTTAAAATGAATTGCACCCCGTTAGTATTAAATTGCGTGTTATTATCAGTAAAAGTTATTTTTGTCGTTGTATCAGGGACATTGCTAATGCAAACCAGGATTTTCATCATATTGTTTTTTTAAAGATGAATACCTATTAAGTAAATGAACGAAATGCGTTTTTCAGTCATAAATAGGTTTATGCAAATT
>JAQBOP010000344.1 GCA_028287975.1 Mucilaginibacter sp. | reverse complement strand
CCTTTTATGCGCAATTGTCGTATGCCGGGTATCTTACGCCCAAACGCCTTCAACTGCCTCTTTATTAGCACGTTTAAAGCATTCTGAAGCTGATACAAGTCGCATTAGTATCTACAAAGCAATCATTCTTAATTACCGCAATGAAAAACCCGATTCTGCAATTTTTTATGCAAACCAGGGCCTTGAGTTCTCTAACAAACTAAAATATCCATTGGGCTCAGCCCTGATGCACGGACAAATTGGTGTAATAGATATCAATTTAGGCAAAATTGATTCGGCTAAAAACCATTTATTACAAGCTTTATCCATTTTTAAACAGATAAAATACCAACAGGGAATAGTTGCATCAAATAACTCGTTGGGCATCTGTTTTGCCAAAACCGGTTCTTATAAGGAAGCAACCCAATATTTCTTAGCATCCTTAAAAATCAATCTCGAAAAAAATGATACTCATGGGCTTGTTCAGTCGTATCTTAAATTAGGTGTGCTGAATGAACAGATCAATAATTTGGATAAAGCCCTTGAATATTACCAAAAGGCGCTTAACCTCAATAAACAATTACCACCTTCAAACTCAGAAGCTACATTACTTAATAATGTCGGAATTATAAACGCAAAGAAAGGACGAATGCCCCAGGCGTTGCAATATTTCTTAGAAGGTATAAAAAAAGCCAATAAACAGGATCCTGAACTGATGGCTATGTTATTGGGAAATGCCGGTGACGCTTACCAGCAATTAGGAAAAATAAAAAAAGCGTTCGATTACCAATACGAGTCGTTAGCAATAGCCAGGAAGTTAAATTTACCCGAAGCCGAAGCTACTACGTTGGTTAACCTGGCATCGTTAAAAACTACAACCAAGCCTGATACGAGTTTGATTTTGTTGAGAGAAGCTTTAGCTATCACAAGAAAGATCCACCAACACCACGTTAGGTTAGATGTGTATTCGGGCATGATAGATGTTTATAAACATCAGGGTAATTATAAAGCTGCCGCACAAACGCTCGAAATAAGGGATGCTTTAAATGATAGTCTTTTTACGCTTAAAAACTCAAAGGATATAGCCGATTTGATAGCCAATAATGAGTTGGCTAACTCAAAAATAAAAGTGCAACAATTGCAATTAAGCAATACGCGCAGTAAGTTTCAAAGCTGGATAACTTCCGGGATTGCTGTTTTTACCACTGTTGTTTTGCTGATAGTGATTCTTTTTTACCTGAAAACCAAAAGCCTTAACAAACAACTATTGGCACAACAAGAAGAGTTAACCAATCTGAATAATTTCAAGGATAAACTATTTTCGATAATAAGCCATGACCTACGCTCGCCGGTTGCAACTATAGTTAATTTGTTAAGTATTTTAGAAGACGAGGGTGATACTGCAGAAGTACAAACTTTTATATCAAGGTTAAAACAACACAGCCTATCTACACTTGATGTAATGGATAAGCTTTTGATCTGGGGGCAAACACAGCTTAAGGGCGTGACGCACAATAAAACACATTTTAATGCGAAAGGTATAATCGTACAGAGCTTGCATTTACACCAGGAAACCGCCGAGCAAAAGAAGATTACCCTGGTGGATAAAACACCTGATCAGGTTCTGATTTTTGCTGATAGCTCGCATATTGAATTTGTGATCAGGAATATATTGGCCAATTCGGTAAAATATACGCGCACAGGCGGACTGATCGAGATTGCGGCTGACATTGATAACCCTAAAGGATATGCCACAATAGCTATCAGAGATAATGGCATCGGTATAGCAAAAGCCTTGCAAAAAAGAATATTTGAACCCGGTAACGAAAGTATAGCGGGCACAGAAAGCGAAAAGGGCAACAGCATTGGCCTGATGCTTTGTAAGGAATTTATTGAGCGTAACGACGGTAAAATTTGGGTAGAGAGTGAATTAGGAAAAGGAACCTGCTTTTATGTTTCTTTTAAACAATAACTTCTCTTACATTTACTTACCAATACATCAATAAGCCTGTTAATGAAAATATTTATTGCCGTTTTACTAATGGCGTCTTCGTTATGCGCCATAGCGCAAACTAACGAAGTACATTCGGGAGTTTATAGCTGGAGCGACAGCAAGCCTGAAAAAAGTGGGGTTGTTGAAAAAAGGCAGATGTTAAAAGGTAAAACACTTGACCTGCAGCATTTTGAGATCCATACGCTTACCCTCCCACCCGGAAAAACTTATATACCACCCGTTAATGATGATGAACAACTGATCGTTGTAAAAAGCGGTAACATCAAACTCCTGCTTAAAGATACAGCCCAAACGGTTGGTGCCGGTAGTATAGCGCTGGTATTAGCGGGCGATAAGATCAGTTTTAAAAATCAATCTGCCACATCTTCTACCTGGTATGTTATTAACTATCAATCGGTAAACGCGGTTAACAAGCAACGTGGATACGGGGCTGGCCCGTCGTTTATTAAAAATTGGGATGAGTTAAAAGTTAATGTGTCGCCCAAAGGCGAAAGCCGATCGCTATTTGACAGGCCGACATCTATGTTTGAGCGGTTTGAAGTACACGCAACCGCACTAAATCCGGGGTATGCCAGTCATGATCCGCATACACATCGGGTAGAAGAACTGATATTAATGCTGACCGGGGATGTTCAGGAAACTATAAGCCAGGATAAATTTAATGCCCGTGAGGGCGATTGTATCTATCTACAATCCGGGATATTGCACGGCCCAAAAAACATCAGCAACAAACAATGTTATTATTTAGCCATACAGTGGCATAATTTAAAAACAGATTAACAAACCCAATTAATTAGCCATGCCTGTACAACGACGAGAATTTTTAAAAAATACCGCCATAGGCTTGGCGGGCTTTAGCCTTGCTCCTTTGTTTGGCGAATCCTTATTTGCATTACCTGCTGTTGCTGCGTTATCTCATAGCTCACCCGAAGAACAAGGTATATCATCGGCAAATATATTAGCGTTTATTAACGCTGCAGAAAAGAACAACCTGCAGTTGCATAGCCTGATGATAGTGCGCAATGGCAAAATAGTAACCCAGGGCTGGTGGGATCCTTATAAACCGGATCTTAAACACGTGCTTCACTCGTTAAGTAAAAGCTTTACATCAACAGCTATAGGGTTTGCAGTAAGCGAGGGATTATTGTCGGTTGAGGATAAGGTAATCAAATTTTTTCCTGATGATGTGCCATCTATACCTGATCCACATTTGGAAGAAATGCAGGTTAAACATTTGCTGACCATGACCACCGGACACGACGGGGATACGTCAGGCCCGATGCGCAAAGGTACTGACGTGTGGACAAAGGTATTTTTGTCATCTCCTATCGCGCACCAACCCGGTACTTATTTTCTTTACGATACAGGGGCCACTTACATGTTATCGGCCATTATTACTAAAGTTACAGGCAAAACAGTATTAGAATACCTCACTCCCCGCTTCTTTAACCCGTTAGAAATAACAGGTATGGATTGGGAGGTTAGCCCGCAAGGCATTAATACCGGCGGCTGGGGTTTGCGTGTTAAAACCGAGGATATTGCCAAACTTGGCCTGCTTTACTTGCAAAATGGTAAATGGAACGGTAAACAAGTTTTGCCCGCGGCATGGGCAGAAGCGGCTACCACTTATAAAGTGCCTAATGCCGCTCTTAACGGAAAAGACGAAAGCAGCGACTGGCAACAAGGCTACTGCTATCAATTTTGGCGGTGCCGGCATAATTTTTTCAGGGGCGATGGTGCGCAAGGTCAATTTTGCCTGGTATCGCGTGATTTAAATACGGTAATAGCTATAACCAGCGAAATTGCGGATATGCAGAAAACGCTGAATTATGTATGGGATCATTTACTTCCCGGTATAAAACAACATACGCTTCCGGTGGATGCAGCTAATCAAGATGCGCTCAGGCAAAAATTAGGTACATTAACCCTATTACCTCAAAAAACCGGATTAGTAGAAAGTATCCAAAAGCAAATATCCGGTAAAACTTACAACATTAAAGACAATGCCATTAATATCAGCCAGGCATCTTTAACGTTCGGTCAAAATGAATGTGTTTTTGTTTTAAAGAATAATCAAACCGAACAAAAAATAACCTGTGGATTAGATCATTGGATCAAGGGAGAAACGTCAACGCCGGGCGCTTCTATTGCAGGAAATATGCCTCAAAAAATGGTGGCGGCAGGTATTTGGGCTGACGATAAAACTTTTGTAATCACCCTACAATATTACGAAACCCCAAATTCTGATCTCATAACCTGCCGAATATTGGACAATAACAATATCCGCATTGAGTTTTTAAATGGTATGGCTGCAAGGAACGGCAGTACGAAAGATAGTCGTCCGGCTTTAGAAGGAAACGCGTAGCTTATTTAATATGGTTGTTATGTATGATGTTGATCATCGGCCAGCTTTTTTTCTATTCGTGTATCAGGTATAAACCAAATACAGGCTACGGCCACATATAATGCAAAGCTTACGTAAGTGTTTATCCACGCAAATGCTATGGCAACAACATAAAATACAATTGAGATCCTTCCTTTCCGGTCATTTCCTAAGGCGGCAGCCAAAGCTGAGTTTGGTCCTTCGTGTTTCAGCAACACAATAACTAATATGGCATAAGCTATCGCATTCATTAAAAGCACTATACCATACATTGCCATAGGCCACATTACAGTGAAAGGATTCTCACCCATCCAGCTGCTTACAAACGGCACCATTGACAGCCAAAAAAGCAAATGTAAATTGGCCCATAATACCGCGCCATTTATTGACTTCACGATATGAAACATATGGTGGTGATTGTTCCAATATATCCCCACATAAATAAAGCTCATGATATAGTTTACAAAAACGGGCCAGACTTTATGTAGTGATTCCAGATTCGGCTTTTCAGGGGTTTTAAGTTCAAGCACCATAATGGTAATAATAATGGCAATAACGCCATCACTAAAGGCTTCAAGCCTGCCCTTGCTCATATTCGCATTTACAGATCGCATAAGGTTTAAAAGTATATAAATATTGTTATAATCTCAACCCGATACGGCATAACTTAACATTAAATAAACCTCGATTACAACATTAGTATATCCGATTAAAAAATCGATAAAATACCTTCATTTTTATGTAACAAAAAAGTTGCAAACAAAAAATAATAATTATATTAGCAACAGATTAAACGCAATAATTACCCCTAATTAATCAAGATACAATGTATAAAGAAAAGTTCCCTTCGCTTTTTTTGCCGAGACTTGTTGTCGCCTTATTGATCGTTGTTCTCTTATCGGGAATGACAGAAGTGGCGTTTTTGGCTGCATCATTTAAAAATCAAACTAATTACAAATTGACCGGTCAGAAAGTTAAAATATCTCACGAATCTATTCATGATTCAAATGACATTGGCGACGGCATAACAAATACAGCATCGGCACCAGCCAATAATTAACAAAAAAGGGATAACGTAGCGCTATCCCTTTTCAGCAATGATTGTCAATAGATCTTAATAATCAGAGTAGTCTGTCGGGTAAAGAAACAGGCTTTCTGCTTTTGATACGTTTTTTTGATATTCGGGCATTTTACCCAATCCCTTGAACTTTTCGTCGTCAAAAAATAACTTCCACTTATCCTTGTTGTCTTGCAGGCCGTTAAAGGTTGTAATATACATTAAGTTAGGCATGTGGCTACCGGCTATCACTTCGCCATAAAACATAGCGTTGAAGTTGTACTTATTAAATATCGAGATCTCGTCGCCCACGTTAAACATTTTTACTTTACTGGCATTGTATTTTTCTGTCGCGCTCTCATAGCTGCGCAGTTCGTAAATACGGTCGGCTTTTTTTGCCGTCAGGTTAGGCACATTTGGCTCGGGCGCGCCCGGAAAAGCACGCAGTACAATTGTTTCTATCCGCGTGTAGGCGGGGTCATTGTATGGCGCATCCAGGTAATCTTTTCCGGCATCTAAATAGGTTTGGTCTTTCAATAACTTCTGATCGGTATTTTCCAGTGCGTCCCAGGTACGATAAGCAACATATACATAGATCTTTTTGTCGACACTATCGGGTTTTAATACCTTAAATACCCCTACGTCTTTTATACCTGCTTTGTGCATTGCCGGTAAGTACGCGTTTTGCAGGTAGGCATCTAACCTATCCTCCTGGGCCTTACTTTTATAATGATATATTTTTAACTGGTAATAATATTGCGAAGCCGCCTGTACGCACAAGCCGGAAAACAAACAGGTTGCGAACACAAAAAGCGCAACAAGCACAATTGGGCAATTTTTATAAAACACTTTCATTTTAGGTGATAATTAATCTTTTATGCGATTTAAACGTGGTAAACTTACAATTAACAATACAAATACGGCAGTAACCAGCTTTAATAAATTTGCATCAACGCCGATATATAAAGTTAGCGCCAATACCAACTGAAAGATGACGGCTCCCACTAACACCAGGATCAATATCATCCATACCGATGTGATATGTAACCAGCCAATCAATGTTTCAGCTATAATGACCGACCCCAACCCTACTATCACTATCCCGATACCCATACTGATATCCGCAAATCCCTGGAACTGTGCGATCAGATAACCACTCACCGCGGTAAGCGCATTAGCCAGTGCCAGGCCTATTATTTTCATCCTGTCGGTATTTACCCCTAACGCTCTGATCATAGATTCGTTATTACCAGTCGCACGCATGGCAATGCCAAAGTCCGTTTTAAGCAGGTAACCAATCAGTAAAGTAATTATCAGTACAAAGAACAGCAATATCCAAAATGTATTCTGATTTACATTGGTTACAATTTGTATCAAAGTAAATATGGATGATGTGCCGATCAGCGGCAAATTAGATCGCCCCATTAAAGTTAAATTAACCGAATACAAAGCTGTCATTACCAATATCCCGGCTAATAACGGATTGATTTTCAATTTGGTATGGATAATCCCGGTAATTGCACCCGCTACCCCACCGGCAAATATTACAGCCGGTAAAATCAAATACCCCGGTACATGCCGAGTAAGTAAAATTGCCGACACCACGCCACCTAAAGTATAGCTGCCGTCGGTAGTAATATCCGGGATATTAAATATCTTCATGGATATGTAAATACCTAACGCTATACCCGAAAAGCAAAGCCCCTGCAATAAGGCGGTAAGGTAAAAATCCATTATTTTACAGCTTCAAAATTTGAAGGTATGGCAATATTATACTTTTTAACAGCAGCCGGATTGTAAACTCGCTTCCTGATCTTTACCATTTCCGGTTTCAGTCCGTCTGTTTTATGCGTTTTAAGAAACTGTGCGGCTTGCTCACCTGCCTGATAACCCCATTGATAAATATCCGCGCCAAAGGCAGCTACAGCGCCGCGTTGTACCAAACCGGCCTCGCTGGTAAATATGGGTACATTGGCCTGGTTACAGTTTTTTAATATAGTTTCAAAAGATGCAAATACAGTATTATCCGGGTTGGCAAAAAAGGCGTCTATCTTTTTATCCAATAAAGCTTGCGTTACCAACTGTGCATCGGCTGATGAATTTAATGGCAATGCGATCAATGTAATATTTAACTTATCCGCTAACGATTTGATCCGCTGCATCGCGTCTGCCGATTGCGGCTCTGCCTGGTTATAGATCAGGCCAATTACCAGTTTAGGCCCCTTTGGTTTTAGGAGTTTTGGAATGATAGAAAATGAAGTATCGATGTATTGCAGGTCCTCGACAGCGCCAAAAAGATTAGCAGGCGCTTTACCATCTTTGTCAATAACTTTCATGCGTTCAGGTGTTGGCGAAACCATTTCAAAGATGGGGATGGTTTTTGTGTTCTGTACCGCGGTAACTGATGATAATGTTGTGCATGTAGCCAGCAGGTCAACATTTTCTGATATAAAATAGTTAACTATCTGTGTTAACGTAGGAATATTACCCTGCGCGTTACGGTATTCTATCTGAACGGTCTTTTTCTCTTCGCTGAAGCCTTCTTTTTTCAAAGCATCTGTAAATCCGGTTCTCGCCTGCGCTATGGTAGCATCTTCAAAAGCATCAATAAAACCAACAACCGGCGCATTGTTTGCCTTAGGTGATTTACACGCGGCAAACAATATGGTAAATAAAATAAGGGGCAGACATTTTTTCATTTTACTAAGTTAAGTAAACGATGTAAAGTTGAGAAATGTCGACCTCAATATTTGCGTCACAATTGAAATTGACGCGGGCATCTTTTTAAGACGTGAAGCATCGTGTTTCTATTGTTATAAATCTCTCAGCAGTTTTTTAGCCACTTCGTTCAGATTGGTACTACCCTGGTTATAGTTACGCATAATAATCACCGAATACTTTGAATCTAAATCAACCACAAACTGCGCGGTATATCCGGGGACGTAACCATCGTGTTCTATTAAGTTTTGATTAATACCCGAATGCATCATCAAAGCCAAACCATAGCTATCACTTACGCTGGATATATTCTCCATCTTTCTGATACTTGACTTACTCAATATTTGCGGCTTTGTTATGAATGATGTTACAAACTTAGCCAGATCGCTTGGTGTTGAATAAAGCGAACCGGCTGGCAACCCATACCCCATTCCGGATTGTTGCCTAAAAGGCACGCTAATATCTACAACGCCCGATGCATTCTCTAAACCTACCGCCAGCTTTGTTATTTTAGTGTCAGGTACTAAAAGGTAAGTATCGTGCATTTGCAGTGGTTCAATAATTCTTCGCTGCAACATGTCAATATAACGTTCGCCGCTTGCTCTTTCTAAAGCCAGACCCAAAATTGCATAACCAATATCCGAGTATAAAAAATGATCACCGGGTTTATAGGCAAAACTTGTAATGGGTATACAACGAAGTAATAATCGCTCCCATTGACTCGGATCGCCAAAGTACCATGAATTTGGGTCAGGCTGACGTTTAATTCCTGACGTGTGCGATGCTAATTGTTTAATGGTGATCTTATGCTTATTAGAATAGCCTTTTAGTCCGGTAACCTCAGGTACATATTTTTCGACATCGTCATCCAAACTGATCTTTTTATCCTCAACCAAGAGCATTAATAAGGTAGCCGTAAAAGTTTTGGTGATGGAACCAATTCGATAATTGGAACCGGTGTCTGCCAAAATATTCCTGTCCTTGTCTGCATAGCCAAAAGCGTTCGCCCATATTACTTTATTGCCCTTTGTAATTGCCACCGATATGCTGCCATTTAAATCATCCCAGGCAATATCATTTTTTAAGCGGTTGCTAAATTTTGAGATTACTTCGTTTTCGTGATCGGTTAACTGCGAAAAACCGATCATCGGAAGAAATAAAAAAATAAAGGTTATGGCTAATAAGTTGGCTTTAGGTGTCATATATTCAGGCAGATAATGATTTTAAAGATACCGTCATTATTATCAATTTCAAATCAGGTTTAAATGGTTTTACTTACATTAGCCAAACATGACTACTATTGCATCTAAGTTACCCTCAGTTGGGACTACCATTTTTACCACCATGTCTGCCCTTGCGGCAGAGGTTGGTGCCATTAATCTATCGCAAGGCTTTCCTGATTTTGATTGCTCGCCTGAACTGATCGAGCTGGTTAATAAAGCAATGAAAGATGGCCATAATCAATACGCCCCAATGGCGGGCGTTAAAACTTTACGCGACCAGATAGCTTATAAAACAAAAAAACTGCATGGTGCAGATTATGATCCTGATACAGAAATAACCATCACTGCCGGCGGCACCCAAGCCATATTTACGGCCATAAGCGCCATTATACACCCTAACGACGAGGTGATTGTTTTTGAGCCGGCGTTTGATTGCTATGCTCCTGCTATTAAACTGATGGGCGGCATTGTTAAGTCTTTGGAGTTAGAACCCGATAACAATTATCGCATTGATTGGGCCATGGTAAAAAAGTTGATCAACAATCGCACAAAGCTGATCATCCTTAATTCGCCGCATAACCCAACGGCTACTATATTACATGAACAAGATATTAACGAACTAAGCGCAATAGTAAAAGACCAGAACATATATATACTAAGCGACGAGGTTTACGAACATTTGATATATGATGGCGAGATACACCATAGCATGGCTCGCTATCCTGAACTGAAACAGCGTAGTTTTATAGTAGCGTCATTTGGAAAGTTATTTCATGCCACCGGTTGGAAAGTGGGTTATTGCCTCGCTCCCGTCTATCTAATGCAGGAGTTTAGAAAAATACACCAGTTTTTGGTATTCAGTGTAAACTCGGCCGTGCAACATGCCATAGCTGAGTATTTAAAAGATGAAAACACATATTTAAATCTGCCTGCCTTTTTTAAGCAAAAAAGAGATCATTTCAGAAACGGGTTGGCAGCAACCCAATTTGAGCTATTGCCGTCAAGCGGATCATACTTTCAATCAGTTAAGTACGGGCACCTGACAGATGAGGATGACACAGCGTTTGCTTTAAGGTTAACAAAAGAAGCTGGGGTAGCTTGTATACCTACATCCGTGTTTTATACCCAGGGTACAAATCACCATGTTTTGCGATTTTGTTTTGCTAAAAAGCAAGAAACTTTGGATGCTGCCGTTAATAGATTGTTAGATTTTAAACTTTAATAAGGAAATTGCGTATTAGTTATTAGTTAAACCAATTAAAGCCGCCACAACATTTGCTATGGAGAATTTAAAGATCACTTCTTTTCAGGGATATCTGTTTTGGGAAAAAATAGATAAAAACCTGCAAAATATAGCATTGCGGCTATCCGGTATTCGCGAAAAAACTGATCTGATCATATTACCTGAAATGTTTAACACCGGCTTCACCATGAATGCCGAAGAACTGGCCGAGCCGATGGGCGGTAAAACCATGCAGTGGATGCATAAAATAGCCAAGCAATATGATTGCGTGGTAACCGGTAGCCTGATCATAGCCGAAAAAGGCAAATATTATAATCGTTTAATATGGATGTTACCTGAAGGTACCTGCAATTATTACGACAAAAGACACTTATTTGCCCTGGGCAAAGAGCACCATACTTATACCGCAGGGACAAAAAAGCTGATAATTGAACTTAAAGGCTGGAAAATTTGCCCTATGATCTGCTATGATCTGCGTTTCCCGGTTTGGATGCGAAATGTAAAGGAGGCTTATGATCTGCTATTAATAGTAGCCAACTGGCCCGAGCGCAGGGCCTTACACTGGCGCACGCTGATCCCGGCACGCGCTGTCGAAAACCAGGCTTATGTTATTGGTGTGAACCGTGTTGACATGACGGTAACGAAGTTTATCATTCGGGCGATTCGACCTGCATAGACCCTAACGGTAATGTGGTTTATTATAAACGTGATGAAGAAGACGTTTATACTTTTACTATTGTCGCGGACGAAGTTGCAAAGACCCGTCGCGCTATGCCTTTCCTAAAAGATGCCGACGAGTTTACGCTGCTTTAACGTTTTATTTTCTTATGAATATCTGGTAACTTTAGTAAGTTGCAGGTCAACTAATTTCCGCAAAGTGATAAAAGTTTCCCGTATTTTATTTTTAACCGCGCTGGCCTTTAGCCTTAACGCATCGGCCCAGAAGAAAAAAGATTATACACCTTATGTTGATCCGTTTATAGGCACAGGCGGTCATGGCCACACTTATCCGGGTGCAGTAATGCCATTTGGTATGGTTCAGCTAAGTCCTGACACACGATTAGAAGGTTGGGACGGCTGCTCGGGTTATCACTTCACAGATTCTGTTGTTTATGGCTTTTCGCATACGCATTTAAGCGGTACAGGCATTTTTGACTATTGCGATATCTTGTTTATGCCTACCACGGGCACGCCGCAATTTAAAAACACAGATTATAGCTCGCCGTTCAAGAAAAAGAATGAATTTGCCTCCCCTGGTTTTTATAAAACCAGGCTTGACAAATATAATATCGATGTCGAATTAACCGCAACTACCCGCGCAGGGATGCATAAGTACACTTATCCATCAACAGGACAGGCCAATATTATTATCGACCTGAAACATCACGACCAGGTGTTAAATTCATGGATAGAGATTATAAATGACCACGAGATCCGTGGCTATCGCGAATCAAGGAGCTGGGCCAATGATCAGCATGTATATTTTTATGCCAAGTTTTCAAGACCTTTTAAAACCTATGGCATAGCCGTTAATGATCAACTGCAAAACGGTTTAAAGAAAGCCGAAGGGAAAAACATTAAGCTTTATATCCAATTCAATAATCCCGGCGAGGTTGTATCGAAAGTAGGCATATCAGCCGTAAGCCCGGAAGGCGCATTAAAAAATCTTGATGCTGAAATACCAGACTTTGATTTCAAAAAAGTATTAAAAGCCGCCAAAACTACCTGGATAAACGCACTTGCAAAAATTGAGGTTGAAGGCGGCGCTCCACCCGCACAACAAGAACAACAGCAAGCTGCCGATGCCATGGCAAATGGTTATGGCCGCCTGGCAGGTAAAAAGGTTGAACCCGTTGATTATGGTAAAATTAAACGCACCATATTTTATACAGCGCTATATCACACCATGTTATCGCCCAATATCTATAGTGATGTTGACGGTCAATATCGCGGTATGGATCAGAAAATACACACTGCCGAAGGGTTTAATTATTACACCGTATTTTCTTTGTGGGATACCTTCAGGGCAGAACATCCGCTGCTCACCTTGATAGACAGAAAACGCACACTTGATTTTATTAAAAGCTTCCTGGCTATTTATGATCAGCAAGGCTTATTGCCAATTTGGTCGCTCGCGTCAAACGAAACCTATTGCATGGTGGGAAATCACTCCATCCCGGTAATTGTTGATGCTTACGCGAACGGGATAAGGGACTTCGACGCCGAAAAAGCGTTCGCTGCCATGAAGGCCTCTGTTAACCGAAATCAATTCGGATTAGACTCTTACCGTAATAACGGATTGGTTTTAGCCGATAACAACAAAGAATCTGTTTCAAAAACTTTAGAGTATGCTTATGACGACTGGTGTATAGCCCAAATGGCCAAAATGCTGAATAAACCACAAGATTACAGCGAATACATTCAACGCGCCCAATATTGGAAAAACGTACAGAATAAAGATAATGGCTTTGTGCAGGCCCGTGTAAATGGCGATTGGTTTAAGCCTTTTAATCCTACTGACGTTAACAAGAACTATGTAGAAGGTAATGCGTGGCAATATACTTTCCTGGCACCGCAGGATGTAAAAGGTTTGATTAACCGCATGGGTGGGATGGCAAAGTTTGAATCGAGCCTGAATGAGTTGTTTACTACCACTGCCCCATTGACCGGTACTGAAACATCTGATATTACCGGCCTGATCGGTCAGTATGCACACGGTAACGAGCCGAGCCATCACATGGCGTATTTGTTCAATTTTACGGATAATGGCGATAAGACCCAGTTTTTCATCAACAAGATATTAAACGAACAATATAGCAACAAACCTGACGGCCTTGCAGGTAATGATGATTGCGGGCAAATGTCAGCATGGTATGTAATGAGTTCGTTAGGCATTTATAACATCGCCCCAAGCCAGCAACAGTTCCAAATAGGCTTGCCGCAGTTTGAGAAAGCGGTTATTAACCTGGAGAACGGAAAGAAATTCACCATTCTTAATTCTGGTTCATCTGTAGCCCGTAACAATATTTACTTGCAGGGCATGAGCCTGAACAAAAAAAACTATAACAAGCTTTTTCTGGATTTTTCAGATATCGCCAACGGCGGAGAGTTTGAGGTTTACACCGGCCGTTTAGCCAATAAAATGTTTATGCAGGATCTTGAAAAACCGGTTTCAAGTATTACTGATGATCTGATAGTGCCGAATCCGGCTATTACATTGCTGAACACGTTCGCGCCGCCAACACAGGCAGAAATTAAAAGCAATGATATTGACACTGATGTTATTTATTATACCACAGATGGGTCCGCTCCTACTACTTCATCAAGCGTGTATAGCAAACCAATACCTATATCAGTAAAAACAACAATTAAAGCTATCGCGGTTAAAAACGGAAAGTCAAGTTTTATTACAGAAGCGCATTTTAATTAAAGATATATCAATGGCTTACGACGAAAAATTAGCGGATAAAATAAGAGAAGCCCTGGCTGCTCATAACCTTACTGACATTGAAGAAAAGAAAATGTTTCGCGGGATCTGTTTTATGGTTAACGGTAAAATGTGCGTTTGCGCCAGCCAAGATGAAATGCTCTGCCGCATAGGCCCCGAATATATTGAAGCGCTAGAAATGAACGGCGTGCGCGGAATGATCCGCAACGGTAAAGCATTAAAAGATTTTGTATTTGTAAGCGAAGAGGCTATGAAAACAAAAAAAGAGTTTGAAAGTTGGATAAGCAAAGCTTTAACATTTAACCAATTCGCAAAGGCAAGTAAAAAGTAAAATCATTAAAATAGCCGTTACAAACCTTTGCTTATAAAATTTTAATATTAAAATTGCGTTGTTACCTATTTACAAACCGGCTATTATTTTGAGCCAATAATTTTACATCTTTACCGAATGTTCAGACGTATAAAAAACCGATACCTGAGATACTTTGTCATCTTTATCTACGCTATAATTATCTTCTTTTGCGCTGTTGAGTTAAATTTCCTTTGGCTGTTTGGCTACACCCCTGATATGCAGGATATTAAAACCCCAAGTATGTCTGTTGGCTCGCAGGTGTACACCGCTGACGGTAAACTAATAGGTGAATACTACCATGAAAACCGTTCGCCGGTTGAATATAAAGAAATCTCGCCAAGCATTGTACACGCGTTGGTAGCTACTGAAGATGTGCGTTTTTACAAACATGGCGGCGTTGATTTTTACTCCTTTTTCACCAGTATCATTTCAACAGCCAAAGGCGATAAACGCGGTGGCAGTACAATCACACAACAACTGGCAAAAAATCTTTTTTCAACCCGTAAAAGAAAATCGCAGGGTTTATTAAGACATATTCCGGTTTTGCGTACGTTGATTTCTAAATGTAAAGAGTGGCTAACCGCCTATAAAATTGAGCACATCTATAATAAGGAAGAGATCCTTACACTTTATTTAAATACTGTTCCGTTTGGTAATAACTCTTTTGGTATTAAGACCGCCACATTAAAATTCTTTGATAAAACTCCCGATGCCGTTACTCCTGCCGAAGCAGCTACCCTAATAGGTATGCTTAAGGCGACATCGACTTATAATCCAATAAATAATCCTGACCGATCGCTCGAAAGAAGAAATACCGTATTGGGGCAAATGGAGAAATATAATTATTTGACCAAAGCCGAATTTGACACTTACAGCAAAATGCCTATCGGTTTAAATTTAAGTTACGTTGAAAATGATTCGCATGGTGATTCTTATATCCGTGAAGCTGTTGAACGCTGGCTAAAAAAATGGTGTAAAGACAATGATTATGACCTTTATGAAGATGGTTTAAAGATCTATACAACTATTGATTCTCGTTTACAGGAATACGCTGAAGAAGCAGTAGCTGAAAAAATGAAGATGCTGCAAAAGCGTTTTGATAATATCTGGGGAAAGAAAAACCCATGGCGCGATTCGAAAGGAAATGAGATCGTAGATTTTTTACCTAAAGCCGAGCAGCATTTGCCTATCTATAAATTATTGCTTGCTAAATATCATGGTGACATGACGCAGGTAAATAAATATTTTGAAACGCCTAAACGCATGAAGGTGTTTACCTGGAAAGGCGAAAAAGACACCACATTTTCAAGCGTCGATTCTATAAAATACTATACCCGCATTTTAAACACCGGCATGATGACCATTGAGCCGTCAAGCGGAAAAATTAAAGTTTGGGTAGGCGGTATCAATCATAAATACTTTAATTATGACCACGTAAATCAGGCAAAAAGACAAGCAGGATCTACTTTTAAGCCTTTTGCTTATTTAACTGCGTTGGATAACGGGTATTCGCCGTGCGACAAATTTACAGATCAGCCGGTTTCTATAAAATATACCGACGAGGGTAAAGACCAGGTTTGGGCGCCAAACAATGCCGATTTCCATTTTAGCTACCAGGAAATGTCATTGCGCTGGGCCATGGGGAAATCTGTAAACTCTATTACAGCCCAACTAACCGAAAAAGTGGGTTGGGATAAAATTGTTACTTATGCGCATAAATGCGGCATTGAAAGCCCGTTAAGAGCGGTTCCGTCGGTTTCATTAGGATCAAATGATGTGTCTGTTTATGAAATGGTACGCGCCTACAGCACGTTCCTTAATAAAGGTGAGAAAATTGACCCGCTGTTGGTTACCAAAATAACCGATCATGACGGAAACACAATTCAGGAATTTACCCTGAGAACCGAACGCGCCATAAGTGAAGAAGTTGCCTGGTTAATGCTGTACATGTTCAGAGGTGGTATGGAAGAACCGGGCGGAACATCACAAGCTTTGTGGGAATACCCGGGCTTATGGAAAAAAGACAACCAGATAGGCGGTAAAACAGGCACATCGTCTGATTATGTTGATGGATGGTACATGGGTATCACCAAAGACCTTGTTACCGGTATCTGGGTTGGTGCTGATGATCGCAGCGTTCATTTTAACACATCTGAAAGTGGTGAAGGGTCGCATACTGCATTGCCGATATTCGGTAGCTTTATGGAAAGGGTTTATGCCGACAAGCAATCAGGTTATACTTATGGGCCATTCCCAAAACCATGGACAAAAATTACCAAGAGCTATAATTGTCCTTCGCCAAGGATCTCTGTTGATACCTCTGCTAATGATAGTTTGAAGATGCCATTGGATACTTTAAACGGTTTTTCTGGTGATGATTCAAAACCACCCGCCGATCAACAGATAAATTAAACAGGATTTAGTAATTTAGCGCTGATTTATCAGAATGTATGGATAGAAACCTCTCCCCTGTAAGTAAAGCAAAAAAATACTCATTCATTTTAGTTTGTTTTATTGGCCTGTTGTTTTTTAGTCCGTTAGCTAAAGCACAATACTTTGGGCAGAATAAAGTACGCTATAAAAACCTTAAATTTAAGGTTTATAAAACCCCGCACTTCGAGATCTATTATTATCTAAAAAACGATAGTATGATAAAACGCTTTGCGCAGGAAAGCGAATTGTGGTATACCCTGCATCAGCAGGTTTTCAGGGATACATTCAGAGCTCCCAACCCTATTATCTTATACGCTAATCACCCCGATTTCCAGCAAACTACCGCTATTGATGGCGATATAGATGTCGGTACAGGTGGTATCACCGAAGGTTTGAAAAATCGTGTGGTTATGCCTGTTATGGAAAATAATGAAATGACAAGGCACGTTATCGGTCACGAGCTGGTTCACGCTTTTCAATATCATTTGTTATTGGGTAAAGAGGATAACAATTACGAGAACATAAACAACCTTCCACTATGGATGATTGAGGGTATGGCGGAGTATCTTTCATTGGGAAAAAAGGATTCTTACACGGCAATGTGGATGCGCGACGCTTACCTGAATCACGATATCCCAACAGTAAAAGACCTTACCGAGAGTAATAAATATTTCCCTTACCGGTATGGTGAGGCATTCTGGAGTTTTATAGGGTCGACTTATGGCGATACCATTATTACACCGTTCTTCAAAAACACCGCCCGTTTTGGTTTGGCCTACGGCGTAAGGCGCACCTTTGGTTATGATGATAAAACATTGTCACAACTTTGGAAAACCTCAATTGAAAATACCTATAAACCCTATTTAAAAGATACTGTACAAAAGCCTGTAGGGCAGTTAATTATAAGTGATAAAAACTCAGGTAAAATGAATGTGGCCCCGGCTATAAGCCCGGATGGTAAGTACCTGGCCTTTTTATCTGAAAAGAACCTGTTTACAATAGACCTCTTTTTAGCTGATGCGAAAACAGGCGTGGTAATCAAAAAGCTCACCAGTAAGGTTTCAAATACCCATATTGACGAATTTAACTTTATTGAATCCGCAGGCACTTGGTCGCCGGACGGTAAGAAGTTTGCCTTTAGCGTATTTAACAAGGGCAGAAACCGGATGCTGGTTGTTGAAGTGCCGAGCGGACGCATACTACAGGATATTTCGATGGGTAAAGCCGAACAATTCAGTAACCTGTCATGGTCGCCTAATGGCGACGAAATAGTTTTCCAGGGATTGTCAGAAGGACAGGTAGATCTATACCTTTATAATTTCAACTCAAAAAAGGTTACCCAGTTAACTAACGATAAATATTCAGACTATCAGCCAAGTTTTTCAAGGGATGGTAAAAAAATTATCTTCTCAAGCGACCGTACAACTTATGATCGCACATTATCACAAGATATAACTTTTAACCTGGCAGAATATGATCTGGCTACAGGTAAGGTCACCGATATACCGGTATTTAACGGGGCCAACAATCTTAACCCACAATATTCATCAGATGGTAGCGAGATCTACTTTTTATCAAATCGCGACGGTTTCCGCAATATGTATCGATATACAATAGCTAGTGGTAAAATTGATCAGATGACCGATCTGTTTACCGGCATCTGCGGCATAACAGAGTTTTCGCCGGCATTGAGCATATCGGCTAATAACGATATTGTTTACTCTTATTATCGTGCTCAAAAATATTCACTGTATAATGCCAAAGCTTCCGATTTTACTGCGAAAACCGTCGGGGGATCGGACATCAATTTCGATGCAGCCATGCTCCCGCCGGCACGCGCTGTTGGAGTGGATCTGATTAATTCTAACCTGAAAAACTACTTGGCTTACCAAAAGATCCCTACTGATTCGATTAAAAATCAACCCTACAAACCAAAATTCAAGCTTGATTATTTAGCAAGCAGCGGTATCGGTGCTTCGGTAAGCTCGTACGGTACAGGTTTAGCAAGTGGTGTGCAGGGGGTATTCAGTGATATTTTAGGACGTAACCAAATATATGCAGGTGCTGCAATAAATGGTGAGATATATGATTTTGGCGCGCAGGTTATTTATATTAACCAGCAAGGCCGATGGAATTGGGGCGGCGGCCTATCACATATCCCATATCAGTTTGCAAATTATAACGTGGTTAATACTACTCATACTTTCAGCGGAAAATCAATCCCTGTTACCGAGGAACGTTATGATATTATCCGAATTTTCCAGGATCAGGCTTCGTTGTTTACCTCCTATCCGCTTTCAAAATCGACGCGGGTTGAATTTGGCGGTGGTGTATCACGGTATTATTACAGGGTTGACCGTTACAGCACCTATTATGATACGTTAGGTAATGAAATTGATTACCAAAAAAACCACATCTCAAACTCAGCTTACAACGCTGATCCTTTAAATAATGGTACGGTACTAAAACCATTCACAGTTTTCCAGGCAAATACCTCGTTAGTTGGCGATAATTCATTCTTTGGGGTAGCATCCCCGTTAAATGGTTTCCGTTACCGTATCGAAGGCGAATATGATTTTGGTACTTACCAGTTCTTCGCTCCTACAATCGATCTGCGTAAATATGTACGGGTAGATCCGGTAACATTTGCCGTACGTTTATATGGCTATGGCCGTTTTGGAAATTCACAGGGATTGTATCCTTTATACGTTGGTTATCCCTTCCTGATTAGAGGATACGAAGCACAGACTTTTTATAATAACGGCAACGGCAAACCAAGCAATGGCTTTACCATAGATCAATTATCAGGTACCCGTACCGCAGTTGCTAATTTTGAGGTTCGTTTGCCATTCACGGGGCCGGAGAAGTTATCTGCAATAAAGTCTAAATTCTTGTTTACTGAGCTTAACTTCTTCTTTGATGCGGGTTTGGCGTGGAGCGCGGGTAACCAGGTAAAATTCCAGATGGCACCTGACAGAATTGGTACAGATGCCAACGGAAATAGCGTGTATAATACCAATCAGCGTGTGCCGGCTTTAAGTACCGGTATTTCATTACGTATAAACATTTTTGGTTATTTTGTTTTAGAACCTTATGCGGCCATACCATTTAACCGTAATGACGTTAGCAAGCCGGTTATAGGCATAGGATTTACCCCGGGCTGGTAATTTTAAACATAAAAGTGATTTTTGGGTTATAGTGTCATGAGGAAATTAGTTTTTTTAATAGGTTTACTATTCAACGGGGCTGTTTTATTTGCCCAGGCAACTACAACGAATACGGATTCAACAATCAGGCAGGCACCTAAACTACCGCCTCCTACTCTAAAAAAAACAGAAGGTGCTGCAATGCTGGCTACCAATAATATCATTACCAACATTTATAACTCGCCTGAGCTGAGTAATTTCTATAAGGTAATACAGGCGACAGGCTTAAGTGAAACCTTAAAAAGCCAGGGTCCTATAACAGTATTCGCTCCAAACAACCAGGCATTTATCAACCTGACATCCGGAAAACTGGATACATTATTAACGCCTGAGCACAAGTATGACCTGATAGCTATGGTTACCTATCATACGCTGGCAGGTAAGGTTACATCTAAGGACATCATTCATCAAATTAACGCTAACAAAGGTCTGGCAACTTTTACTACGCTTACCGGCAGTAAGTTAATGGCTAAATTGGACACTAATCGTAACATTGTTTTAATTGACGAACACGGAGGCGAGAGTGTGATAAGCAGGTTTGATTTGGAACAAAACAATGGTATGATACATATAGTTACCGGTGTGTTGGTACCTAAATTTAAAAATATTTAAGCTGTCATCCGGGTGACAAACCACTTAAAATATTATTACGTAGTTTAAGTTATAATCCTACAAAAAAACTACAAAAATGAAAAGATCAGTTTTAGCAATAGTCATACTATTTGCAGTTACGGCATTGGGTTGCCAAAATAGCAATGGACAAATTAATGAGAAAAGGCTAAGCAAACCTGCCGCCGAGTGGAAAAAGCAACTGGACGCAAATGCTTATCATATCATGGTTGAGAGTGGTACGGAGCCACCCTATCATAATGCATATTACGACAATCACCAAAAAGGTATTTACGTAAGCGCTGCTACAGGCGAGGTATTATTTAGCTCGGATGATAAATACGACAGCGGTACCGGTTGGCCAAGCTTTGTTAAGCCTGTCGATATGAAAAAAATTAAAATAGTCACCGACAATAGCTTTGGCGAAACCCGCGACGAAGTTATTGAACGCAGTACCGGCTTACACCTCGGTCATGTTTTTGACGACGGCCCCGCAGACAGAGGCGGCAAACGGTATTGCATGAACTCGGGTGCGCTAAAATTCATTAAAAAGTAACCAAACTGCGGCGCGAGTTAATTGACGGGCGCAACAGAGGCCTGGTACGTATGCCGCTTTCAAAATTTAATCCAATGGTCAGATCTACCCAATCAGGGTTTACAGGTCTGATCATTTTTTCTTTTTGGGGCCTTGTATAAGTACTAACAGTTTTAAAACGCTCCATCGCCAATTCTTCTGAGTTGATCTCTTCAAAATATACTAATCTATTTAGTTGTTGCGCGCTGTCGAAAAACAACGTGGGCATTTCACCATAGAACTTAAGTGTTTTTAATAGATCAGAACAAAGTCCTACATGTAAATTATTCCTGTTTCTGTCTGTAATGATATAGATAAAGCGTTTCATTTGATAATAAAATTTGCTGGTTAAAAAATAATTACTAATTTTATGAGCATAAAAATACTAATTATTTTAGCAAATGCAAATTTTATGACAAAAATTTCATCAAATATTAAATTTCTTAGGAAAAAGAAAGGCTTAACCCAGCAACAGTTTGCAGATCAGGTAGGTATAAAAAGATCATTGGTTGGCGCTTATGAAGAAGAAAGGGCCGAACCTAAATATGATTTGCTAAAAAATATAGCATTATTTTTTGATATAACCGTTGATGATTTTATAAATGAAACCATTGACGATAAATGGCTGGCGAAACCAAAACCTAACCAGGCCGGCTTGCGGGTGCTCAGTATCTCTGTTGATAAGGAAGATAACGAGAACATTGAAATGGTTCCGCTAAAAGCCAGTGCCGGGTACATGAATGGTTATGCCGACCCCGAATACGTTGCGCAATTACCCAAACTGTATCTGCCCATGTTTAAGCAGGGAACTTACAGGGGTTTTGAAATAAAAGGCGATTCGATGCTGCCGCTGGTATCAGGTACTACTATTATAGGTGAGTATGTAGAAAACTGGGGTGATATAAAAGCCCTGGAGACTTATGTTATTATATCAAAAAGCGATGGTGTGGTATATAAGCGTATCGGCAATAAATTCAAGGATAACAAAAAACTGAAACTGGTATCAGACAACCCGGTATATGAGCCTTATGAAATAAATGGCGAGGATATCTTAGAGGTATGGAAAGCTAAAGCGTATATATCCACGCACCTGCCCCTGCCTGCGCCTGAACCAACTATGGAGAGTCTTACTAATATGATGGCACAGATGCAACGGTCTATAGCTAAGCTTGAAGGCAACAATTAAGTTACATATATAATATTAAACCTTAGACATTTATCTTTATCAAAACCAAACATTAAATCCAAAGAAAAATGAAAAAGTTAGTATTAGTATGCGCTTTCGTATTAGGAATTAGCGCCCTTAGCTTCGCCCAGGGCGGCGGCAGACAAAGAATGACACCCGAGCAAACGACAGCCAGGCTGAAAGATTCATTATCATTAACCAGCGACCAGGTTGCAAAAGCCACGGTAATTTTCACTGCACAGGCAAAATCACAGGATAGTTTAAGAACAGCAAATACCGGGGGCGACAGAGCAGCAATGAGGCCTGCACAAGCTGCCCTAAGAAAAGCTACAACTGATAAGATTCTGGCTATTTTAACCCCGGATCAGGCTACATTGTATAAAAAACAATTAGCCGCACAAGCTGCTAAAATGGCTGCAAGACAACAAGGAAATTAATATTAATTGCGTATTTAAAAGCGACCTTATGGTCGCTTTTTTGGTTTACGACTAAATCAAAATGTAAACAGCAACAATTAGGTTACACATTGTTTATTGGTTATATAACTACCTATCTTTAACTAAACACCAAACTAAAACAAACCGAAATGAAAAAATTAGTATTAGTATGCGCTTTTGTAATTGGTATTAGCGCAGTTAACTTAGCCCAGGGCGGTGGCAGAAGAACGCCAAAAGAGCAAACAGACCAACTAAAAGAAAAAGTAACCGGTGTAACCGATGACCAGACTACAAAAATTACAGCCATTTACACAGAGGCTGGTAAAAAGAGAGATAGCTTAATGACTGCCGCAAATGGTGACAGAAGTGCTATGATGGCCGGTTACATGAAATTAACTCCTGCAATAAATGCAAAAATTAAAGCTGTGCTAACCGAAGCGCAAGGTAAAGAATTCCAAAAATGGGCTGACGAACGTGCCGCTGCAATGAAAGCACGTATGCAAGGCAACTAATTAAAATATTAGATTAATAAAGAAAGCTTCCCGATAAATCGGGAGGCTTTCTTTATTTTAGCTAAAATTTTTTGAATTGACATCCGCAGAAAACTATATAAAAAACAGGCTTTCGGACAGGCAGCAAACCGGAAGTTACAGGACGTTAAAGCCTGAAAACAAGCTAATAGATTTCTGCTCGAACGACTACCTTGGATTTGCGCGCTCGACAACTCTTAAAGGTAAGATTGATGAAGAAATAAAAAACCATTTTAACTTAAACGGTTCTACTGGGTCGAGGTTAATATCAGGAAACCTAAATTATACTGAAAAACTGGAGCAGGAAATGGCTGTTTTATTTAGTAGTGAAGCCGGTTTACTATTTAATTCGGGTTACGATGCCAATGTTGGTTTGTTATCTTCACTGCCCCGGCGCGGCGATACTATAATTACCGATGAGCTGATCCACGCGTCGGTAATTGACGGGGCACGTTTAAGTCACGCAAACCGCTATACCTTTAAACATAACGACCTGGCCGGTTTAGAGGAAAAGTTGCAAAATGCAAAAGGAGTGATCTATGTTGTGATAGAGAGCGTATACTCTATGGATGGCGATACGCCTCCCCTTACAGAAATATTATTGTTGGCAGAAAAATATAACGCAAATTTAATAGTTGATGAGGCGCATGCAGTTGGTCTTTATCAAACCGGCATTGTCCCGCAATCAGGTTTGCAGGATCGGGTATTTGCACGTATTGTTACCTTTGGTAAGGCATTGGGTTGTCATGGCGCCATTGTATTGGGTAGTAATTTATTACGCGAATACCTCATTAATTTTGCACGCTCATTTATTTATACTACCGCCGCTCCTTTTCACCAACTGGCATGTATAAAAGTTGCATGTTCTTTTCTATCAAACTCGGCTGAACAAATAGCCGCGTTACGACAGAATATCGATTTGTTTAAACAAACAGTAAAAATATTGGTAGAAAGCCCATATTTATTAATAGAAAGCGATAGTTCAATACAGTGTATCTTGTTAAAAAGCAATCAAAAAGCTATTGAAACAGCCACACACTTACAAGATAACGGTTTTGATATCCGCGCGATTATGAGCCCCACAGTTCCGCAGGGCAGCGAGCGGATAAGGATCTGTATCCATTCGTTTAACACGGCCGACCAGATCACTCAGTTGGCAAACGACATTAATCATCTATTAAATGAATAATAAACCATTATTTATAACCGGCATTGGCACAGGCATTGGCAAAACCATTGTATCTGCAATATTGGTAGAGAGTTTTAAAGCCGATTACTGGAAACCCGTACAATCCGGCGATTTGGATAATAGTGATACATTGAAGGTAAAAAGCCTGGTTTCTAATTCAAAAACCGTCTTTCATCCCGAGGCATATCGCTTAACTCAACCCTACTCGCCGCATAAGTCGGCAGCGCTTGATGGTATTATTATTGATCCTGAAAAAATCAGAATGCCGGTTACTGATAATCAACTGATCATTGAAGGTGCCGGTGGTTTAATGGTACCTTTAAATAATAACTTTTTAATGATCGACCTGATAAAACAGTTCAATGCTGATGTGATATTGGTTGTTAAACATTACCTGGGGAGCATTAACCATACATTACTATCCCTTGAGGCGCTTAATAACAGAAATATACCTGTAAAAGCTATTATATTTAATGGCGACAGGGATGAATATTCGGAAGATATTATTACAAATTATGCAAAGTGTAAAACGATATTCATCCCGACAATAAAAGAGATTAATCAAGAAAATATAGCAGCGGAAAAGATAAATCTATAATATAAAGTGCCGTTATGAAAAAAATTGCAGTAATAGGTTCGGGAACTATGGGTAATGGTATTGCCCACTCCTTTGCACAGTATGGTTTTGATGTTGCACTTATTGACATTAATGTCGGGGCCTTACAACGCGCCATGCAAACAATTACTGTGAATCTTGACAAACAGGTAAAAAAAGGAACTATAGATGATCAGCTAAAAATTGATACGCTAAACAGGATTATTATTTATACAGATCTAAACGAGGCCGTAAAAGAGGCCGACCTGGTAGTTGAGGCCGCTACCGAAAATCAGGAAATTAAACTGAACCTTTTTAAGCAACTTAGTAATATCTGTAGTGATGATACCATATTGGCGTCAAATACATCGTCTATTTCGATAACATTAATAGCATCAGTAACAAAAAATCCGGCAAATGTAATCGGAATGCATTTTATGAACCCGGTACCGTTAATGAAATTGGTTGAGGTAATAAAAGGAAAACAAACATCGGTTGCCACTACTAAAACGATAATGCAACTATCAAACCAGCTGGGTAAAATTCCTGTCGAAGTAAATGACGCGCCGGGGTTTGTGGCTAACCGGATTTTAATGCCAATGATCAATGAAGCTATTTATACACTGTATGAAAATGTTTCTGGTGTTGAAGAGATCGATACTGTAATGAAGCTGGGTATGGCGCACCCTATGGGGCCCTTACAACTGGCAGATTTTATTGGCCTTGATGTTTGCCTTGCCATATTAAATGTATTATATACCGGTTTTAATAACGAAAAATATACACCTTGCCCGTTACTTATTGATATGGTATCAAATAAAGACCTGGGTGTTAAAACAGGCAGCGGGTTTTACAAATACACTCAGGGTAGCAAGGAATTGGTGGTATCGGCCAGGTTTAGTAAAACATAATTTTAAACTTTTCTAAAAAACATTTGTCAATAAAATAAAACATTGACAAATGAAAACTATTGCAAAAATCGGAATATTATTGGCATTGACCGGCAGTTTATTAACTTCATGTACGGGCCAATACTATGTAACTACACGCCCGGCCGAACCTTATTATGTAAGACCGGCATCTCCTTATGCTAACGCTGTTTGGGTAGATGGCGAATGGATTTGGAGCGGCGGTAGATACGCTTATGTAGGCGGGCACTGGGAAAGGCCACACGGTGGCAGGGCCTGGGTAAGGGGCAGATGGGTGTCCGGCCCACGTGGTTACGCATGGCGCAGAGGATATTGGAGATAAGTGAAAAGCTGGTTGTTATAACCAGCTTTTTTTAAATTAGGGCTATATATAAATAATCATTGCGGATTAAAGTATCATTTATATTAATAATTTTCATAGTTAAGTTATTTACCGATCTGTCAATATTGTCAATATTTAATTTATGTTAATAATAAATAATTATGGTATTGTAATATTTCTATATATTTAAGGCATAAACAAGCCTTAAAAATGCGGCGACTATACTTAGCCTCGAACTATAAAATTAACCCATTCCATTTAAATTCGATCTCAAAAAAATGGCTGTTTGGCTATTGCTTTTTAACGCTATTACTTTTACCGGGGCTTTTATTTGCCGAAGGTAGTAAGGAACTAAATTCAAATGGCGGCTACCGGGCTTATCTTCATTCAAGCCCAAATAGCACAGCTTCCTTTCCATATCCAACATTGGGTGCTATGAAAGTTTATGTTAAAGCAGGCGAAACGCTCTATCTGGGTTCAAGCGCACAGGGTGTAAGCACTGGTACTATTAACCTAAGAGCGCCTGACGGCAGCACTTACACATCTGGTTCATCTAAAACAATAGGCCGTATTGTCAATAGAGGCCAGGAATTAGCAGGACCCTCGCCTAATACCGGCGGTTACACCCCCTACACTCGTGTTGTTACTGCGGCTCAGGAAGGTATTTGGGAGATAGATTTTTTACCTCCAAGTACTAATGACAGTGGAGAATTACTTCCAATATCCCTGCCGGCTGCTTCTGCCTGGTCACAACCACCGGGCCCATATATTGCAGCGTTTGATATTTCTGTAAGAAACACGGCTAATTCTGCATTTTTAAGAGGACGTGCATTTACTAATGTATTTTCAGGAATATTAGGATCGTTTAACGTTGGTTTCAACGGCATCTTCCATATTCTTACCCGCGACGGTTATCAATATGTTTTAGACAATAACGGGCAGTCGGGTGATGGCTTTTGCTTTTTTGTAAATAATAAAGGCTTTAAAAAAGCCGATGGTACTGCGAGTTATCAAAGCGTTAACAATATCAATGATCCATCAATCCAGGATCCAAGGATTGCCGACACGCAGTCAGACGTAACCCATAAAATATTTTTTAATACACCTGCCAATGATTTGCCTGCAAGTGCAAATACGCCCGGCGGAGGAACTACCTGGTTAATAAATCCTCCTTTTATTCCATCAGTAAGTGCTTTTACAGTTACCGGTACAGAAGGTACAGTTGGAAAAATGGGAACGGCCCCATTAGGTGGCACAATTAATTTTACAGCTACAGCAAATGGTTTATATACCATTTTTATTGACGTTAATAAAAATGGTATATTTTCTGAACCTATTGACCGTGTATTATCAGGCGTATCAACTGTGGGCCTTAATGCTGTTAAGTGGGATGGATTAGATGGGTTGAGCAAAAAAGTACCGGCGAGCAGCACTAATTACAATGCAAATATTACCCTGACAATGTATGTTGCAGAGGTCCACTTTCCGTTTTTTGATGTTGAACGTAATGTTAATGGAATTAAATTAACCCGTACAACCGGTAGTAATTCGCCTGATTATACGGTTTATTGGGATGACAGCCAGGTCACTGTAGATAGTATCAGCACTCCATCTTCTCCTATTAAAAACTTAACAGGGATCAATAGCACTATTAACGGACATAAATGGGGAACCACAACAACCGTTAATGATCCCGGAGATTTTGGTGATCAAAAAGGTATTGATACCTGGGCTTATGTAAGCAGCGCACCTGTAAACACCTCGGTTAGTTTTTTAGTTCAGGAAGCCGATCTGGAAGTGGTAAGTTTAAAATCAGATGTTACTACGGGCTGCGTTGGGCAGGTTGTTAATTATACAGCAATTGTAAAAAATAACGGCCCTACTAATGTTACCGGCGCGACATTCGCATTTGCCTTTCCAAAAGAATTAACCGGTGTAAAAGTAACGAGCACAGCTACCACGGGTACAACTACTATTACATCTGCTGATTCAACACAGGCTAATAGTTATAAAGCGGTAATGGATATTCCAAGCGGAGCTGTGCGGACGTTTACTTTATCGGGCATCGTCACAGGTACACCAACGGGTACATTAGATGTTGCAGCAAGCATTTTGCGTACCACTGATATAACAGACCCCGACGCTACCAATCCTGATTCAGCAATTCCAACTGACCCATCCGGCGAATGCGATTCGGCACCCACAGGCACGGGTTGTAACAACATTAAAACAGTTAGTAACAGTTTTTTACCTATTCCAGATGCAGGACCTAATCAATCTGTGGATAAAAATATTGTTGCAACTTTAAGCGCGAATACCGTGGGTACGTGGTCGCAGGTAGGCATTATACCGTCAAAGGCAACTATCGCTAACCCAACAAGCGCGCAAACAACAGTGTCGGGCTTAACAACTATAGGTCGATATACTTTTGTTTATACAAACGCCAACGGTTGCGCTGACACCGTTCTTATCAATGTATCTTCACCTGTGTTGGGTGGTAATAACGTCATCACTCCCAACGGCGATGGTAAGAACGATACATTTGTTATACCTGATCTTGATTTTTATCCTGGTAGTAAATTATCAATTTATAACCGCTGGGGCAATGAAGTTTATCACTCGGATAGTTATAAAAACGAATGGGACGGTAAGGGCCTTGCAGATGGCACCTACTATTATTTGTTTGAAAGAAAAGATCCGGCCGGTAAAATAAAAATATTTAAGGATTGGATATATTTAAGACATTGATGATACGGCAGATGAAAAAAATATATATCTTATTCGTGCTGCTATTAGGCATTGGCAAAACTTATGCGCAGCAAACGCTGCAGTTAAGCCAATACATTTTTAATGGCTTGGCGGTAAACCCTGCTTACGCCGGCTATAAAGATAACTGGACAATAAACCTTGGCAGCCGCCTGCAATGGCAGGGGGTTAACGGTGCGCCCGTAACCAATACGTTATCTGTTGATGGTATTGCCGATTCAGAAAATAAAAATATTGGTTTAGGTTTATTGGTGATGAATGACAGGCTTGGGCCTGAAAACAACTCGTCTGTTTATGCTAATTATGCTTACCGGATAAAATTAAATAACGATGATTCGCAACGGCTATGTTTTGGTATAGCAGCGGGAATTGTACAGTATAGTATTGACGAAAGCTTATTTAACCCTACTGATGCCAACGACCCCAGTCTTTCTACAGGTGTTCAGAATAAAATCTCGACTGATTTCAGATTTGGCATCTATTATTATTCGCCGGTGTTTTATGTTGGCGGATCACTCCTTAACCTGATACCGGATGACAGGCCCGATCCGAATTCCATATTCGTAAAAAATGTAAGGTCTTTGTATGTGACTTCGGGCTTTATCATCCCGATATCGCCACAGGTTAACTGGAAGCCTTCCGTTTTATTTAAAGAAGATTTTAAAGGCCCTACTAACCTAAATGCAGGCAGCTATTTTTTGATAAGCGATTTATTGTGGGTAGGCGCCTCATATAGCACGGCTGTAACTATTTGGAAAAAGTCTAACTTGCAGACCGATTTGAACAAAACCGATGCGCTTACCGCTGCTGTAGCAATAAACATTTCGCCTTTATGCCGTTTTGGTTATTCGTACGATATTGGTGGAGGTAAAGTAGCTGGATATCCGGCAGCATCGCATGAAATTTCATTTAGCTTAGGTTTTGGAAGAAAGAAGGGTAGAATATTAAGCCCTCGTTATTTTTAAGGTGATTGTATGAAGAAAATAGCTGTCATATTTTTATTAGTAGCTACCTTTTTTGCACGGGTTAACGCACAGGAACAACCCACCAAGCAAAAGTTGGCTGATAACCTTTTTGAACGCTATGAGTATTTTAAAAGCTTAAATATTTATCTTGAATTGGCTAATAAGAGCCAGCCAAGATATAATGTTGTTGAGCGTATAGCCGATTGTTATCGCCTGATGAATGATTATGAAAATGCCGAAACATGGTATCAAAAAGCTATCGCGTATCCTGAAGCAGCGATAATAGATCATTTTTACTACGCTGAAGTATTATTACGGAATAAAAAATTTGCTGACGCGCGTGAACAATATAAAACCTATTACCAGGTAGAAAATGGCGATCAGCTGCCTTTTAAATTAGCTACCTGCGATTCGGCTGAGAAATGGATAAATAACCCATCAACAGCATTTACGGTTATTAATGAGCAAAAGTACAACAGTAAGTATTCTGATTGGGGATTGAACTACGAAGGCACAACAGGTTTTGTTTTCACATCAGACAGGATAATCGCTAAACAAAAAAACGATATTTATAATCGTAACGGTAATGGATACTTTAAAATGTACCATACAACCGGTGATAATGGCGTAGGCCTGCTTGAATTAAAGACAGAAAAGAACCCCATTTTTGACGCTGTTTATAATGTGGGTCCAATGGTGCTTACTAATTCCGGCGATACTGCTTATATCACCATTACCACTACCCTGCCTAAAAGAAAATTAGCTGTCGATGCTAAAGTTAGCGGCGGTACCGAGTCTTTATATACCCGCCGCCTGCAATTGGTTATAGCTACCAAAGCAGCCGGTAAATGGGCAAACTTCAAAAGCTTCCCGTACAATAACGTAAACGAGTACTCTGTTGGCCATGCTACATTATCAAAAAACGGTAATGTTATCTATTTTACTTCTGATATGCCCGGTGGACAAGGTAAGACGGATATTTGGTATTGTGTCAAGCAAAGCAATGGTAATTGGGGCGAGCCGGTTAACTGCGGTAATATTATCAACACCAAAGATGATGAGTTTTTTCCAACCTTGAATGATAATAACACCTTGTATTTTTCGTCAAACGGATTACCGGGTATGGGCGGACTTGATATCTATAAAACAAAAGGTGAAAAATCTACCTGGAGTAAACCTGTCAATTTAAAAACACCGGTAAACAGCACCAGCGATGATTTTTATTTTGTAACACGCGATAGTTTAAGCGGGTATTTTTCGTCAAACCGCGAAGGCGGCAGTGGCAGCGACGATGTGTATAGTTTCGGTTATAAACCGCCAGCTAAAACTACGCAACCTGCTAAAAATGCGTTAACCGCAAAAAACGGCCAGTCATCTTCGTCTAAAAATGGAAAGCCAACCTTGGCTAACAGATCTTCGCAAGAACCATTAGCGAGAATAATATCATTAAATAAAGGCGATGGTTTTATTATCAAAAATATTTATTACAACCTTGATAAATCGAATATCCGGCCTGATGCTGCTGTTGAACTGGATGAACTGGTGCAAATTTTAAAACAACGACCATCTATACGCCTTGAAGTTGGTGCACATACAGATTCACGCGCGCCATCATATTATAACATGGCACTATCTATCCGCAGAGCACATGCCGCAGTAGATTACCTTGTAGCCCGTGGTATTACTGCCGACAGATTAATACCAAAAGGGTACGGAGAAACACGCTTGCTTAACAATTGCGTAAAGGGTCGTTTCTGTACAGAAGCGCAGCACCAGTTAAACAGACGAACAGAATTGCGTATACTAAGCGAGTAATTATTATCCCATATAAAACTTTTCGCGATACCCGGTTGGGGTCATGCCTACGGTTTTTCTGAATATCTTACGGAAAGCCTTCGGATCGCTGTAACCCGAGTTGATCATCACCTCTGTCATTTGCTGGTTGGTTTGAACCAATAGTTTTTTGGCGGCCTCTATCCTTGTTTTTTGCAGATATTCTATCGGTGTTATCCCGGTTACCTGCTTAAAGCGCCGGGCTATGTTTCTGCGGCTGCCAGGTATCTCTTTTATTAATTCTTCTATAGTACCGGCATTATGGTACGCAGCCTCAATATTTTGTTGAGCCATGGCAACCAGTTCGTCATTATGTACTTGAAGCGGCGAAAATGTGCTGAAATAGGTTTGTTGTTCCCTATCCATATCAATCGAGAATAGTTTAGCTGTACGCACTGCTATATCCTTACCGCAATGTTTTTGCAACAGGTGCAGCATTAAATGAAAGCTTGAGGTCGATCCTCCGCTGGTGTATAACCCGCCATCGCCGGTTACTACCTTATCAGCCTGTAGTTTTACTGTCGGGAAAGCATTGGCAAACTCATTACAGGCATCAACATGTGTTGTGGCAGACCTTCCGTTTAAAAGCCCGGTTGCGCCCAGTAAAAATGCGCCTGTGCATACGCAAGCCAGTTCAGCCCCTGCCTTAAATTGTTGTTGCAACCACGGTATATATTTTTGGTTTTCATAAATAGCCTGCACAACATCGGCCGAATTAAAAGCCGGTATAAATATCAGATCCTGTTTTTGTACATCACAAATGTATTGGATCCGGTATCCGTTAAATTCGGCAGCATGGTTTGTATCTATTTCATCAATACCGATCAATGATATATTAAAAGCCGGATCTTTTTTATCGTCAGCATAAAAACGGTTAACACTTTCAAAAACATCAAGAATAGCAGCTACGCTTAGTAGCCTGTACCTGTTGGTTAATAAAATACCTAATTGTATCATCTGCTTTAGTTTAGTATCAGGTAAATATAAAAAAATGTCCCGAATACCCCCTACACTTGACATTTATGCACACCTTAACTCTAATAAATTGCCCTTACCTTAGTATCAACAAAAAAATAACTTTAATAACTTAAAAACAACAAACCATGGCTAAGATCAATCCTTATTTAAACTTTTTGGGTAATACCGAAGAAGCTTTTACCTTTTACAAATCAGTATTTGGCGGCGAGTTTTTGGCACTACAACGTTTTAAAGAAACGCCCCATGGCGACAACATGTCGGCAGAGGACAAAGAACGGATCATGCATGTGGCTTTGCAAGTAGGTGATAACATGCTGATGGGTACGGACGTGTTAGAATCAGCCGGACAAACATTAACCTTTGGCACTAACATCTCGATTGCTGTTGCACCCGAGAGTATAGAGGAGACAAATGCCATATTTAACGGGTTGGCTGTGGATGGACAAGTAGAGGTGCCACTTGAAAAAATGTTCTGGGGAGCTGTATTTGGTATGCTTACTGATAAATTCGGCGTGAAATGGATGATAAACTATGACGAAAATCAAAAATAAATTAATATAAATAAACGCCTGCCAGGGAACAGGCCAGACTTTAAATGTCAGTATGAAAGATCTATTAAAAGAACTGCAAAATACGGAGACCGAATTGACTGAAACTATTTCTTCAATAAGCGAGGATAATTTTAATACTGTTCCTTTTGATGATTGCTGGACACCCGCACAGGTTACAGAACATATAATGAACGCAATTGGAGTTGATCTGTTGTATGGAGAAACTAAACAGACAGCGCGCAGGTATGATGATAAGATAGCCGAAACAGCCAAGCTGTTTTTAAATATGGATATTAAAATGCAATCTCCTGACTTTATCTATCCGTCGGGCAAGCAGCATACCAGGGAAGAAATGTTGGGTATTGCCAAAGAGAAATTTGACAGGCTTATACAAGCGGTTAAAACGCTGGACCTGTCATTAACCTGCACTGTATTTGAAATTCCGGGCTTTGGTGAGTTTACCAGGTTAGAGTTTGTATGGTTCTATATATTTCATACACAGCGGCATATATTTCAATTAAAAAACATAGCTAAAGTATTGGCTGGATAAACATATAACATGGTTGTAGAAGTTTTTAAAACAAATGTTAATGAAATTGAATCTTCCGAAATACTGATCCGGAAGGTACTTGATCATTTTCCTGACAGCCAGGTAAATTTTGACATGGAGGATTGCGATAAGATCCTCCGCGTCGAGGCAAAAAGGGTCATCCCCGAAAAAATAATAGCCATATTAAATGCTAATGGTTATTCTTGCGAGGTTTTAACCTAATAAAACAACTGATGCCTTTCACCGTGACTATAAAAAACATTATTTCCGTAATACGTCAGTCGCTTAACGGCGAGACACAAGATTATACTAAGGGCAGTATCCGCAAAGCGGTATTCCTGTTGGCTGTGCCTATGATATTGGAGCTAAGCCTTGAAAGTGTATTTGCGCTTGTTGACATTTTCTTTGTAGGGAAGCTGGGACAAAACGCCATTGCCAGCGTTGGGCTGACAGAATCTGTTATTACCATAGTTTACTCGATAGCCATTGGTTTAAGCACTGCCGCGGGTGCTGTAGTTGCCCGGCGCATAGGCGAGAAAAATACAGACGGCGCAGCACACGCCGGTGCGCAATCGTTAATTATTGCTTTTATCATTTCGGCAATCTTAACTGTAGCCGGGATGATCTATGCCGGTGATATTTTGAGGTTGATGGGCGCCAGTAAAGAAGTTGTAGCCGATGGCGCCATATTTACCCGGATCATGTTTGGCGGCAGTTTGGTTATTATACTCATCTTCCTCATCAACGGTATTTTCCGTGGTGCGGGTAACGCGGCTATGGCCATGAAAAGCTTATGGATAGCCAGTTTAACCAATATAATCCTATGCCCTATTCTGATCCATTTTTTTGGTTTAAAAGGTGCTGCTATAGCAACGGTTACAGGCCGGACATCGGGGGTGATATACCAGTGCTATCATTTAATTAAAGGAAATGGCATTGTTAAATTTACTGCTCTGCACTTCAATTTTGATGCACCCGTAATCAAAACCATTATTAAAATAGCCTGGCCGGCGACGTTGCAATTTATAATAGCCAGTGGTAGTTGGATAGTTGTGGCCCGGTTAGTAGCCGAAACCGGCGGAACGGCTGCATCTGCGGGTTACCAGCTAGCTATACGCAATGTGGTTTTCTTCATATTACCAGCCTGGGGCTTGAGTAATGCTGCTGCTACGTTAGTGGGGCAAAACCTTGGCGCCAATGAAATTGACAGGGCCGAAAAAAGCGTTATGATTACCGCAAAATATAACGCCATTTTTATGGGAATGGTGACGATCATTTTCCTGTGTTTCTCCAGTCCTATCATCCATATATTCACTAAAGACGTGGCTGTTATTAAATTTGGAGTACAGGCATTACAAACCTTTGGCTCAGCCTATATCTTTTATGGGATAGGTATGGTAATGACCCAGGCGTTAAATGGTGCCGGCGATACCCAAACCCCTACCTGGATAAATTTCATTTGCTTTTGGCTAATACAAATACCATTAGCTTATTATCTTTCTGAAAAGCTTGACATGAAGGCTACCGGTGCATTCATATCGATCCCAATTGCAGAAACGTTACTTGCATTAACAGCGTGGTATTATTTCAAAAAAGGAAAATGGAAAGAGGTTAAGGTATAAAAGCCCCTACTTAATTTAAATGAAATAACTTTATTTTTTCCAGATATCGCTTATAGCTGTTGCTTTTGTAGTATCAGAAACCGGCAAATTATACATAGCCTCTATGGTATGTAATACACTGTAATGATTTATTTTTTCATTGTACTTTCCCGAAATAATACCTGCACCGGCAAATATGGTGGGTATATGATTAACAGTTTTGAAATTGTCTTCATCAAAAGTTAATATCAAAAGGCTATTATGTTTTTTTGCCCATTCAACATAAGCGCCTAAGTTATCCTTTAACCACTTATCCCCTCTTTTAATAGCTTCTGCATCGCCGGGATCACCAATATTGTGCATGTCGTAATCCATATCCGGGATAACAAAAGCAACTGTAGGTAATTTGTTAAAATCTTTCGGGAACTGTTCCATGGGTAAACTGAATGACGGCGAAATGTTATTCTGTTTATTGCCTAACCAATTTACCCATGGGGCATGTTTACGCGCATACAAAGACGCACCTGTAAGTTCGCTTTTTTTATAATAGCTGGGTAAATATCCAACTGATGGCATAGTTTGCGCATATCCTTTAAAGGTTAAGCCATGACTAATTAATGATGCCCCTAAATTAGGTGTAGTATAAGGCGTCCTTTCTTCAAGCGACTCATCACCTATTACTCCTTGTACACTACCTGAGTATAAAGCAAGGTAATTAGGCTGGCTTGGATGTGTTACGCCATGCGAATCTGTAAACAAAACACCCTGCTGGGCAAGAGCGGTTATATAAGGCGCATTGGCTGATCCAATTACCTCGTCAAATCCATGGTTTTCTTCCATCACTACAATAATGTGATCGTAACGATGAGGTTTTGCTGCCGGTTCGCTACTGAAAGAATAACATATAGCGCCTGCACTTATTAAAGCCCCGGCGCATATTAATTTTGAAACTAACTTCATAATTTATTGGGAATATGTGTGCGGTAAATAAACTCAAAAAACATAAATTAAAAGAAGCGTTTAAGTAAATGTAATGTTACGATGGCATGAATTACTAATTTAAAAACTATAATTGTTAAATAAACACGGGCTAAAACATACTATGTTTATAAATGAAATCTTATAGATTTGAATAACAATTAACCCAAATTAAACCTCATGAAGTACAACCTGATTTTTACGGCAACGCTGTTGTGTTTATCACCTATTGTTTATGGGCAAACAACATCGGCCACTATCAAACAAGCTAATCTTAGTTCGTCAAACCCGACAAACGCCGAAGTTTTTACACCCGTACCTAACGTTGTTGTTCCCGGCAAAACTTTTGGTACAGCACCATCTGATGCTATCATATTGTTTGATGGAAAAAACCTGGATGAATGGGAATCAGCGTCAGATCAATCAACTGCAAAATGGAAAATTAATGGCGATGTGCTTACGGTTGATAAATCGGTTGGCGATATTGAAACCAAGAAAAAGTTTACCAGCTACCAGTTACATATTGAATGGAAAATACCTGCAGACATAACCGGTACCGGCCAGGCAAGGGGCAACAGCGGTATCTTCTTATCAGGGAAATACGAGATCCAGGTACTGGATACTTACAATAACGATAACAAGACATATACTAATGGCATGGCCGGTAGCGTATACCGCGAGTCTATCCCATTGGTAAACCCTGCCAAAAAAGCCGGCGAGTGGAATGTTTATGACATTGCCTACACCGATCCTGAATTTAATGAAGACGGTACTGTCAAAAGCCCTGCACATGTTACAATTTTCTTTAATGGCGTATTGGTTCAAAACAACGTGGCCATAAAAGGTGCAACATCTACCGGTACGCAACACGTATATACACAACATGGCCCGGCCTCATTAAGATTGCAGGCACATGGCGACAAAAGCGCGCCAATCAGTTACAGGAACATCTGGATAAGAGAATAATTTATAAGCAATGGATTGATTTTATTGATTATCAATCCATTGCTTTAATACCTTTTAATTAAGTGAAATTATTAACAAATATTAACAGTTTACAGCGCAATATTCTATAAATTGCAGCGTATTTATTTAAATTCTACTGCCATTTGATTAAAAACGGACTATTCAATTATTTAAATCATCACGACATGAATTATAAAGTGAAGTTAGCCGATGGTACCACACACCTTATTGAAATTACTACTGGTTATTTTAAAAACTGGCGCGTGTGGAAAGTTAGAATAAATGGAAAAGCAGCCATGCTTTATAAATTGGGTAGCGAGTGGATGCAGCGTAATGAAGATTACCTTGACAGCTACACGTTAAAAGCCATCGGAGAATTTATTGACACGATGATCTCGCCGCCGGGTAATAATGCTTCATTAGCATCATAAAAGTCCATGCCCTCCTATTTACCTGATTATAGTAACGTAACCGGATAAAAGCTTACGTCCGTGCTTTGGGTTAATGATGTAATAATAAACACCTACAGGCAGTTCGCTATTGTTGAATCTTCCGTTCCAGGGAATCTTATAGCCAACTGATGTATATACCTTCTGCCCGTAACGGTTAAAAACATCAACGGTACATTCTGTGTACGTGTCCAGGTATTTTATCTCCCACGTGTCGTTAATACCATCATTATTTGGCGTAAATGTGTTGGGCACAAGCGGCAATTGCAATACCTTTACAGTCATACTATCTGTTACAGAACACCCTTCTTCATTGGTTACAGTAAGTGTATAGGTAACATCATTATCAGTTAGGCTTACAGCCGGGTTGGGTATTGTACTGTCACTTAAACCTATCACCGGGAACCACGAATAGGTAACGTTGTCGCCGCTGGCAGTAGCATGTAATGTTGTGGTTCCGCCTGCTAATATGGTGACATTTGGCCCGGCATCAACCGTTGGTATTGGCTTTACAGTAATATTTTTTGTGATGGTATCAGCACAGCTGTTAACAGAAGTGTAGATACATGTTATCGGGAAAGTACCAACACCCGCAATTACCGGATCAAATACAGAACCGCTTACCCCGGTTCCTGAATAAGCTACAGATCCCGCGCTACCAGTATTTTCAATTGAACTAAGTTGCACAAGCCCGCCATTTAAACAAACCGAGTCCGGCGGTATGAAATTAGCTATTACCGGTGCCAGCAATACCGTTATGGTATGTTCTTTAATTTCATTGCAAACATCGGCGTCGCCGGTAAAAGCCTCCAGGCGTACAGTATAGATTTTTCCGGTTTGAGGATAAGTGTGCCGATATAATTTATCGGGATAAGGATTATCATCTACCTCTTGTATGCTTGTATCACCGGTATCAAAATACCAGATTAATTTGGTTACCTTCCCGATAGTGGCTTTGGATTTATTCACAAAGAAAACTTCGCGATTGGCACACAAAGTACGCTCATTAAGCACCTCAAATTCCGGTTCGGGAGATCCGTTTACCTGCAACGTTTTATTGGTGCTTACGCTACAACCATCGGCAGAGGTAACTATAAGACTTACCTGGTACTGTTTAGGCTGCCCGTAATAATGCTGCGGATTTTTTAATGTTGAAGTATTTGGATTATTAACCGTAGCATTCGGATCACCGAAGTCCCATTGATAAATAAGGCCGTTGGTGTTATTATCTGCAATTGTCGTACTATCTGTAAACTTTGCAGACAGATCCGCATAACAGATCTCGGGCAAACCAAAATTAACCACGGGTAGCGCGCCTATCTTGAGCGGTTTGGTTAAGGTTGCGCTGCAACCTTTATCCGTTATTAAAGTAAGTTTAACAGGATAAAGGTTTGCTTTAGCGTAAATATGTTGAAATGGCGTATTATCAGCTTTGGTTTCGGTAGTACCATCACCATAATCCCATACGCGCGAAATTATCGTTCCTTCGGCATTGGTTGAAGCATCCGTGAATGTTACAACCCTTGTTTCACAATCGGGAGTTGAAAAATTAAAATCAATATTGATTTTTGGAATGATGTGAATGGTTTTTGTTGTAGTTTTTGAACACCCTGCTTCATTATACACCGTTAATACTACGGTTTTATCTCCGGGACTTGCATAGACATGATTTGGATTTTGCAAGGCCGAGGTTTGACCATCGCCAAAATCCCATGACCAGACAATAATTGTTGAGCCCTGTACGGTTGACTGATCTTTAAAAACGGAAGTATCTCCCTGGCAGGTAGTATCTGCAACTGCAAATGCGGCTACCGGTAAAGGCAATACCGTTATATTAAGCTGGTTTGAAGCCACAACACATTTAGAAATATTAATGCTGCCCGCATCACCCTTAACCAGCCGATAAGAGGAAGCGCCCGGCACCGTCGGAGATTGAAAACTAAATGCCGTATCTGTACCGCCTATGCCCTGATCAACCCAAGATCCGTCAACATATTTTTGAAGTTTTTGGCTGAAATTCTGATCGAGCGACGTAGTCGTTCTGATGGTAATCTTTTGGGGCGATGCTTCGCAAAATACGGTATTGGTCTGATCAAATACCACCGTTATGTCTGAACCGTACGGACTAAAAGTAATATCATCAATAGCAATATCGTTACCCCCGCCGCCGGGTGCGTTATTTGTCATTTTCAGCACAACCGCATTGGTATTTGGCAGCGTTTTAAAAGTAAAAGGATATTGTACCCAGGTATTGTTTGCAATTATATCACCAGTATTGCCTTTTCCTAAAGTATCACCACTCAAGGTTTCAATAGTAAATGTTACGTTGGGAAGTATACCATTCTGGCTGTTCAAGATATTTTTTATAAATGCTGCAAATTGGTACTGGGTGCTGCCGCATAAACCGGTTACTGTACGTGTATAAAACAGACCGGGTGTAAAACTTGCATTAACTATCATCATATAGCCATTCGGATCACCGGTGTGATCGGTAGTGTGAACCCAACCCGGGTTTAACCCAACGGTAGTATTAGCAATGGTATAAAGATTGTCTTCGGGCGATATAGGCGCATAAGTGTAAGTTGTGCTACCCGAATCGGGTTTTAAAGCGCCGGCAAACTGATTAACGCCAGAACCAAAGGTAATATGAACAATGGGATCACCCAAACTTTGGGCATGCCCCTGGTAGCTAAAAACAAAAATTGCGAGGCTGATATAAATAACCGTACAAATGTTTTTACCAAAAGTTATGCTGTTAAAGCATTGTAGCATTGATAAGCTTATCGTTTATTAAATTGGTAACGATAAATATATTATAAAAAACGCGGATACCAATGATACTACAGTTAAAATTTTGAATTAAAATATTGTCTTGAGAAAAGCATATTGGTATCTGTGTCGCAAATGCATATTAATTACTTAAAAAGATAATGTTAAATTAAGATTAGGTTCAAAAATTGCTATTTTTTCAAAATACACCTTTCTTTTTACGAAACTTTTAATGATTATTTAAGATTTATTCCTGTGTAAACATTTATATTTGTGTAGATAATTTTGAGTTTAAAAAACAATACACCTATTTATTTGTATGGTACTGCAGTTAGAAGATCAACAAGACAAACAAACTACTATCAAAAGTTACCCTGTTTGTCCAAAATGTAAAAAACGTATGGAGGATCGCGTTCCGAGAGGTGGGTTAGTTAAAACATTCTTGTTCTGGATGCCATTAAAAAGATACAAATGCTATAGCTGCCAGAGAAAGCGCTATGTTTTGGCTACTTAAAAAGATCTTACCTGGGGCATTTTCAGCAACTTCTCGTCTAATTTGGTAATGTGTTTTTTATGGCCGGTTATTAAAATTGTAACCTGTAAACTATCATTGACTTTATTGATCTGCCTGCGTCTTGATATCAGGTGATGCGTTTTGGCTAATTCTTCTACCAAAAGCAGGTTTTCATAATTTGTATTTGTAAATACAATTACAAATAGCTTATCATGATGAACCCTGTCAATATACTTTTCCAATAATGAGAAAAGCAACAACACCAGCAAAGTAATTATAGTTGTGGTTAATGCCAAAGGATAATCGCCGGCACCTGCCGCCATACCAATTGCGGCGGCAACCCATATCACCGCGGCCGTAGTAAGCCCGCTTACGCCTGTGTTATCTTTAAATACTACACCGGCGCCAATAAAACCAATACCGGTAATAACATTAATATTTACACCCAGGCCGGCTTGCTGCGCAACCATAGTAAACAATGCCGAACCCAGCGTGATCAGTATAATTGTACGAAATCCCGCGGTTTTATTTTTATACTGACGCTCAATACCTAATAACCCGCCGCAAAAAACAGCAAACCCTATTTTTAAAAGTTCCTGATCTGTTATTTGAAATTGTAGCGGTAACTGCATATATTAAAATGAAAGTAGTAGTTATTAATTAAATATTTTTCCGGGATTTAGTATACAATTTCTATCAAACACCTTTTTTATTCCTCTCCACAGCTCAAAATGTACCGGCGAGTATTTTATCGCCATAAAATCTTTTTGAACCAAACCAATACCATGCTCGCCCGATAGTGTGCCACCTAAAGATACCGTTAACTCAAATATTTCGCGTATGCCGTCTTTTAATTTAGTATTCCAATCCTCGTCGCTCATATTTGATTTTACAATATTCACATGGAGGTTGCCATCTCCCGCATGACCATAGCAGACAGATTCAAACCCATACCTGGCCCCTATCTCTTTAATACCTTTTATTAATTGCGGCAATGTGGCACGCGGTACAACGGTATCCTCTTCTTTATAAACCGAATTTGCTTTTACAGATACTCCCATGGTTCGCCTGATGCGCCATAGTTCTTCTTTCTTCATTGCTGTATCTGCAAACAAAACATTGGTGCAGCCAAACTCCTCCAGAACCGTGTTGATCTTTTCGCAATCAGACAACACCATATCCTGGTTATTGCCATCCACCTCTATTAACAGGAAAGCGGCATCATTATCTGCCAGGTCAAAAGCTATCCCATCGTTTTTTATTACCCATTCTATCCCCCGGCGCTCCATAAATTCAAGAGCAGACGGAACTATGCCGGCCCTGAATATAGCTGATACAGCATGGCAGGCATCATCATTCGAGTTAAATGAAGCCAGCATCAAGGCATCAATTGTTGGCGCGGGGATAAGCTTAACCACAATTTTGGTTACGATCCCTAACGTACCCTCCGACCCTATTATCAGCTGCGTAAGATTATATCCCGATGAATATTTTAAAGTATTGGCACCTGTCCAGATAACTTCTCCGGAAGGCAAAACCAATTCAAGGTTCAATATATATTCGCGAATGGTACCATATTTAACAACTCTTGGCCCGCCCGAGCCATGCGATACATTACCGCCAATAAAACAGCTGCCTTTACTTGCCGGATCTATTGGGTATAGTAAACCTTTAGCCGCTACTTTGTTCATAAATTCCTCGGTAATTACACCGGGCTCAACAGTGGCCTGCAGGTTTTCCCCGTCAATGTTTAAAACCTTATTAAAGCGCTCCATCGCGATGAGCAGCCCACCCATTACAGGTAACGCGCCTCCGCTAAGCCCGGTGCCCGCACCTCGTGGCGTTACCGGGATCAGATTTTCATTACAAAGTTTTAATAATGCTGCTACCTGTTCGGTAGATGCCGGTTTTACAACTACTTCAGGATAATAACGCAGATCCTCGGTTTCATCATGGCTATAAGGTTCTAACTCGGCTCGTTTAGTTATAACCGAACCTTCCCCTACAATCTGTTTAATTGTTGTTAATATATCATCGGTTATTTTATTGTAAGTCATACACTTATAAAAGATCTGAAGTTGCGGAAATAGGATAGACAGTAGTTACGCATTGGTCTTGCCTATTGGATATTGAATGGTAACACTCGAATATCTGGTCTTAGCCCCCACCAGCGGGTTCATTTTTTTTACCCTCACCTGTATTCTGTCAACAAAGGCATATTGTTTCTTTATCTCATCAATAATTGCCTGCGCTACAGTTTCAATTAACTTTTTGGGCAGCTTCATTTCCTCGCAGGCAATATCATACAGTTGCTCATAGTTAACCGAGTTATCTAAATCGTCTTCGCTGATGTTTGCTGTTGGTATAAATTCAACATCGATATCAACAATAAAACAATTTCCTAATTTCCGTTCCTCGGGGTAAAAACCATGAAAGGCAAAAAACTCCGCACCATGTAAGGCTATAATCATTCCCAAAAGTAAATTAACAATCACAATATATCCAATGTAAGTAACCTTTCGTTAAATTTGTTTTTACACGCTAAAAAAATCCCATGGCAAAAACTGACCTTTTTGAATCTCCTGATTATTACCAATTGGATGAATTGCTTACCGACGAGCATAAACTAATACGCAAAAGCGTGCGCGATTGGGTAAAAAAAGAAGTAAGCCCTATTATTGAGGATTACGCGCAGCGTGCAGAATTTCCTAAACAGCTGCTTAAAGGATTAGCTGAAATTGGGGCTTTTGGCCCAACTATTCCTGTTCAATATGGCGGCCTGGGGCTTGATTATACAGCTTATGGCATTATTATGCAGGAAATTGAGCGTGGCGATTCGGGCATCCGGTCAACCGCATCTGTGCAGGGTTCATTAGTCATGTATCCTATCTTTGCTTACGGGTCTGAAGATCAAAAAATGAAATACCTGCCCAAATTGGCAACCGGCGAATTAATGGGTTGTTTTGGGCTTACAGAACCCGACCACGGCTCTGACCCGGGTGGCATGACCACTAATTTTAAAGACGCGGGTGATCATTACCTGTTAAATGGTGCAAAAATGTGGATCTCGAACGCGCCATTTGCAGACATTGCCATTGTTTGGGCCAAAAACGAGCAAGGAAAAATACACGGATTAATTATTGAGCGCGGAATGCATGGCTTCTCGACCCCCGAAACACATAACAAATGGTCGTTACGCGCATCAGCTACAGGCGAACTGGTGTTTGATAATGTTAAGGTGCCCAAAGAAAACCTGCTGCCAAATATATCGGGACTAAAAGGCCCGCTTGGTTGCCTTAACCAGGCACGGTATGGCATAGCGTGGGGCGCTATTGGTGCCGCTATGGATTGTTATAATACAGCATTACGGTATGCCAAAGAGCGCAAACAATTTAATAAACCTATTGCTGCGTTTCAGCTACAACAAAAAAAACTGGCCGAAATGATAACCGAGATCACTAAAGCGCAATTATTAGTTTGGCGGCTGGGTACTTTAAAGAATGAAAATCGGGCGACGCCTGCTCAAATATCCATGGCAAAACGTAATAGTGTTGAGATAGCGATAAACATAGCACGAGAGGCAAGGCAGGTATTAGGAGGTATGGGAATAACCGGCGAATATCCAATAATGCGCCATATGGCGAACCTTGAGTCAGTAATTACGTATGAAGGTACACATGATATTCATTTATTGATAACAGGAATGGATATTACAGGCGAAGAAGCATTTAAATAGTCACAATAAACAAACCTTATAGCTGTAATGCACCTTTTGAGTATTATATTTGTGGGCCTATAACCGTAAAAATTGATCTGTAAACCAAAATATTTCTTTATTAAATTTATACGTAACTTTTGGTTGTTGGCGTTGGCTTTAACAGTTATAACTGCGTGTAACCAAAAAAATACACAGGTTGCCGGCAACTCTGCGGATTATAAGCGGATAGCCTCTCACATTGATACACTTTTGGGTAACAACCGTGCCGAAGGCCTGCACTTGCTTGATTCGCTCATGGATCATTCAAGCAATTTAACTATCGAAGACAAATTTGACATATACCGATATCGTTATTTTTATTATCAGCAAAATGTACATGATAGCAAAAAGGCTTTGCAATATGCTGATACCTTACTTGCCATTGCCGATGAAAGTGTAAACAGTAAACAATACACGTCATTATATGTAGATGCAAATTTTGCCGTGGGCGATGCTTGCTTTTCGTTACAACGGTATACCGAAGCATATCAGCATCTTTTTCAGGGCTATCTTATCGGAAAAAACAATTTAAACCGGGTTGTTCTTTCCGGTTACATGTATCGTATGGGTATGATAACCTATAAAATGGGAAATTATAAACTGGCTAAAGATTATTTTACTAAAAGTCATAATTATCACACTGTACTGCCTCATGATTTTTTAACGTTTTATCGTAATCAGGAACTATTAGATAACATCGCTTTATCTTATCAGCATAATAATCAGACAGACAGTTCGCTAATATATTTTGACCGATGTTTAAATTTTATCAATCAAAACGGCTTGCAGTTTAAGGACAGGCTAAAAATGGTTGACATGGCGCGTGGCGTTGTTTACGGAAACAAAGCAGAAGTATTTACAGCAAAAGGTGATTATAAACAGGCCATTGAGTTGTTAAAACAAAGTATTCGGATCAACCTGCAAGAAGGGTATGATAATAATGATGCGGCTTTAAGCGAAATAAAACTGGCGCAATTATATTATGATCATAAGCAGGATAGTGATCTGTTTAAGCTTTTAAATGTAATCGGCAAACAACCGTTCAGTTTAAAAAATCCTGATGTTGCCGCAAACTGGAACAGGTTAATGAGCAATTACTATGTGCGTAAAAAAGACTTGTCAAAAGGGCTAAAATATCTTCGTATTTATCATACCGTTAAAGACTCCAATATCCAAAAACTCAACCTGTTAAAACAAAGCAATATCAGTAAACAGCTGGATAATTATGATAAGCAACAACAGATTGAGCAATTAAGTGATAATAATAAAATACAGCGCATATTACTATTTGTGATCATTATCCTGGCCATAATGGCGCTCATAATTATCCTGTTAGTATACCGTAACTGGCGAAGATCCAGGAGGGATGTGTTAACCGTTAACCTCCTAAATCAACAAATCAACAGCCAAAATGCAGAGCTCGGCAAAGCACTAAATGACATTAAACTAAACAGCCAGGAAAAAGATCGGATATTACGTACTGTTGCGCATGATCTGCGTAACCCCATAGGTGGGATAGCGTCGCTAATATCAGTAATGGCAAATGAAGATTGTACGGACGAGCAAAAAGAAATGATCAACCTGGTTAAAGAAACATCCTATAACTCGCTCGAGCTGATCAACGAAATATTAGAGGCTACAAACGTAAACGCTATAGAATTACACCCTGAACCTGCCGAGATCAATTCGCTGGTAAACAAAAGTGTAGAGTTGTTACGGTTTAAAGCATCAGAGAAGGGGCAGGAAATACTTTACGAACCTTTATCAAACCCGATCGAGTTATTAATAAGCCGCGAAAAGATCTGGCGGGTAATCAGCAACCTTATCAGTAATGCTATAAAGTTTAGCCCTACCGGCGCGCCAATTTTTGTTAAAGTAGCTAAAGAGGACGATCAGATAGTAGTATCGGTATTAGACAATGGCATAGGTATCCCTGATAAGCTAAAAGATCATGTATTTAACATGTTTACCACTGCGCAAAGACCTGGTACGGCGGGTGAGAAATCTTTTGGATTGGGCCTTTCTATCTGTAAGCAGATCATTGAAAAATCGCATGGTAAGATCTGGTTTGAGAGCAGCGGCAGCGGTACTATATTTTTTATCAGCCTGCCCATGCCCGGCAAGAACTCAAAATCAGCAAAATCATCCCAACAACGCGGCATACCACAAGCCCGATGATTTTACAATACGTTGCTGTGTTTCAAAGTCAACGTAGATAATTCCAAACCGGGGATGATAGCCTTCGGCCCATTCAAAGTTATCTGTCAGTGTCCATATAAAATAGCCGTTTACTTTACAGCCTTCGTTTTTTGCTTCTAAAACCTGCCCTAAATATTCCTGCAGATAGGCGACACGTTTAGGGTCATCAACTTTATGATCAATTACTTCATCGGCAAATGCTGCACCACTCTCGGTAAGATAGATCTTTTTGATTTGCGGGTACTTATCATATTTTTTTAATATATGATAGATAGAAGCAGGGTAAACCTCCCATCCCATTGCTGTTGTGGGTACTTTTCTTTTCTCGGCTTTAACCAGGCTGGCATGGATATAGGGCGTAAAAAATGAATACTTTACAATTTCGCGGGTATAATTTTGCAGGCCTATAAAGTCAAAATCAAATCTTAAGTTCTCCATATCGCCCGGTAAGATATATTTTTCCATATCTGTCAAAACTGTTAACTCTGGCGGATACCCCAACCCTAATACCGGTTCGATAAACAAACGGTTAAGCAGTGCATCGACACGTACAGCGGCGTCTACATCCCTGGGGCTATCAGAAT
>JAQBOP010000363.1 GCA_028287975.1 Mucilaginibacter sp. | reverse complement strand
CAAACAGGCTCATAAGCCAAAACCAATTTGCCAAATTGTACAGCATCTAAATGAAATACACCTTCAACCAACTGGTTTTTAATTACATCAAAATGTTGGTTTGCTTCGCGCTCCTGTAAGGTCTCACCGATGCAGAAGATCGGTTTCAGGTCATTGGCTAAGGCTGTATCGGTTTTTTTAGCCAGCAGCTCATTGGTTTCGCCAAAATACTGGCGACGCTCTGAGTGGCCTAAAATAACGTAAGCAGCGCCTACAGATTTGATTTGCCTGGCAGATACTTCGCCGGTATAAGCGCCGCTTTCTGCCTGGTGCGCGTTTTGCGCACCAATACAAACCTTTGCCGAACCTTTAGCCAACTGAGCCAAGCTATGCAAATGAATAAACGGGCTGCAAACCACAACTTCCTGCGTTCCGGTTGCTTCGTCTTTAACCATATTTACAACTTCAGAAAACAAGGATAAGCCCTCGTTATAATCCAGGTTCATTTTCCAGTTTCCGGCAACAATTTTTTTTCTCATTTTTTAATTTTTTATATATTCTTATTGGTATCCATTTAAGTTCCCCTCTTGAGAGGGGGCGCGATTGGTAGTGCGGCTGCAGGGGTGTGTTATTCGTCCAAAAAAGGACACACTCCTTCCCCCTCTCAAGAGGGGAATCGCATAGGCCGGCGCTTTTTATAGTTAAAATACTTTTCTATACTTTTCGGTTAGCGTAAAAACTTCTTTCAACAAGTCCTGCTCAATTTCATCAAACGGACGGCTGCGACGGTGATAAACCAGCTCGGCGGTTTCAAACATTTTCTTCACCGAATATACTTCAAAACCATGCGCGCCACCCCATGCAAAATCGGGTATAAAGTTACGCGGATAGCCTGCGCCAAAAACATTAGCGCTTACACCTACTACAGTGCCCGTATTAAACATGGTATTAATACCGCACTTGGCATGATCGGCCATGATCAAACCGCAAAACTGCAGGCCGGTTTTACGAAAGCGTTCTGTTGTATAATCCCAAAGTTTAACTTCGGCATAGTTGTTTTTCAGATTGGAGTTATTGCTATCGGCGCCGATATTGCACCATTCGCCTAATACTGCGTTACCCAAATAACCCTCATGTCCTTTTGACGAATAGCCCCAGATAACGGCGTTATTAATCTCGCCACCAACGCGCGAAAACGGCCCTATGGTAGTAGCGCCATAGATCTTGGCGCCCATTTTAATTTGCGAGTTATCGCACAGCGCCAAAGCGCCTCTGATATTTGTACCTTCCCAAACGCTGCTGTTTTTGCCCAGGTAGATCGGGCCGTTAGTGGTGTTAAAGGTCGAGCATTCGGCTGTAGCACCTTCTTCGGCAAAAAAATCAGTACCTATAATGGTATTGGTATCGCTGATCTGAGCGCTTTCACGGCCTTTGGTTAACAGTTTAAAATCCTTACGCAGCTCGATATCATTCTTGCTGAAAATATGTTCAGGATGTTTTATGCTGATAAAAAACGGATCGTAATTAATAAGGTTGCTAAACTCACTATCCGTAGCAGCTTTAGCCGCTATTAAAAACTCGCCTTGCTTTAATGCCTCGCCGGTTTTTAACTGGCTGATGGCTTCAAGCAACCCATCATCGGGGCAAACCGATCCGTTGATATACAGATCATCAATACCCGTTTTAGTTGGGTACTTAGCTGCCAAATAAGGTTGGGTCTGGAAAGAATACGCCGCATTTAGGTGCTTTGCCCACTTTTCGGCAATGGTGAGTATACCAATGCGCAGGTCAGCAACCGGGCGGGTGTAAGTTAACGGTAGAAGTGTTTGGTGTGCGTTATCGTCAAAAAGGATAATTGCCATGACGCAAAAATAAAAAAAGTCCCGACTGCAAAGCCGGGACCAGAAAATATTTTATTAACAAGTTGTGATTACTTGTTGTAACGGGTACGGAATTTATCAATACGGCCCGCAGTATCAACCAGTTTCATTTTACCGGTGTAAAAAGGGTGCGATGTATGAGAAATCTCTAATTTTACTAACGGATATTCGTTACCGTCTTCCCACTTTACAGTTTCACGGGTGTCGATACATGATTTAGTGATAAAAGAATAGTCGTTAGACATATCTTTAAATACAACTAATCTATAGTTTGATGGATGCAGATCTTTTTTCATTGCTGTTATTACTCTTCTTCTAATAAAAGAGGTGCAAATGTAGCATTTTAATTGAAAAGTAAAAATTCAAAATTAAAAAATTATTAACAGTTTAAAAGATTAGTTATTGAAGATTAAAGATTGGTAGTTTTGAGGAGTTACTCGATGCCCTTATTGGCAGTGATCTTGATTAATTATTGAATAATGATAACCTGTAAAACATCATTACTAAACATTTCATTCGCTTTAATTTTTCACAGCAGAGGGTGCTATCCGTTTATACATCACAAAGCCTTAAAATCCGATCATCACTAACGAACTTAAGCTTTAAAATCCAAATTACTTTGAAGGTAATTCATCCATTCTATTGCTATTTCTTTAAAGTCTTGTGTAGGAAAAACAAAAACGGGAAGGGTCGTAGGCGAATCATCCCAACCATAAATCTCAGAAATATCTTTTGATATCTTTATTGATATTACGGATTCCGAAACAATTGTACTTTCCGGAACGACACC
>JAQBOP010000334.1 GCA_028287975.1 Mucilaginibacter sp. | reverse complement strand
AAATCTTTAATACTTAAAATTGGGTGTTCCATATTTGATTTTTTGAAATGAGAGTAGCAAGCCGGGGCAAAAAAATTGCCCCGGAAGCTTAATGAATTGTGGCTATAAATTATTACTTAATGGTATCCCGGGTTTTGTTTAAGAAAAGGATTGGTTTGGATTTCGGTCTGTGGAATAGGAAAAAATGCGGCATAAGGCTGCCAGCCAGGTTTTTCAGCACCTAATACAGCATCGATAGCACCTGTTCTTTTCAGATCGTACCAGCGGTTTCCCCATTCACAAAACAATTCAACCTGCCGCTCATGCATGACAGCATTTAAAACAGATGTTTGGTCGGCAGGCCCTGTGTAAGTGGGCAACCCTACGCGGGCGGGATTACGGATCACATTCAGATCTGCAATCGCGTCCGTCATATCATTTAAATGAGCCTCTGCTTCAGCCCTGATCAGGTATTGTTCAGCTAATCTCAAAAACATAAAATCTTCAACCGGGGTTGCGGCAAGAGATGTGTTTTTATATTTATGGGGATAATAATATACCATAGTACTTCCGGCTGTAGTTACCGTGTTTGCCCCTGTCCAATCAGTTTTACGCAGATCGCCTGTTTCAAAAGCGCTATTGAGGGCTGGCGCAATCTGGTAGGCAGGAATAATTGTACTTGCATATGGCGTATAAGTTATCGCATCTGCTGTTTGAACATACGAGCCAGTCGTTGGCAATTGCCAGATGGCCTCCTGGCTCCCATCCAGAAAAACACCGTTAAGGTCATTTACCATACTATATACCCCCGAATTTATAACCAGTCCGGCAGTCGTAACGGCATTTGCCCATTGCTGCCTGTAAAGATATACTTTAGCTAATAAGGCATCGGCCACGTATAGATTGGGACGAGCTTTTGGAACCGCACCCGGCGAAGGATAAGCCGCCGTAAGCATTTTTTGCGCGCCGGTAAGGTCTGATATAATGAGGCTGTAAACAGAATCAACAGAAGCGCGGGGAAGCGATTCGGTTACATGATAATCTGTTGTGGTAACCACGGGCACTCCGCCGAAAAGATTAACCAGGTTAAAATAATAAAACGCACGTACTACCTTAATTTCTCCCAATAATTGATTTTTCAATGGCTGGCTAATCACCTTGCTTGAAGGAATGTTTGCCAAACAGCTATTCATTTGATATATGTTGGTGTAAGCATTCTTCCAAAAAGTTTCCATATCGCCGTTGGTAACCAGTATTGCGTTTCGATCTTCATCACCGGCGCCTATGTAAATAAGTTCGTCGGCCGAACGGCCTGCTACATTGCCAAGCAAACCATTCATCAGGTTAACATGGCCGGAACTGGTTTCCTGGAAATTATTGTAAATGCCTTTTACGGCGCTTATGGTAGACGCGCTATCTGCAAATACCTGTTCAGTGGATATTTCAGCTGCATTGTGTACAGGGATTTGAATAAGCTTTTTACAGGAAAAATTCAGGGCAATAAATAAAACTAATATCAGCCAGCTGATCCTGTTTTTTATTAATTGTATTTTTTTCATTTTTTTTAAATTATAAGTCAAACGATAAACCACCACTAACAATTCGTTGTAAAGGCAGCGCAAAATATAACCCTGGTGTTTCCGGGTCAAGGAATTTATAACCGGTAAATGTTAACAGGTTTTCAGCATTGATAAATAACCTGCAACTACTCATGTGTACTGATTTAACCCATTTGGCAGGCAGGCCATAAGAAAGAGCTGCTGTTTTTATCCGTACATAAAAATCCCTGCTGTAAGCGCCTGAAGACTGTGAAAAATAAGAAGCAGCGATTTGCACAGGGAATGATGTGGTGAATCCGCCCTTGCCGGATGTCAACTTCTGCAAAGGTTTAACGTCCCCCTGTTTTTCCCAGTACTGGCCCAATAAGGAGGTTGGAAAATTCTGTTCCGTTCCAGGTATTACGCCGGCATAAATACCATAGTAGTAATTAGGTGCTAAATTTTGATCGGAGAATTGGCAATATATCGTCAAGCTTAAGTTTTTATACCTGAATGTATTGCCTAAACCGCCCTGGAAACTTGGTGCCAGATCTCCCAAAGGCACTTTGTCCCCACCCTGGGAGGAGAGATAAGAGCTTGGATACTGAACAACAGTTTTTCCATCTGCAGCATAAAATTCAAATATGCCTGTAGTTGGATTTACATCCTTGTATTGATATCCATATAGTTCAGTTACCGGCTTTCCGATAACATATTGGGAAGCATACGCAGAAGTGGCCAGGTCCGGGAATGCAACCAGCTTATTACGATTGCCACTGATCTGAAAAGTGGTTGTCCAGCCGAAGTTTTTAGTTTGTATATTCCTTGAAGTAATTGTAAACTCCAACCCTTTATCCTGAACGGTTGCATTAAGGTTTTCATATACCGAACCGAAGCCGGTTTGACTTGGTAAAGGTGCGCTGACTAACTGATCATTTGTGCGGTTTACATAATAGTCCGCGTTTATGAGTAGTTTATCATTAAACAAGCCTAAATCCAGTGCTACATTCAGTGCCTTTTTAGTAGCCCAGCTAAAATCCGGATTGTATAAATTTAGAGCTTGTAATGTGCCGGTACCCTGGAAAGGCAATCTGCTGCTGCTGGGTCCATAAAAATCATGGAATAAATATGCACTGCCGGGATCGGTACCGCTTGTTCCATAGTTACCGGACAATTTGGCGTAACTGATAAGAGGCATTAATTCTTTGAAGCCCCGTTCCTCCGAAAAGATCCATCCGAGTCCCGCAGATCCGAAATTACCAAACTGGCGGCCCGGGCCAAAATCACTTGAAGCGTCCCTGTTACCGGATATACTAATGATATATTTATTATCATATACATATCCAAAACGGGCAAATACATCTGCATACTTTGTAATGCCGGGTACCTCAGATGCCGTTACCGTAGTAGCGTTACTGATAGAAGTGATAAGCGCATCATTGTAATAACCGGAACCTGTTTGCAAAAGGTTATCGTTAAACATCTTTTTATAGGTTCCGCCTAAAAGGGCGTTAAAAATTCCTTTACTTATTGAACGTTTGTAAGTAATTTGCGGTTCTATATAGATGCTTTGATAGGTGTTATAAGCAAATGAAGCACTTGTTGTAGCATAGGCAGGCGACAATGATGCCAGCGGAAAACCCTGGTACTCATTGGTACCATTCCGATTATACCCGTTATTTAAAGTTATTTTCAATCCCGGCAATATTTCGTACCCAATATTAAAAGTGCTGTTGACGAGAAAGTCCTGAATATAGGCCGGTTGTTTCAGGTAAGAAGATATCTGGTAACTGCTTATGTCAACGCCCTTATAACTCCACACTAAATTGCCGTTAGCATCGGTTAAATCGGGTGTATTGGGTGGCAATTGCAATGCCCTTGCAACATTGGGTGATGAAGAAGAGTTATTACGATCACTTGACAGGTCGGTACCAAAATCAACTGTGAGCTTGTGATCAACAGAAGTATGATGAAACGCACTGTGGAACGTCAGCCTGTTATCCGCATAGTCGCCGGGAAAGTTATAGGTAGACCTGGTGTAGCCGGCAGAAGCGAGGAAAGTTGAGTTAGCAGAACCGCCGGAAAGGCTGGCATGTATGTTTGTGTTATTTGATGATCCGTCAAAAAAACGCTTAGCAAAGTTTGTGTATTTATTTTGATCGTAAACCGTCAGGTCCGGCGCATTTGTAGCCGTTGGGGTAACCTTATCATTCGCAAAAGCCTGCTTTCTCATCTGCAGGTATTGCTGGGTGTTTAACATTTGATAAGTACGGGTAATGGTATTATTCTGGTCATCAAGCTGTAAACTAAATTGTGTTTTTCCGGGTTTCCCTTTCTTTGTGTTTATTACAATAACGCCGTTTGAGCCTTGTGAACCATAAACAGTTGTTGCATCGGCATCTTTTAATACAGTTACACTCTCTATATCACTCGGATTAAGGCCATTTATCGGGCTTATACCGCTGTTAGTAACCAAATTATTTGCACCGCCAAAGGAATTTAACGCGCTAATGTTCACATTTTGAGCCGCAACAGGTACGCCGTCTAAAATAAATAAGGGCTGGTTATAGGTAGAAATGGCGGGAGATGGCGCAAGGGTGTTTTGCCCGCGTACCTGAACCCGTATAACAGAACCGGGAACGCCGCTGGTAGGACTGACCACCAATCCCGGTACACGGCCATCCAGCGCCTGTAATACGTTAGTTACCGGCTGTTGCTCAATATCCTGTGCGGTTACTACAGAGGTTGAATTAACACTGAACCTTCTTGATTCGGTACCGTAGCCAATTATCCTGGTCTCATCTAATTGAGAGTTGGCAATATCCAGTTGAATGATTTTGAAGCCTTCTGTAGCTTTTACTTCCTTAGTCGTATAACCTACGAAAGATATTCTGACAAGTGCATTTTTTTTAACGCCTTTTATCATAAATCCTCCAGCCGGGCCGGTACCAATTTTTATTTCGCCGGTATTGTTTATGCCCATATCGATAAATTTTATCGTTACGGTCGCTCCGGTAAGGGGCTTTTGATCCGGGCCGACAATGCGGCCACTCATATTGATAGTGTCTGTCAGGATTTTAATCGGTACAACGGGTATAGCTTCCTTTTCTTTAGCCGTAATTACCACATTTTTATCCAGTACCTGGTAGTTGAACGGCATGTTCTTAAAACATTGCGTCAACGTTTCTTCCAGGGTTGAGTTTACTACATTGATGGTTGTTTTTTGATTTTTTAAGTCATTTTCATCGTAAACGAAATAATAACCGCTCTGCTTTTTAATGGATTGTAAAACTTTACCGATAGGCGCATTCTTTTCGTTAAGGGTGATCTGGCTGAATCCATTTGCACTGACCTGTAACAGGCCCATGATTAGTATAAGCGTGGTGAGCTTCATAATCAATAGTATTTTTGAGGGGGAAGGCCATGCTCTTTTTGGCACAGCAATGCTTATAGCACTAAATTTCATACATTTGTACTGTTTGGGTTAATACTTATAACTCTTGTCAAATTGTTTTATCCGCCAGCTGGCGGAAGGGTTAATCCGGATATTTTCCGCGGAAGTGGGTCCAATCACTTTCGCGGTTTCTTGCCTTTGATAACCTTAGTTGATTTTACTACTGCTGCAACTGTTTTTTCATACTTGTTTTTTTAGGGGTTAATCAATCTGTTAATATTAATTGGGGATATACTTCAATTCATTGTTTCAAATAACATAATATTCATTTGATAGCGTAATAATTTCAGGGCGTAATGATTATCTTTTTGCCTTCTATTTTAGAATGCACCTTTAATAAAGTCAGGATCCGCAGTGCAACCGAAGCTTTTGAATTCCGGTCAATATCTCCGCTAATAGCCCTTTCCGGTACATTGCCATCAAATTGTACGTCAACATCATACCACCGCGCAAATTGCCGCATAACTGTTTGGATATTGTCCGATTCAAAATGAAAATAGCCGTCCTTCCATGCCGTTGCTTCTTCAAGGCTTGCCGTTTTAACAAAAATTTTATTTCCTGACGATAAGACTATAGATTGCTGCCCCGGCATTAAAATAGCCGATTCGACGCCCTTAGATACCAATACTTTACCTGTCAGTAAAGTGGTTTTTATACCTGGTTCATCATCATAAGCATTGATATTGAAGTGGGTACCTAAAACCTGGACAGTTTGATGGTTAACCATTACCCTGAACGGTTTTGCGGCATTGTGCTCCACTTCAAAATAAACCTGCCCTGTCATTTTTACTTCACGGTCAGTGCCGGTAAATGTGGTTGGATAGGTGATCGATGACGCCGCATCAAGCCATACTTTTGTTCCGTCAGCTAATACCAGGTTGTATTTACCACCGCGTGGCGTTGTTAATGTATTATAAACAGTTTCCTTTTCAGCGGCTTTTTGCTCGGGTTGGTAAACCACAAGCCCTTCGGCTGTTTTATTAATAGCCGAATTGCCCTGCACCGCAAGTTTGCCGTTTTTAGCATCGGTTAAAATGATTTTATTACCGTTGCCTATGGTCAGAGTAGCTTTATTAGTACCCGGAAGTAAATCATTATTTGTTACCAGTGAAGTTTGTTTGGAAGGGGTTTTGCGCAGCAAAAAAAAGGCGCTGACAGATATGCATAAGATTACACTGGCTGCAATTGCGATACGATAAACCAGTGATCTTATATTACTGCTATTATCATTGGCTAAACTTATTTCATTTTCTATCCGTGACAATAAGAGCGACCTAACTGCTTCCGCGTTATCAATAGTTTCGCCGGTATCTTTTTGAAAAGCATTAAACCATTCGTTATAGCGGGCTATTTCTTCATCAGAAGCTTCTTTGTTTAAAATTTTATCAACTAAAGCAATAAGATCTTGTTTATCTATATACATTTAAATTGAATTGCGACGCTTTTTTGCCCGGCAATCAATATATAGGCACATGAATTGGGCTTAGGGCCCAAATAAAAATGAAAAATTCCATTAAAAAATGAAAATTACCCAAAAAGACATACGCCCAAGCGAGGTTTTTAATCTTTTTAGAGAAATATTAATCTGATTTTTTACTGTTTTTTCAGATAGTTCCAGCTGTTCGGCAATTTGTTTATGAGTCAGGTGCTCATTTCGGCTCAAATGAAAAATCTTTTTAGCCTGTTCAGGAAGCGTTTCTGTAAATTGCTCAATAATGGATTTTAGTTCCTTTACTTCGATGCTGTTTTCAATAAAACTTAGCGATATTTCTGATGCCTGCATAACTTTGATGGCCTCTTCTTTAAACTTGCCATTTCGGATTACGTTAAGCATCTTGAATTTTACGGCCGTAATTAAATAAGGTTTTAAGGATATTATAGCTAATTTCTCTCTGTTATTCCATAGCCACACAAATACATCCTGGACAATATCTAAGCAGGTATCTTCATCTTTAAGAACATTTAAGGCGGCCCGGTAAGCGGTTTGCCAATAACGATTGTATATTTCAGTATACGCGGCATGGTCGCTCTGTATCAGCAGAGAAATTAATTCCTGATCATCGAGTTCGCTGCACCGGGTCATACTCTTGTTACGAATAACGAATATAATAAAAATTTAACACAAAATTCATTCGTCAACATGAAACCTAATGCGTAGACTTAAAATTAAAATGATAGAATTTAGTTTACTATTTCATGTATTTTATCGGACTACAGAATTTAGTTCATTTGTTGGCTCGGGCTGATAGTTTTATAATTTACATGGCCCTTAGCCGGGCAAATGTATTTTAATCATTGTTATTTTCGAGAATTTTATGCCCTTTTTCTTATATTCGTTTAATTAACTGAGTAGATGGCTACACGATTACCCCTAAATGAGCAAGAGTTGTCGTCTTTTTTTGCAAAAGGCGATGAAACGGCATTTGAACGGGTGTTCAGTTATTTTTATGAGCCATTATGCTATTTTGCCAGCCAAATAGTTAAAGATCCCTTCACTGCAGAAGATATAGTACAGGATATTTTACTTAAAGCATGGCAAAGACATAATAATTTTGAACGTGTATCATCACTCCGCTCTTTTTTATATATGGGCGTAAAAAATGCCGGCTTCGATTATCTGGATCACCAGGGGGTTAAAAGCAGGCATGAATCAAATATTGCAGCCCAACTGACAGTTCAGGAGAGTGATATATTGCAAATTTTGATGGACACAGAACTGGCTAATCAACTCTTTAGCCTTGTAGACACACTTCCTGAACAATGCAGGAAAGTCATACGGATGACTTTTGAAGAGGGGCTTAAACCGGCAGAAGTTGCCGCTAAACTAGGTGTAACTGTTAGTACGGTAAATAATCAAAAAATGCGTGGCCTTAAACTACTTAAAGATCGCTTAACAGACGAAGATCTTGGCCTTGCGCTTACCGCGCTTATTTTCTTCCATTTAACAAACATTTAACCCTTTGTTAAAAATAACTTAATTTCTTTTAGATAAAACAATAACTACGCCCGTTATAACAGCAATTCGGATAAGAATTGTTTATGGACGAAAAACAAATAAAAGAAGCATTACGCATTATAGACCTGGTAGCCAGGTATCTCAACGCGCAATTGAGTTCTGATGAAGCGGTTAAGTTAAATGAATGGATAAACCGAAACCCGGAAAACCGCCGGGTATTCGAACAACTTATTAATGAAAACCGGCTGGAATCCACTCATGCTGCTTTCCACGCTTTTGATACGCCGGCCGCGTTGCAAAAAGTTAAATTCAGAAAGCTTGAGCTGCGCGCAATAAAAGTACAATCTATCTGGAGCCGTCCGGGCATTTTAAAATATGCGGCGGCGGCTTTGCTTATCCTTTCAATTGGAGCTTACTTCTTTATAAACAAACGCTTAGCTCAAAGCCAAAATGTTCAAATAGTTAAAAACGACCTGTCACCTGGCAGCAATAAGGCAATTTTGACATTATCCAACGGTAAAAAAATAAGCCTTACCGATGCAAAACCGGGTATTATAGCAAGTGACGCAAACCTGGTAGTTAAAAAGAACACGAATGGCAGTATTAACTATGAAAACAATACTGTTGCTTCTGAATACAGGGATGAGCCGGCCTATCAAACAATTACTACACCGCGAGGTGGCCAATGGCCCCAAATCGAATTACCGGATGGTACCAAGGTAACGCTTGATGCAGGATCTTCTATAACTTATCCGGTTGTATTTTCAGGTAGCGAGCGAAGAGTTGCTGTTACGGGCCAAGTTTACTTTAGTGTAAAACACAATGCTGCCCAGCCATTTAGAGTAACTGTAAAAGATCAAATTATTGAGGATATAGGCACCGAGTTCAATATTAACGCTTTTGATGACGAAACTGCTGTAAGGACTACATTAATTGAAGGTAGTGTAAGCGTAAGTAAAAACAAAGAACATGTGGTACTGACACCTGGTCAACAGGCAGTTGACAGGGTTGGCAATGAACAGATCCGATTAAAAGAGGCAAACCTTGCAGAAGTAATCGCCTGGAAAAATGGCTTGTTCCATTTTGATCATGCCGATTTGAAAACGGTAATGCGGCAGGTTAGCCGTTGGTACGATGTGCAGGTGTTTTACGAAGGCCAAATCCCTAAGACAGACATCACGGGCGAAGTATACCGCAGCATGAAAGCTTCGCAGGTTTTTGAAGTACTTAACAATTTAAAAGTCAATTTCCGGATAGATGGAAAGAAAATCATAGTTACTGATAAGAATTAACCCTATTAATTAACGATTAATCCCCCAACAGAATGAAAAAACACTTACGACAACAAAGCTAATAGCAAACAAGGGCAAAAAGAAAACCGTGGAAGTGAGTCGAAGCACAACCACGGCTAAAGTCTGGATTAACCCTTTCCCGATAAGGTCGGGATAAACAAATTGTGTAACAAGTTCATGTATTAACCCAAACAGTACAAATGTAATGAAATTTAGTGCTATTAGTATTGGTGCGCGATCACGTTCGCGGCTCCTCAAAAAAACCCTATTGGTTATGAAACTAACAACGTTTATGTTGCTCATAGCCCTTGTCCAGGCAAGTGCCAGAGGATATAGTCAAAAAATTACGCTGCACGAAAAGGCCACGCCCTTAGCTAATGTTTTGCAATCTATTAAAAATCAAACCGGTTATGTATTTATAAGCAATAATTTTGATCTGGAAAGCATCTGTGTAAGCGTTAATGTAAAAGACGCCTCACTTGAAGACGCGCTGCAATCCTGCTTTAAAGATTTGCCTTTAAGCTTTAAAATAGTAGAGAAAACGGTAGTTATCGAACAAAAAGAACTTTCATTTTTTGATAAGATCAAAGCGGCCATCCAGGCTCAGATCCCTATATCTGTGTCCGGCGTGCTCCGTGATGTTAAAGGAAATTATTTAGATAACGTTTCCATAAGGATAAAGAGTACCGGTTTCCAGACTTTTACAGCCAACCAAGGGAAGTTTATTATTAAAAATCTTGATGAAGGTACCGTCATTCAATTTAGTATGGTTGGCCTTGAAGCATTTGAGGGAGTTATTCGCAAAGTTAACGGCGTCTACACGATGGTTGCTGTAAATAAGAGCCAGGCAGAACAAATCAAGACTGTTGTAGTAAACGGCATATTTGCCGAGATTACTTTAAAAGAAGAAATTAAGCAGCTTGATGAAATTGTTATTGGTTACGGTACCACTACCCGTGCGAGAAATACAGGAAGCTCAGTTACCATTACAGCAAAAGATATAGAAAATCAACCGGTAATGAATCCGTTGCTCGCTTTACGCGGCCTGGTTCCGGGCCTGGTAATAACCCCTACCAGCGGTATTGCCAGTGCCCCGGTAAAAATACAGATAAGGGGCAGAAACAATATCAATCCCCTGGTAAGTGGTGATCCGTTGATCCTTATTGACGGAATGCCAATTACTACGTTGAACCTGGACGGTACTGATCAGTCTAAAGGCGCAAATATCCTTCCTGATCTTAGTAAGTACCAGCTTGGCAGCATCGGTGGTACGCCTGCCGGTGGCCAAAGCCCGTTGTTTGGTTTAAACCCAAAGGACATAGAAAGCATTTCTGTTTTAAAGGATGCTGATGCAACAGCTATTTATGGTTCAAGAGGGGCTAATGGCGTAATACTTATCAATACTAAAAAGAATAGGTCACATGTTACAGATTTTAACGCCAGTGTTTCACAGGGTTTTAATAAAGTGATGCGCCATTATGCTATGATGAATACCGCACAATATGTAGCCATGCGTAAGGAAGCTTTAAAAAATGATGGCCTGCCTGTTGACGCTGATAATGCGCCCGACCTTGTGGTATGG